>JAAESG010000322.1 GCA_024229615.1 Gammaproteobacteria bacterium | reverse complement strand
GTCGTCGCCAAATCGTATGATGAAGCACCGGCCCCGCATCCGCGGTTTGACTTCTCTTTCAAACCAGTCATCCAGTACATGGTGGAGGTAGATATTAGCCAATAACGGCGATACAGCACCGGCAACAACAGAGCAAAATCCCGTGTAAAATGGGGCTTACGCATCGACAGAGGGTGTCTGAGGCCAGGATTCCATGGTCGCCCGGACACCTATGTCAGCCTTTTCCTTGATGTTGACGTCGTTTTTTCAACCTGCAAGGAGCGTAAGCAATGAAAAAACGTCATTCAAATTTACAGATCCGTATCGAGTTCGAGCCGAATCGGTTCTCGTCCAACTGGCTAGTCAAAGCGTACGAGCAATTGAGGCCGGTAGATTCTCGTATTGTTTCAACAGAACGCCAAGAGAATGAAGAGGCCAACACTGAAGCAGCGATTGAAGGAGGTGAAACATGAACAAGGACAGGGTCGTTGCGATATACGCACGAGTATCATCGGATCAGCAAGCCAAAAACAATACGGTCGGGAGTCAAACAGCATCACTGAGAGAGAAGATTGAATCCGATGGCGAGACACTCATCGAAGAAATGATGTTCGTCGATGCGGGCGTGAGTGGCGCGACCCTGATACGCCCACAGCTGGAAAGGTTGAGAGACAGTGCATCGCTGGGATTGATTGATCGGCTCTACATCTTATCGCCGGACCGTTTGTCTCGAAAGTACGCGTACCAAGCGTTATTGATGGAGGAGTTTTCGGATTCAGGCGTTGAGGTGCGGTTTTTGAATCATGCCATCGGCAAGACGCCGGAAGAGGAGTTATTGCTACAGATGCAAGGCATGATATCCGAATACGAGCGCGCCAAGATCATGGAGCGCAACCGCCGCGGCAAGATCCATCGGGCGAAGGGCGGCAGTGTCAACGTATTGTCCAATGCGCCTTACGGCTATCGGTATATACGCAAGCAATTGGATGGAGAGCCTGCGCAATATGTGATCAAACTGCCGGAAGCCGCGACAGTACGACAGATATTCCACGGGATCGGAGTAGAGCGGCTGAGCATAGGCGAGGTATGCCGGCGTTTGGGGGAGGCACAAATCGAGACGAAAACGGGAAAGGCCGACTGGGACCGGAGTGTGGTGTGGGGGATGCTGCAAAACCCCGCCTACATGGGCAGAGCGGCCTTTGGCAAGACCAAAGCGAGAGATCTCAGGCCCAGGGTGCGTCCACAGAAACACAGCGCAGAAACGCCTAAGAGGCCGTATTCGGTAGAAAGGACAAATCGAGAGGACTGGATCGAGATACCGGTGCCGGCTATTATCAGCGAAGAACTGTTTCTGGCCGTACAGCATCAGCTAGACGAAAACAGGAAGCGAGCCCGACGGCGGCGCAGGGGAGCGGCCTATTTACTCCAAGGGTTAACGGTATGCGGACATTGCCATTACGCGTACTACGGAAAGAAGGTCAGTAGCGCGGCCAGCAAGGGCAAGAAGCAATATGCATACTACCGCTGCATAGGGACGGATAGTTACCGATTTGGTGGTCAGCGGATTTGCGACAACCCGCAGGTGAGAACAGACAGGCTGGATGATCTGGTATGGGGGCAAGTCGTCGATATATTAAGAAATCCCGAGCGTTTGAAGAAAGAATATGAGCGCCGGCTTGATATTTTGGAGCGGGATGAAAAAGAAAAACACGATACAACGGCCCTGGAAAAGCAGAAGCGTAATTTGAAAAAAGGGAAGTCACGCCTCATCGACAGTTATGCCGATGGGTTGATTGATAAAGAGGACTTCGAGCCGAAAATAGGCCAGCTGAAGATCAAGCTTCAGCAGTTGGAGTGCCAGATCGAAGAATGCAAACAGCATAACGTCACCCAATTCGAGCTGTTTCTAGTGATCAGCCGCTTGGAGGAATTTGCCAAAACGGTTAATGACAGATTGGATTCGATAGATTTCCATACCAGGCGCGAGATCATCAGAGCATTGGTTAAACGCGTTGAAGTACACAAAGAGGAAGTCGTCGTTGTTTTTCGGATAGAGCCGGAAGGTGGTTTGAACGACGACAATGGCGCAGTTGGAACCGACACAGGCAGATCAATTATGCAAGATTGTAAGCGGCGTAGTATCGCCGTTATTGGCGAATATCTATCTCCACCATGTACTGGATGACTGGTTTGAAAGAGAAGTCAAACCGCAGATGCGGGGCCGGTGCTTCATCGTACGGTTTGCCGACGACTTCGTCATCGGCTGCGAGCGGGAAGACGACGCCAAAAGGATAGCGGAAATCCTGCCGAAGCGTTTCGAGCGATTCGGCCTGACCATCCATCCACAGAAGAGCCGCCTACTCTCGTTCGGGAAACCGGC
>JAAESG010000321.1 GCA_024229615.1 Gammaproteobacteria bacterium | reverse complement strand
AGCGTTTCGCTGTGAGAGCGTCGTGTCGGCAGTCTGAATCGGTCAGCC
Source organism: Gammaproteobacteria bacterium (assembly GCA_024229615.1). Classification (GTDB taxonomy): domain Bacteria; phylum Pseudomonadota; class Gammaproteobacteria. The sequence continues at coordinate 500 of JAAESG010000321.1, read as the reverse complement.
AGGACTCTGATACAGCCCGTAGCGCACAGGTGACGTGCGTGAGAAAAATACAACACGCGGTAGCGGCAACGATCAAGAGCGGTGTTCAGTTGCCGGCAGAGCATGGTTTTACCGACACCGGTCTCTCCGGTCAAAAGCAGATAGCGGTCGTGTTGGTTGCGAAAGGTTTTTTCAAGGTTTTCAAGTGCACGTACAAAGTCGGCGAAGGCAAAGTGGTTGGTTGTATTCATGGCTGATCCTCCGAATCGGGTTTGTTTTTCTGTGCCTGGACAAGCCTGTCGAGGTATTGCAGATAGGCCTTTAGAGCACGATTAGGTCCAAGGACATTACGGGTCTTATCGATGGCTTCTCTAAAAGGCTGAGCGGGCAAAGGGCCTGTTTTGCGATAGAAGGCCTCGATCGCCGTGGCTTCGCGTTGGTCGATGGGAACACAGCGTTGCAGCAGCCGACTGAACTCACGGAACACTTCCGGCAGCCCGAAGCCGGGTTGGGCATTGGGT
>JAAESG010000320.1 GCA_024229615.1 Gammaproteobacteria bacterium | reverse complement strand
GTTTATCCGCTCGAGGTTAGATTGGTATGACGATGGTTGCGAGCTTAAGTAGAGCCATTCGGGTCTGACGGGGACAGGGCTCAGTCCGATTACAAGTCGCACGGTCTCACTGGGCATAAAAACTATCGAATAATCTTTCATATTCAATGAATTATGACGAGGCTTGAGACTGACTGGTGAGAAATTCAGGCTAGAGCCTGTGAACTGCAGAAAGTATTTTAAGCTGCTGGATACGTAGGATAAAACCCGGGTTGCCAGAAGGACGGGCGGCGGAATACTGATCACCAGATGATTTGAGGGTGGTTACAAGGCGAGTAATCGTTTGCTCAACCCTGGGTTAGCACTGTTCCCAGGGAAGTCCATCGAAGCGCCAGCCACTCACGGTGCTGCGGTGATGATGATCGTCGAGTTCACCCTCGAAACCATGTTCAACATTGTAAACATGCTTGAAGCCATGCTCGATCAGCAGTTTCCCGGCTTCTTCCGAACGGTTGCCACTGCGACAGATCAGCACCACGGGAACGCTGTCGTGCTCCGACGACTGGATTACCCCGCCGAGGATTAACTTGCGAACTTCTCGTTCGAAGTCTGGGTTGATGACAAAATCGGGTTCGTCAATCCACGGTATATTCACCGCGCCAGCGGGGTGGCCGATGAACAGGTACTCCATATCTGAGCGTACGTCGATAAACGCGGTGCTGGGTTCCTTCTGCATCAAAGTGTGTGCTTCGGTTGCACTTATATGTTTTACTTTACTTTCAGACATGTCTCTAACTAATTGATAAAAAACAAAATAATGGGGTAAGAACCCGGAAATATGCTATACAAAAGCGTCAAAAGCCAACGATAAATTATGTTTCTATATTAATTTTAATGATTTTGCAGTCAGTTGCGCCCGAATCCTCGCCATATGTCGCAAAACGCATGCGCTTTATCGAATATTCGGAATTACCCAGGCGGTTCCCGGTCAGCGCTACAGATCCTTGATTATACTTAACACTAATTACGATTTCTTTTTAACGACATGGCCGACTCCCCCATTAATCAATCCCTGACGCGCTATCTGCGGATAACGGTCGCATTGGTGCTGATGTGGTTTGGCGTTACTGGACATGCGGCGATTGTCGTCGACAGTGTTTCGACAACGGTTGATAACAACCCGACCACGCTGACGGTATCGCACACCACCGGTGCCGGTGCCGATCGCCTGATGATTGTCGGTGTGTCACTGCTAAACGAGGACCTGGAGAGCGTCAATACGGTTACCTACAATGGCACCGGGCTCAACTTTGTCGGCCAGCTGAGTCAGGGTAACGATTCAAGAGTTGAATTGTGGTCCTATCTGAATCCCCCGAGCACCACAGCAAACGTCGTGGTTACCTTCAACGAGCAGGTTCAGAGAGGCGCAATTCTGGGCGTTATCACATTTACCGGCGTTCACCAGGCAAGCCCTTATGGCAGTTTCCAATCGAATAGCGGTGATTCCAACACGGCCAGCGCCACGGTCTCATCCGCGGCTGGTGAGCTGGTATTCGGTGTCATGGCGGCAGAACAACAGGACAACAATCCGGTGGTTTCCGGCGGGACGGCTCAATGGACCCTGAAATCACAAAACGGCAACAATCGCACCGCGGGTGCCGCAGCGACCTTTACCGGTGCCGCGTCGACCAGCCTGAGCTGGAATTTGAACGAAGCGGACGACTGGGCGATCGGTGCGATCTCCATACACGATGCCTCTGTGCCGATCGTGACGAGCCCGGGATTCTGTGATGATTTCGAATCCGGTCTCGGTAACTGGGCCGTAGACGCCGTCGGTGGCGGTAGCGCCGGCATTAATTCGGATACTTTCAATTCGGGTGCGAACAGTCTGTTCACCCGCTGGGGCCTGGTCAACGTCACCAATAGCACTGCGATCGATGCGCTTGGCAAGCCGTATCAACTGAGCCTCTGGATTCGCCGCGGAGACGACAGTTTCAGCGAGAATCCTGATGGTGGCGAAGACTTGCTAGTACAGTATCTGAACAACCTGAATGCCTGGGTAACCCTCGAAACCTTTGCCGGAAATGGAACGCCTGGAGAAATTTACCTGCGCAGTTATGCGCTACCAGCCGATGCCCAACACGCCGGGCTGCGGGTACGGTTTCAACAAACCGGCGGTAGTGGCTCGGACTGGGATTACTGGCATCTCGATGACGTCTGCGTACTCGAAGTGGTGCAACCCGAGATTGAGTTCCGCATGGATGAACTGCAATGGAACGGCAGTGCCAACGAGGTCGCCGACAGCAGTGGCAATGGTAATCACGCAAATGCCAATGCGGCCAGCGGTCTGAGCACGATCAATCCGGGTCAGATTTGTCGCGCAGGTGGCTTCGACGGTGTGGACGATTACATTGAGTCGAGCGATATCTTTTCCTACCTGCGCACCACCGCCTCGATGAGCTTCTGGATTCGTACTACGCAAACCGGTGACAACACCGGCTGGCGGGCGCCCGGAGTCGCCGGTGCGGAACTATCCGGGGGCACGGATGACATCTTCTGGGGCTGGCTCGATGCCAGTGGCCGGATCGGCATTTCAGTGGGAGACAATTACGCCAGTAAATCGACCGTCGCGATCAACGATGGTAGCTATCACCATGTTGTATTGACGCGTGATGCGCTAAGCGGAGATTACAAAATCTACATCGACGGCGTCCTGGACCAGTCCGGCACGCTGCCAGCAGGCGTCATTGGCACCCCTTTTTCCAGTATCGGACGCATTGAGGATACTGGTGGTTCGCCCGAGTATTTGCAGGGTGACCTGGATGAATTGCTGATTTTCAATTCGGCACTTTCCGACAGCGCGGTGACATCGATTTACACCAATCAGGTGGTGGGGCTCAATCTCGACGGTAGCAATCGCAGCTGTGCGGGCTCGCTCGCCTGGTTCCAGCTCGATGCCGATGCCGGGGTCTGGAATGGCAGTGCCGGAGAAGTCGTCGACCAGTCGGGGAATTTCACCGGTGCATCGGCACTCGGTACCGGTGCCGGCGTCGACTCGGTTCCGGCCCAGGTCTGTCGAGGTATCGATATTCCGTTTAATAATTCGAACGCTGCGCAGTACGGCTTCGATAGCGATATCGATATCGACGCCGATGTCGGTAATCTTGGCACGCTCAGTTTCTGGTACAACAGCAACGCCAACTGGGTTGGCGGTGGCGATCGGATGCTCGCCGATGCGTCACCGGACGACCTGCCCGGGTCGGACAAGTACTTCTACGTGGTCTTGTTGAACAGTGGGCAACTTCGCTTTGCGCTCGAGGATAGCGCCGATGGCGATTACACATTTCTAACCGCGGCCAATGCCATCAATGCCGGTATCTGGACCCACATTGCGGTGACCTGGGATATGAGTGGTGCGCGGCAAATATACGTCAACGGTGCGCTAGCGGCGATCAATGCAACCGGCACCAATGGCCAGATTGGTGCGCTGCGGACGCTTTACCTCGGCGACAATCGCAGCACTTATCATCCCGGTGCGAGCGCGAATTCGGCCAATGGCATCATCGACGAGGTGCGTGTTTACGACAAGGTTCAAAGCGTCGGTGAAATCATAGTCGACATGAATGCAACCCATGCCTGTTCGGGTAGTCTTACCGATCATTTTTCAATCGCACACGATGGCAGCGCGGTCAACTGTCAGGCGGAAACCGTTACCCTTTCGGCGCATACCGCGAGCGGTCCGCACAATGTCGATATTGCCTACACGGGAACAGTCAGTTTAAGCGTCGACACAACACATGGAGACTGGAGCTATGTCAGCGGAGGCAATGCGGCTAATTTGAACAACCTCGGTAACGGTGCTGCCACCTATTTGTTTGATGGATCGGAAAGTGGTTCTGTTGTGCTGGCTCTTGCTAATACTTTTACCGAAACAATCGATATCAATGCCTCGGACGGAACCACCAGCGAGACCAGCGGTAGCGCCGATGCCTCGGATGATCCGCCACTTATCTATGCGGCCAGCGGGTTTAATTTTCTTGTGAATAGTCTGCCCAATCCGATCGGAACACAGATTTCAGGTAAAAACTCGGACACCGGCTATGGCGCGCAATTGCTTGAGCTGCAGGCGATCAAAACCAACGATCAGACCGGTGCCTGTGAAGCCGCCTTGAATGGCAATGCCGTGGTCGTCGAGATCGCCTTTGAGTGTGAGAATGCCGCTGCCTGTCAACGGCCAATTTACCTCGGAGCCACGGCTCCAACAACACAGGTCAACGGAACCGATCTGGGTAATCCACTGAATTACAGTAACGTTACGCTTGATTTTGGCACGATCTCGGACAGCACTGCCGAAATCGTCATGAATTATCCGGATTCAGGGCAAATACAGTTACACGCACGCTATGCGCTATTACCGAGTGGAGAAGACTTGATCGGCGCCAGCAACAGTTTCGTGGTTCGTCCGTTTGGTTTCGATGTCAGCGTGCCGCATCCGTCGCCACCACATGCCTCGACCGAGGTCGGCGATATTTTGACCTCCGCCGGATCGAGTTTTACAGTGAACGTGGTAGCTGTACTGTGGAACAGTGCTGACGATGACCTCGGCCCCTCCGATGGTATCGCGGATAACCATGATGATACCGACCCGTCGAACAATGACGACCTGAGCAACAACAGCGTGACGCTGGGTGGCACCGTATATACCGGTACTCCAAATTTCGGCCAGGAAAATGAGGCTATCGAATTGACCTCATTGCTGTTTGCGCCGGCCGCAGGTGTCGATCCCGGCCTGCCCGTCGGCACTGTCATAATGAGTTTTGTTGCAGGCGCCGGCTCCAATCCGAACGTCGTCTATAACGAGGTTGGAATAATAGAGATTTCAGCCAATGTCACCGACCTGGACTATCTCGGTATCGGCGCCGCAGAAACCGCGAGAATGACATCCAAAAGCGGCTATGTGGGCCGTTTTACACCCGACAGCCTGTCTATTACGAGTCTGACACACGGGCGTTTCGCTAACGCCAACACCAGTGGTGCCGTGCCATTTACCTACATCGGCCAGGATTTCGGTTATGAAGTCGGAATGGAACCATCATTCGTGGTCAGCGCATTAAATGCCGGAGGCGGTGTGACTCAGAACTATACCGGCGTCTGGGCAAAGCTGGTTGCCGCTAACGCCAATTTCACCGGCCCGAGTGCCGATACTACGCAAAATGGGTCAGATGGCATCACACCGATGGCGTTGACTTACACCCAGAATACGACTTTCAACCTCGTCGATGGCGGCTCAGGAACGATCGAATTCGAGTTCCAGGCTGACGATGATTTCAACTACGACAAGGATGCTAACAGCCAGATCGTCCCATTTGCGCAGGATATCGACCTCGTGATTACTGATGTGACCGATTCTGATGGTATCGCCACCCCGTTGGGTGCGACCCTGGAACCGCTTGCACCGCTGACTCCGGCCGGCCGCCAGATGCGGTTCGGACGCCTGCGTATGGAAAATGCCTTCGGATCTGAATTGAATGATCTGATCATGAATTATCATATTGAGTTTTATGACATTGTCGGCGTGACCCCACTGTGGATTCGACACGATGATGCCGATACAAGCGTGCTGGTCGGTGATATCAGTGCGCTGCCCGGAAACACGGCGGCTATCGCGATCAACCCAACAACCCCATTGGGTAAGTTTGAAATCACCCTGTCGGCACCCGGCATCGAAGTGACCGAGACCATCACCAATCTGATCGATACCTCGGGTGAAGCCTGGCTGCAGTGGGATTGGGACCAGGATGGGTTGTTTGACAACAATCCGTGGGCGCTTGCCAGTTTTGGAATATTCGATGGTGACCCGGTGCAGATTTATATTCAGCAAATATACGAGTAACTGAATGGCCCCAGGTCATTCCCGCGCAAGCGGGAATCTTGTAGTATCGACCTGTGTTCTTAATGAATGTCGGCGTTTTGACCGGCACGACGACTATGAAATCCCTGTACCTGTTACGTCACGCGAAGTCGAGTTGGGCAGAATCTGGTCTGAGTGACCAGCAACGCCCCTTGAGCGAACGTGGTCTGCACGATGCACCGATGATGGGCAAGCGCTTCGAGACACGCGGCGAAATTCTGCACCGGGTTGTGACCAGTCCCGCGTTGCGTGCCGCGGCCACCGCCGAGATGTTTGTCGAAGCCTGTGGCTTTCCGGTCCAGGAGATTGAAGTCGAATCCGATCTTTATTTCCTCGGTAGTGGATCGATCGAAGAAGTGATCCGTCGCCAGGACGATCAGCTGCATGCGCTGATGCTGGTGTTTCACAATCCAGACATTACCTATTTCGCGAACGCGCTCGATGACGAGATTCGCATCGACAACGTACCTACCTGTGGGTTGATCAGACTGTCCAGCGACATCGACCTGTGGCGTGACTGGTCGCCCGCGAATACGGCCTTTGAATACTTCGACTACCCTAAAAATCTATCCGCGGATGTGATAACCAAGTAGAGCAGGCGGGATAGTGCTGCTTAGCTGCGGACTACCTTGATTGCGGATGTATATTCCTGCGACGCATACCCTGAGGTTTGCGACGCTTGAGTCGCTTGGCGTCACGAATGCGTTCCTGCGCATGTTGCATCAAGGCTTGCTGGCTGCCATCACCATCTTCGTTTTTGCCCTCCAGGCGCGTGTAGCTACCATCCCCATTCATTTGCCAGATGCTGTAATCGTCCGACATCAGGGTTTCGATAATATTGCGTAACCCGGCCTGCAGCTCGATATCCTCGACCGGAGTCAGTACTTCAACTCGATGTTCGAGATTACGTTTCATGGTGTCGGCGGAACCAATGTAGTACTCGGGACTGTCATTGTTTTGAAAATAATAAATGCGGCTGTGTTCGAGGAAACGACCGACCACGCTGAAGACACGAATATTTTCCGACAGCCCCGGTATTCCGGGGCGCAGGCGGCAACTATCGCGCACGATCAGGTCGACTTTTACGTCGGCCTGCGAGGCCTGGTAGAGTGCGCGCACGATGTCCTGGTCTTCCAGCGCATTAACCTTGATCTGGATATGTCCGTCGAGGCCCTGTTCGACCAGATCGGCTTCCCGCTGGATCTTGTCCAGCAACGCGCGTTTTAACAATTTCGGTGCCGGTAATATCTTGCGATAGTTGCGTTTCGGCGTGAAACCGGTGGTCAGGTAGTTAAACAGTTCGGTGATATCGCGACCGATATCCTGGTCGCAGGTCAGTAGACCGAGATCGGTATAAAGCCGGGCATTGCCGGCGTGGTAGTTACCCGTACCGATGTGTACGTAGCGGCGCAGACCGCTGTAGTCGTTGCGGACCACCATGATGACCTTGCAGTGCGTTTTCAGGTCCATGACGCCGTAAGTGACATGGATGCCCGCTTCTTCCAGGCGGCTCGACCAGCGGATGTTTGCTGCTTCATCGAAACGCGCTTTCAGTTCCACCACGACTGCGACCTGTTTGCCATTTTGTGCGGCATCGACCAGGTAGTCGATGACCTTGGTATCGCCCGATGTACGGTACAGGGTCATTTTGATTGCACGTACCTTTGGATCGCGGCTCGCTTCGCGCAACAGGCGTTCAACCGAGGTCGAAAATGATTCGTATGGATGCTGCAACAAAATCGAACCGGCATCACGCACCGCGTGGAAAATATTCGGCATGTGCACCAGTTTGGGATGATCGATGGGGTAATGGGGTGTATCACGCAGCGCCGGAATTTCGAGATCACAGAGGCTTAGCAAGTCGCGTGTCGAGAGCAGTCCTTTCTTTTCAAATACATCGGCCTCGTCCAGCCCCAGTTCGGCGGCGAGCATGCCGCGCCGCGTTAAATCCATACCCTGTTCGACGACCACACGTACGATTTTGGCGAAGCGTCGATGACGTACCTCGGATTCGATAATCGCCAGCAAGTCGTCAGCCTCGTCTTCATCACGTGCTGTATTGGCGTTACGCGTAACATAAAATAACTCGCATGCCTCGATAATCATCTTCGGGAACAATACGTCGAGATTCTTTGCCATGACACTTTCAAGCGGCACGAAAATATGTGAATCGGGTACCTGTAAAAAGCGCGGTATTCCGAGCCCAACTGGAACCTTGACGCGAGCACGGACTTCCTCCTCACTATCGTTGTGGCGCAGCGTCACCAGCAAATTCAACGAGAGATTCGAAATAAATGGAAACGGGTGTGCCGAGTCGACACCTTGCGGTGTGACCAGCGGGTATATGTTTTCAAAATAGTAGGTGCGAATGAGCGCCTTGTGATCATCGCTTAACGCATCATAAGATTCGATGTGGATATCCCGTTCCGCCAGTAGTTCGATCAAGTTCGCGACCAGTTCGGACTTCTGTTCCTCGAGTTCCCGCACCTTCTCGTAGCACTCTTCGATTTGTTGTGCAGGCAGACGTCCGTCGACACTGTAGTCCAGTATACCGGCGCCCACCTGTTGCTTGAGGCCACCGATGCGTTTCATGAAAAACTCGTCCAGATTGGAACTGACGATGCCGACGAATTTGAGGCGTTCAAGCAACGGGTTGGAGTCGTCTAGCGCCTCGTGCAGCACTCGACGGTTAAACTCGAGCCAGGTCAACTCGCGATTGAGGTAGAGTTCGGCCGCGTCGAGATCGGAGAATCCGGACGAATCAGCTGATGTACCCGGCTGATCCGAATCGGTACTGGTTTTAGGCGTGGTCTCTTCTGTTGTTGGCGCAGCTGCCGATGCCGCAGGAGATGTCGATACCGCAGGAGATGTCGATGCCGCGGTCGTCGATGCAGTGGTTGTCTCCACTGCATCGACCGGGTCAGGATTCGTTGTCTTATCGGCAACCACCGATAGATTGTTGGTTTTTTTGCTTGAAGTGACCATGATAGTGTCGTTTGCTTCTCAGTTAATGATGTTCCGTTACGAAAGTCTGATCCGCCAATGGAGGACGTACGTAGCCACCCGCCTTTTCACGTGGTTCAAGATCGATTGGGGGTGGAGTCAGGTCCTCGTAAGGAATCAGGCTGAGCAGGTGTTTGATGCAATTCAAGCGGGCGTGTTTCTTGACGTCTGCATTGACCACGTACCACGAAGCCTGCTTGATATCGGTGTGTGCGAACATTTGATCCTTGGCCCTGGAATACTCGACCCACATCTTGCGCGATTCGAGGTCCATCGGGCTCAGTTTCCAGCGCTTGGTCGGGTCCTTGATTCGCCCCTGGAAGCGCGTCTCCTGTACGTCGTCGCTGACCGAAAACCAGTACTTGATCAGGATGATGCCTGAGCGCACCAGCATGCGCTCGAATTCGGGGCAGGTGCGCATGAATTCCTGGTACTCTTCATCGGTGCAAAAGCCCATTACATGCTCGACGCCAGCGCGGTTGTACCAGCTGCGATCGAATAAAACCATTTCACCGGCGGCAGGCAAGTGAGGGACGTAACGTTGGAAATACCATTGTGTTTTTTCGCGCTCGGTCGGCGTGCCCAGCGCAACTACGCGACAAATGCGCGGATTCAGGCTTTCGGTTATGCGTTTGATGACACCGCCCTTGCCGGCAGCATCTCGTCCTTCAAAAATACACACGACTTTTAACCCTTTTTCCTTAACCCATTCCTGTAGTTTGATCAGTTCGATCTGCAGGCTAGCCAGTTCTTTGTTGTAGTCCTTGCCTGAGATAGTCTTCTTGGTTTGATCAGTATTTTGCGTTTCGTTGTCTTTTCCCATGGTTATGACCCCCTGTTTTTTTGAGTGAAGCTTAACAAACTATAACAAACGGCAAAAAACTTCCACATATCAAAAGGATGAAATGACTACTTCATGATTTGAGTCATGTAAGATAATAGCTGCTTAAATCGATTCTGGCCGTAAATGTCCGAAAACAAAAACCAGATTAATCAAGCGGATCGGGTGCCTGGCCGACACAGCCGCTTTGCCTACCTGGTGCTCGCCTATGTGGCGGTAGCCATCGGCATAGCCGGCGTATTTCTGCCATTGTTGCCGGCGACACCCTTTCTTTTGATTGCGGTCTGGGCTGGTTCCAGGGGGTCGCAACGAGTGCACGACTGGATTTTTGAGCAACCACGGTTTGCACGGCTGATCAATGATTGGCGCGAGCAGGGTGCCGTGCCGTTGAGTGCGAAATGGGTGGCTACTGTGATGATGATTGCCAGTTATTCAACTCTGATCTGGAGCCAGGCTTACTGGCTGTTGCTGCTTGGCATGGGTATTTTTTTCATTGGCATCGGCAGCTTTCTGTGGACGCGGCCGAATCCGAGCCGACGGCTTTGAAATCAGTCGCCAGCGCGCAAATGGATGCCTGGCGAAGAATATTATCGATGTAGACAACACCTTAGAAGAGGCAAATGACAAATGAGATATGTGGTCGCAAACCGGGTATTTGTAAAACCTGACTATTGCCTGGAGTTCGAGCAGCGATTTAAGAATCGGGCTGGACAGATCAATCAACAACCGGGATTTGTGCTGATGGAGGTGTTAAAGCCGCAATCGGAGAACACGCCTTACGTGGTTTTAACCCACTGGGTGAATGAGCAGGCATTCCAGAATTGGATCGGCAGTGAGGATTTCAAGTTGGCGCACAAGAATCCGATGTCGAAGGATGCATTTATGGATGGCGGTGGGCTTGAACAATACGATGTCATCGTATCGTCGAGTGTTTAACAGGCCGCGTCCCCTGAATACGAATTATGATTTTTATTGCTGGCGTTCGTGTTTCATCCTGGCGATTTCGACGAGCCCCTGGTTCATCTTGCGACTCAATGCCTCGAAATCCTCTCCACCGGTCATTTCGATGCAGCCGTCGACCATGGCATTTCTGAGTTCGGGTGTCAGTTCCGGCGCAACCAGCCGTGTCCACGGCAGTTTTAGTGCGGGGCCGAATTGATCGAGGCAATAAGCCATGCCTCCTTCACCGCCTCCGACGTGAAAGATTTCACAGGGCCCCATCAGTGCCCAGCGCGGGCCGGGACCGTTAACCACGGCCTGGTCGATCTGTTCTACAGTGGCCTCGCCGTTAGCTACCATATGCAGCGCCTCGCGCCAGATCGCCTCCTGTAGGCGCGTGGCAATGAAGCCCGGCACTTCTTTTTTCAGTAGTAACGGTGACTTGCCGGCGGCACGATAAAAGCGCTCGGTCCATTCGACCGTGGCCGCGCTGGTTTTCTCGCCACCGATCATCTCCACCAACGGCAGCAGGTAAGGCGGGTTGAACGGATGCCCGACTACGGTACGCTCCGGCGTAGCGCACTGCGCCTGGATATCGGTCATCGAAAGACCCGACGTGCTGGACGCGATGACGACCCCGGGATCGACGATATCGCCGAGTTGGCGATAAAGTTCCTGCTTGAGTTGGAGTACTTCGGGTACGCTTTCCTGGATGAATTCGCAGTTGGCGGTGGCCTCGCCGAGATCGGTGCTCCAGTGGAAATTGCTCAGCGACGCACCGTCGGCAAGGCCGATTTGTTCGAGGCTCTGCCAAGCGGTCTCGAGCAGACGCATCAGTGGATCATACTCTCCGGCGTCGTGGAGGTAGCAGCTTACCTGGTAACCGCGTGCAAGAAAGTACGCGGACCAACCGCCGCCGATTGGGCCGGCGCCGATGCATCCGATTCGCGTAACCGCATCGGGCTCCTGACCGAGCACGCTCAATTCCCCTTGAAGCGGGCGTCGCGTTTCTCGACGAAAGCGTTGACACCTTCGAAGGCGTCGTTCGACGATAGCATTGCCTTGTAGATCGGCAGGTCATCGTAGCGCATCTTATGAAAAGCATGTTCCAGCGGTTCGCACTCAATCGCACGCAGGACTTCCTTAACGGCCTGAAGTGCGAGCGGGGCTACCGCTGACAACTTGTCAGCCCAGTCTCGCGCCATCGGTATCAACTCGTCGGCCTGCACGACCTGGTTGACGAGACCGTAGTGGGCGGCCTCGGTAGCTGGCATGCGCCGCCCTAGATAGAGCATCTCCAGCGCGATGTTGTACGGCAGGCGCCGAGGCAAGCGTTGTACGGCGCCGGCATCGGGAATCAGGCCGAGCGGTAATTCGGGCAACGCGAATTCGACGTGGTCGGCGGCGATAATCAGGTCGCAAGCGAGTGCGATTTCGAAGCCGGCACCGATGGTGAGCCCGTTGAGTGCGGCGATTACCGGCTTGTTCAGGTTCCACATCTCGGTAATGCCCGCGAAGCCCCCGAGGTCCGGATTTTCGGCTTCCCACCAGTTTTCGAGTGGCGTATCTCCGGCGTCCAGTGCCTTCAGGTCCCAGCCGGCACAGAATATTTTTTCTCCGGCACCGGTGATGATCGCTACCTTGAGGTCGGGATTCTCGCGGAAGTAAACGAAAGCCTCACCGAGCTTGCGGCTGGTCGGCAGATCGATTGCATTGGCTTTTGGACGGTCGAGGGTAATCGTCATCACTGCACCGTCCACCGCTACGCGCACTTCGTCATCACCTGGAAGCATGGGTTAATCCTCTGGTTGAATTGAAACAAGCGCAGTGTATTAGACTATCCACGTAAATGGTATATGATGACGCCGTTTTCTGGTTTGAGCGTTGTCTTCATGAATTACACCCTAACCGCCGAGCAGGATATGATCGTGCGTTCGCTGCGCGCGTTTCGCGAACAGGAGCTGGAGCCCCACGAGGCGGAGGTCGATCGTAGCGGCGAGGTACCGCCCGAGCTCGGCAAACGTATCAAGGCCCGTGCCCTCGAAATGGGATTTTATGCACCCAACCTGCCCGAGGAAATCGGCGGTGGCGGCCTCGATTACAAGACCCTGGCATTGTTCGAACGCGAACTCGGCAAAACCAGTTACGGCTTGCACGGATACATCCACCGACCATCGGAAATCCTGATGGCCTGTAGTGGAGAACAGGTCGACAAGTACCTCAGGCCTTGCGTAAGCGGAGAGAAAAAGGAGGTTTTCGCGTTGACTGAACCCGGCGCCGGCTCTGATATTCTGTCGATGTCGACTACCGCCAAACACGATGGCGACAATTTCGTTATCAGCGGCTCCAAGCACTTCATTTCAAGTCCGGTCGAACCGGATTTCGCGATTTTGTTCGCTTGGACTGGCGTCGAGCAAACCAAAAAGGGTGAGCGCAAGCTGGTTACCGCGTTTCTTGTCGACCGAGGCACAGCCGGGTTCGAAATCCGCCGCGGTCCACGCTGTGCGGCGCAGCGCGCCTACCATACCTGGGAATTATTCTTCGATCGATGCCGAGTGTCCTCGAGCCAGATTCTCGGCGAAGAAGGGCAGGGCTTCGCGCTCGCCGACCAGTGGCTCAAGATGGGCCGGGTCTGGGTCGCCGCGGCAGCCTGTGGCCGTATGGAGCGCCTGCTCGAGCTGGCTACCCGACAGGCCACCGAGCGCAAGCAGTTCGGTCAACCAATTGGCAAGTTTCAAGGCACGTCGTTCAAGCTCGCTGACATTGCCACCGACCTGCAAGCGGCCGATCTGCTGGTCATGCATGCCGCCGACAAGGCCGACCAGGGCATCATGGAGCCCGAGGACGCGGCCAAGGCCAAGTTATTCGCGTCGGAAGCCGTCAATCGCGCCGCCGACAGCGCAATCCAGATTTTCGGCGGCATGGGACTGATGGAAGAATTACCGGTGGAGCGACTGTGGCGCGATTCACGTCTCGATCGTATCTGGGACGGAACCTCTGAAATCCAACGGCACATCATTTCACGCTCGTTGCTGCGCCAGTACGGCGGCTGATGCCGGTGCGCGCAGACAACCTTGCTCGCCTGCTAGCGCCGCGGCATATTGCATTCGTTGGCGGCGACGACGCAGCGTTCAGCGCGGTGCAATGCGCGCGTCTGTTCGAAGGTCAGGTTTGGGGCGTTAATCCCAGGCGTGGTGATTTCGAGGGTCTGCCGTGCTTTGCCTCGGTGTCAGAGCTACCCGAGGCACCGGACGCCGTATTCCTCGCCGTACCGAGATCGGCCGCTACCGAGGTAGTGGCCGATCTGGCGGCATGTGATGCAGGTGGCGTGGTCTGTTTTACCGCGGGTTTCGGCGAACTTGGGGAGGATGGAAAACAGGCGGAGGCCAAATTGGTGCTGGCGGCCGGCGAAATGGCGCTGGTCGGGCCCAATTGTTATGGCATGATCAATTACACCAACGGTGCGGTGTTATGGCCGTTCGGCGCCGGAGATACCCGCTGTAAGCTCGGCGTTGCGTTGATCATGCAGTCCGGAATGCTGCCGGCTAACCTGACCATGAACGACCGCTCGCTGCCGATCAGCTATGTCGTCTCCGCCGGTAACCAGGCCATGCTCGCGATCGAGGATTACATCGAGCATTTACTCGACGATAAGGCGGTAACCGCGTTCGGCATTTACATCGAGGGTATTCGTTCGGTCGAGAAGTTTGCCACCGCGGCGCTCGGCGCGTTGCACCGTGGCAAGCCGGTGGTGGCACTCAAGGCGGGTCGTTCCGCACTGGCATCACAACTCGCGGTCAGTCATACCGGGTCGCTCGCCGGCGCCGACGATGCGTTCGACGCGCTGTTCGATGAATGCGGAGTGATCCGCGTCGATTCACCGGTCGAACTGGTCGAGACGCTCAAGTTTCTGTCGGTATCCGGGGCGCCGCGCGGACGCCGGCTGGCGGCGTTCACCTGCTCCGGAGGCGATGCACTCATGGTCGCGGACCAGGCTCGATCGCTCGGTCTCGACCTGGTCCAGCCTTCCGCTGCAGCCTGCGAGCGTCTGCGGGCATTGCTGCCCGAAATCGCTACCGTGTCGAATCCGCTGGATTACACCACGCCTTTGTGGGGCAATACCAGGATCATGCCGCAAGTATTCGAATCATTGATCGACGATGGCTACGACGCCGCGGTGGTGATTCAGGATTTTCCGCCGCCGCACATCCATGACGACCCAACCCTTTATCGTAACGACGCGCGCTCGTTCATCGAGGCCTGCCGGGCAACCGGCGTGCCTGGCGCAGTTTGCAGCGATCTGCCGGAGAATATCGATCGTGAATCGCGCGAAATCATGCTCACCGGCCGCGTTACGCCGTTACAGGGACTCGACGCGGGACTGACCGCGATTGCACACGCCTGCCGTTACGGTGAATCGCGTGAAACCCGCCTTGCACAGGCGCGTGCTTTTTGCCCCGTGAATCCGGGTGAGGGTGGTGCGCGAGTGGTCATCGATGAATGGGAAGGCAAGACGCGGCTGTGTGCCGCCGGGATTCAGGTTCCGCACGGTGTTCGGATTCCATTCGCCGATTTTCCACTGGATGCCCTACCGTTACCGGGGCCCCTGGCGATCAAGCTGATTAGCGCGGAATTGCCGCACAAGTCGGAGGTCGGCGCGGTGCGCCTTGGTATTAGCGATCTCGACGGGCTCAATGCTGCGGCCGGCGAGATCTATGCTTCGGTTGGAGCGCGGGTACCGCAGATCGCACGCGAAGCCTGTCTGGTGGAGATGATGATCGGCGAGGTGATTGCCGAACTGATGGTCGGGGTCAGACGCGACCCGCAGTTCGGTCTGTTGCTGGTTGTCGCCAGTGGCGGCGTACTGGTCGAAGTATTGCGTGACGCACGCAGCTTGCTGCTGCCGACCAGCGCCACGCGCGTGCATGCGGCGCTCGCCGAGCTGAGATCGTTTCCACTGCTGAACGGTTTCCGTGGTCGACCCGCTGTGGACCTGGAGGCGCTGACGCAAATCATCCTGAACATAGCCGAATTCGCGGCCACGCAGGGCGGGGTGCTTGCTGAAATGGACATCAACCCGCTGCTGGTCACAACGAAAGGAAGCTTCGCGGCCGATGTCATGCTTGTCGAATGCAATGATGGCGCGTGACGGTCGCTTAATGCCCTTTCACTTCAATCTTGCTGACTAAGCGGGCACGATTACCGCACCGCAGCAAACGTGACTGCCAAACCCGGCAGCCTGCGGCATAGCCTCGTCGCAGTAGAAGGGCGGTGAGAAATGCGGGTTAACTATTTTGGGAACTCTACCCAGAAAACGCTGCCCTTGTCAGGCTCGCTTTCGAATCCCACCTGTCCACCCATGGCTTCGACCAACTGCTTGGTAATGGTAAGGCCGATACCGGTTCCCCCGATATCGCCCGATTCCTTTCCAAGCCGATTGAAAGGATCGAATATCTGTGCCTGTTGCTCGTGGGATATACCGAGCCCGGTATCGGAAACAATAATTCTGACCTTACGACCGGCGACAATTTCACTCGACAGCGTGATCCGGCCACCGGCACGGTTATATTTGATCGCGTTGGAAAGCAAATTGAGCAGAACCTGTTTGAAACGGGTGCTGTCGGCGTTGATTGTGTGACCCGAACCGAGGTCACTTTCGATGCTCAGACCCCGATCGAGCGCCCAGTTCTCGACCAGCGCCAGGCATTCAGGGCCGATTTTGCCTATATTGAGCAGTTCCCCGGACAGCTTCATCTTTCCGGATTCTATTTTCGACAGATCGAGCACTTGATCGATGAGTTCCATCAAATGGTGACCTCCCTTGAGAATTTGTTCGACCGAGGATTTTTGCCTTGGCGAAAGTGGTTCCCTGGTGCTGGCCTCCAGAATTTGCGCAAAACCGAGTATGGCGTTCATCGGGGTGCGCAGCTCGTGGCTCATGGATGACAGAAACTCCGACTTCGCCATGTTTGCTTTGATCGCCTCGGTTTCGGAGCGGCGAATATCGCTCACGTCTTTGGTTGAAGAAATGACTTGAGAGCGACCATCGAATTTAACGATACAGGCGGACATCATTCCTGGCCACAGGGACCCGTCCTTGCGCCGAAAATTAGCAGCAAGATTTAAAACGACACCTTTTTCCCGGAGCTCCCGAACCAGGTATTTCCGGTCAGCCGCGCTTTCCCAGAGACCCAGGTCCGTGGTTAACTTGCCGACCACTTCTTCACGGCGGTATCCTGTTGCTCGGCAAAATCCCTCATTGACGTCGACGCATAATCCTGTATTTGAGCCTGTTATCATTAGCACGTCCGGGATGATTTCGTAAAAACTGCGGAAGGTCTCCTCGCTTTCCTTCAGCTTCCTGTCAGCTTTGTGGCTGTGGGTAATGTCCTGGGCATAGGAGGAAACACCGATCGATTCACCATCGTCTCCGATGAGTGGTGTATTGAACCAATCACAGATAATATAGCGGCCGTCCCGGGTTACGTTTTCATTGATGCTGTGGCTGCCGCCGGCCTGGTTTAGCAGGGACTGGAATAATTCGCCGATCTGATCGTGGAGATTTTCGGGAACAAGTAGATCGAAGGGGTGCCTTCCCAACACTTCCTCCCTGCTAAAGCCGAATATTCGGGTAGCTGCCGGGTTCCACTCGACACATCTAAAATTCGCATCCCAGGTAATCGCTGCCATCGGCATATGTTCCAGGTGCAACAACAGTCTGCTTTTAAATTCCAGCTGCACTTTTTCAGCCTTTCTACGTTCGGCAACCTCCGCTCTCAATGTTTTGGTGCTGTCCTTTACGGTATTCCTGATAATGGTATTTTGCACGCCCAGGGCGCCGATCGAATAAACCAGAAGAACGGTTATGATGAGTCCGCCGATCTGCACCATGGTGACATTGGCCGTGGGCGCCCCACCCATGTAACTATGGGTAACGTCCCAGTTGTAATTCCATCGAGCCTCACCCCTGGTAACCCGAATGGTCACCGTATGAAACACATCATCCCCGGCCTCGAGGGGGCCGTAAACAGGATGCACGAGCGTTTCCTCGTGGGCAGTGTTTTCGCGTTCGGACAGGCGTAGCATCAGGCCCTCCGAGGCATGGTCCAGTATTAACGTGTCGATCATTTCTGACAGGTTCACCCGACCGACGACTATCATCTCCCGTTCTTTCAGCGGTAGGCTGATTCCGACCAGGGTATAGATATTGCCGTCACTGTCCGTGAAAGCTGGCCCCATGACAGCCTTTTCGGGTACCCGTAGTGCCGTTTTGGCGACGGAGCCCATTTCCGCCATCGTAAGCAGATCGACCGCGGGCCGCAGCAAGCCTTCCGCCTCCGAGCTGTTAACCACGACCATATAATCCAACGCGTCGTCAACGCTTTTAGCGGCATCGGTAGCATCCGAGAACTTGCGTCCAAGTGCCTCTTCCATCTGTAGACGTTGGGGACGAAGCACGCGTTTGATGATCGCGACCGCATCGAGGGAGAATTCAGAGTTCCATTCTTCGGCCTTAAAAACGATCTCTTCGAACTCCGCCACGGAAATTTGATCGGGCTGGTCAAAGCCAAGCGCCAAGCCACTGATAATGGTTTCGGATTGCGCCAGCCAGCTCTGTACCGCAATCGTGGCCGCCGTGGCATCGAGTTCAGCCTCTCGGACCCAGCTTTTGAGCGCCTTGTCTTCGATGCGTTGGCCGATGGCAAAAGTACCTGTGATACCGATCGTTCCCACTACAAGCAGGATTAGCCAGTGCACACCCCGTAATGCATTGATGAAGCCTATTTCTCTACCCATATTCAGCCCAGGTTATACGAGCCGGAATTGCCATGATCAATCTTCGATTGCCGTTATTAGCGACGTAGGGATCCGGCAGTGCATCCAAACTTCGTTGAAATCGATTCGTTTATCGCCGACTGGGATTCCTACTCATGTTGATGTTCGAATACCATGCGAACTGCGCGTTTTCGGACTTCCGGGAAATGTCTTTCGCTTGTCTTCACCGCTCAATCATCTCAAGAAATTGAACCATTGACAAACCTGGAGCAATTCAGGTTGTAATCGGACGAGAGTTGCCAGCACTACCGCTAATGTGATTCACGTGCTGGCCATGATCGCATACAGAACCACCACTTCGATATGCGATTTCGGCAACACTTTCGTGCACAGCCATGACTTTTACCGGATTTTTTTATCCCCGGTTCGATTCTGTTCCTTAAAAGGTAGGTAACGGATTTACTGACAACGTCAGAAACGAAAGCTCGAGAGCACTGCATCGATACGAAAACATCTCCCGTAATTATAAAAAAAAAAAAAATCGGC
>JAAESG010000319.1 GCA_024229615.1 Gammaproteobacteria bacterium | reverse complement strand
GCTGTACTTGTAGTCTTGCTGGGTTACATCGGTGAGCAAAGTATAGTCCCGGCGCTGTTTGAGCAGCCAACACTAACGGCAGACAAGCACGCATCAGGAGATGGACACCAGGACATCGATAACATGACTGTCGAGAGCATCGAAAAGCCAGCGTCAGTCATCTCGGAGGCGATGTTGCACGTCACCGAAGTCGTGTCCGAGCAAATCAAGAGCGGATTCGAAGCTTTGACCATGGAACACGCAGATACGAGGCAAGCGTTGACTGGTTTCGTCGAAAGCGTTCGCGCGATTCGAGAATCGCTCGCCGAGCTACGCGAACGGCATGATGCATTGAAAAAACGCATCATTGATGCGCAATCGAGTTTGCATGCCATCGCCCAGGAAGTGCATGGTCTCAAGCTAGCCCAGAAGAAAAAGGCGGCGACACGGCGCAAGGGAGCGGCCAGAAGCCCACCATTTCATGTTGATGCTATAGACCTGTGGGATGGTGCCGTCTACGTCGCCATCTCCCAAAAGGGACAAGTCGCCTTTCTTCGAGAAGGGGAGCAACGATCCGGTTGGGCAGTCATCCTCATCGACCGGACCCAGGGGCGGGTGGAGCTTCGCGGCCCCCAAGGTCAGCAATACTCTACTTCGATACGACAGTAATGTGGTTAGAGTCGGTAGTGGTGATTTTTCTAATGCTCGGAATTCTATCGACGGAATCCGCAGTGGCTGAAAGGTCGAATAATCAACCTGAGACGTCACTAGATCCTTCGAGAATTGGGGTGCCACCGGAAGAACCGATCAACGCCAGTGCTGCGGATCAAATTGACAAGTCACAACATCACAGTCGCGTGATAAATCGACACTTCGCCATTTATAGGCGCTGGTTCCGCGCAAATTCGCGCGAAATCGATCATGACGCCATCGGCGGTAACCAGGCAGGAGTGTGCATCGATGAGTAGTCAGCTTCGATTAGTCGGCATGTTCCTGGCCCTTATCCTTTCGGTACAGGTGCTCGCCCTGGAAACATCTGAAACTCAGTCGAACAATACCGATACCAACACATCAACGTGGGTGCCCAATCGATTGGCGCCATCCGAACTGGCCCGTTCTCACTCCTGGGGATTGTCGAAAATAGAATGGCATCGCTACAAGTCGCTGATGCAAGGTATCCGCGGCAGCATCAGCCCACCGACGATCTCACCCATCGAAGTGTTGGGAATTCATGCGCGAAATGACGACGAGCGCCGCCGTTATGCTGAACG
>JAAESG010000318.1 GCA_024229615.1 Gammaproteobacteria bacterium | reverse complement strand
TGCAGAAGGGGGGGGTGCAGCGCATCTACACCGGCAATATCCGTGCCGGCGAACATGATCTGCAGGTGTTTGTGATCGGCAAATCCGCGGAAGGCGTTGACTACCGGAAAAAGGAGCACTTCAAGGTCGACAAGGATGTGGGGCCCGAGATCGTGGAAATAGCTCTGGCTGCACAAAATATTGTGTTTAAGGATCGGTAGCTCATGGTTAGGTTGTTGGTATTAATAACAGGTCTGATGTTTGCCGTATCTTCGGCGATGGCGGGTACGTCCGCTCCGAAGGCGTTGAAGGACCTCTATTTCGGAGAGTCGCTTTACTACGCCTTTCAAGAGGACTGGTTCGATGCAATCGCCAGACTCGACACCGAACTGGCGCAGCACCATGGGCTCGATGAGCCCAAACTGGATACCCTCTATTACCACATCAACCATGCTGAGTTTGCTGTGGGTGATTTCGAACTGGCATACCGGATGCACCTGCGTGCCGGACGTGCCATCACGGCAGTCATCGAGGGAAACGTCGCGGAATCGGTGCGCAACGAGGCCATCTTCCGCCTGGCAAAAATCTATTTTCAG
>JAAESG010000317.1 GCA_024229615.1 Gammaproteobacteria bacterium | reverse complement strand
CGTCGCTGAACAGAAGCCGCTGAATGAAATCAAGACCATGCTCAAGGGTTGCAACAAAGTCCTGGCAGTTGGCTGCGGCACCTGCGTCGCAGTGTGCTTTGCCGGTGGTCGACAGGAAGTCGGCATGCTGGCCGCTTCGCTGCGCATGTCCACCGATATCGATGGCGCGGCCGTCGATATCGATGAAACCATCGTCCAGCGCCAGTGCGAAAAAGAATACAACGCACCGCTGGAAGCCGAGCTGGAGCAGTACGACGCGATCCTGTCGCTGGGTTGCGGCGTCGGGGTGCAGTCGCTGGCCCAGCAGTTCCCCGGCAAACGAATCCTGCCGGCGCTCAATACCAAGTTCATGGGCTATCCTGCCGAACACGGTATCTGGGAAGATCGCTGCCAGGGCTGCGGCAATTGCGTGTTGCACCTGACCGGCGGCGTGTGCCCGGTTAGCCGCTGCCCCAAGTCGCTGTTCAACGGCCCCTGCGGCGGATCACAGGGCGGTATCTGCGAAGTGGATCACGAAACCGAATGTGCCTGGCACGTCATCTGCGAGAACCAGGTCCGGCTTGGCCTGTTCGACGAAATGATGGAAATCCACCCGGCCAAGGACTGGTCCACGGCGCGCGACGGCGGTCACCGCAGAATCGTACGCGAGGATGTTCGCATCCCGGATGAAGAAAAGGCATGACCTGGAGGCTAGAACAGTGAGCACGATAAATTTCCCCGCTTTTACAATGCCCGAGAACAGTGCTGCGCTATCCATCGCCGAGCGCTGTGACAGTCACCTGGCGCGCGTACTGGCCGCGGGTGAATTTGCAGTAACCGGCGAACTCGGACCGCCCAAGGGACACGACCCGGAAGTGGTGCGCAGCAAGGCGCGCCTGTTGCTCGATTGCGTGGATGCGGCCAACGTCACCGACAACCAGGCCGCGGTGGTGCGTATGAGCTCGATCGCGGCCGGCCAGATCATGATGGCCGAGGGCGTGGAGCCGATCATCCAGATGACCTGCCGGGATCGCAATCGTCTCGCCATCCAGGCCGATCTACTGGGAGCCTATGCGCTTGGCATCAAGAACCTGTTGTGCCTGTCGGGGGATCACCAGTCCTGCGGTAACCATCCCGGCGCCAAGAATGTACACGACATCGATTCGATGCAGTTCCTGCGCATGATGAAAGAGATGCGCGACGACAATAAATTCCAGTGCGGCGAAGAAATACAGGGCGGCGGCCCGCGCTTCCTGATTGGCGGCGCCGCCAACCCGTTCGCCGATCCGGCGGAATGGCGGCCCTATCGATTGGCAAAGAAGGCCATCGCTGGCGCCGACTTCGTGCAAACCCAGCTGGTTTACGACATGGAACGATTCCGCGAATACATGAAACGCGTGGTCGACATGGGCGTGGCCGAGCAGCTCAAGATTATCGTCGGTGTCGGCCCGTTAAAGAGCGTCGGTATGGCAAAGGTTATGCGCGATCGAATTCCGGGTATGAGCGTTCCCGACGTTATCATCGAGCGCATGGCCGGTGCGGTTGCGGGCATCGATGCGGAAGACAAGGCCGAGCGCAGCGCCGCCTGGAAAGCCGAGGGCATCAGGATCTGCATCGAGCAGATTCAGGAAATCCGCGGGATCGAAGGCGTTGCCGGGGTACATATCATGGCCATTGAGTGGGAAGATGCCGTGCGCCCCATCGCCGAGGCGGCCGGCCTGCTGCCGCGTCCGGCGATCGAAGCATAGCCTGCATATTGCACGAAGGCGGGACAAACAAATGAGAAAGATTATTAATATCAAAAGCTTAAATAGATATTTCCAGAGAATAGTCGGGTACAGTTTATACCTGAACGAAATCAGGAAAAATCTGGCTGCCAATCTTGGACGATCCCCCTTGACCCATAGCTGTGGCTATGGGTCGGCGGACGATCGTCCAACCTTGTTTACCAGATTTCCCCTGAGTTTCGTTCCCTTCATGCAATATGCAGGCTAGTCCGGGAGCACGACAAGCGATATGGCCATTGCAGAAACCCAAGTCACCGCTTCTCCGTGCCACATGGCCGTGAGCGGCCCGCTGTCACTGGTCGACGTGGTGCGAGAAGCCACCGGGGACAGTGCCTTCCTATGCTACCAGTGCGTCAAGTGCACCAGCGGCTGTCCGATGGCCGACCAGTTCGATCTCAGTCCCCACCAGATCATGCGCAGCGTGCAGCTCAACGATATCTCGGTGCTGGATAGCAAGTCGATCTGGTTGTGCGTGTCCTGTTACACCTGCGCCACGCGTTGCCCGCAGAAAATCGACGTCACCGGGGCCATCGATGCGTTACGTATCGAAGCACGCCGGCGCGGGGTGAAACCGGCGGAGCCGGAAATCGCCCTGTTCAACGAGACGTTTATGCGCAGCGTTAAAATCTTTGGCCGCGCCTATGAGCTCGGGTTAATGGCGAGTTTCAACCTGGCGCTGGGTCAGCCGTTTCGGGACCTGAAGCTTGGCCTGAGACTGCTGGTAAGGGGCAAGCTTAGGCTGCTGCCGCACTTTGGCAGGGCGCGCGCGAATGCCACGAAGCTACCTCATAATCCGAAAGCCATCGGTTACTACCCGGGTTGTTCGCTGAGTTCCAGCGCCATCGAGTACGGCAAATCGGTCAAGCACATTGCCGGCGCCCTGGATATCGAGTTGATCGAGCCCAGGAACTGGAGCTGCTGCGGGTCCGGCGCGGCGCACGTGACCGATCCCAAAACCGCTAATGTTTTGCCGATGAGTACCGTCGCCACGGTCGAACAAATGGGCCTGGACATCGTGACTTCGCCGTGCAGCGCTTGTTACTCGCGCCTCAAGCATGCCGAGCACACGGTTACCCACAGGGAAAAAGTGCACAAGGAAGTCAGCGAAGAGCTCGACTATGAATACCAGGGCACGGTCAAGGTTCAGCACTTGATGGATATCATCGTCGATCGCGTCGGTCTCGGTGAAGTCAAAAAACGCGTCACCAATCCGCTCAAAGGTCTCAAAGTCGCCTGTTACTACGGTTGCCTGATCACCCGGCCGGCCCGCGTTACCGGGGCCGAGAATCCGGAGTACCCGCAGAAAATGGATCGCCTGGTCAAGACCCTGGGCGCGGAAACTGTCGACTGGTCGCGCAAAACCGAATGCTGCGGCGGCTCGCTCGCAATGACCAAGACCGAGGCCGCGACCAAATTGATGCGGCGCGTGATGGACGACGCCAGGGCCTGCGGCGCCGAAGCCATCGTCACGATGTGCCCAATCTGCCACCTCAACCTGGACTCCCGCCAGGGCGCGATGGGTTACAGCGAGAACGAGGAAATCCCGATCTTCCAGGCCACGCAGCTGATGTCGCTGGCATTTGGGCAGGGTCCTGACAAGGCCGCGATCAAAAACAACCTGACCGACCCGAAACCTTATCTGCGAGACAAGGGTATTTTGCCCTGATGGTATTCGTCGACTAAGACCCGCTGGCTATCACAGGCGGTAACGATCGAATCGTCAATCCTGATGTTCGTATCGGAAGGCCGTCTAGCGATACCAATTTTGTACGCAAGCCGGAATTCATCCACGGTGGTCATTTTAATGGGCTCGATCATTTTATACGAAAGGGTTCGGGGATACGTTTCATCGGAATTTCCTGGTTATCTCATATGTGCGTGTGCTCAAGCGCCTGGTAATATAAAGCCTCCCGACAAGCACTAACGTAATATCGGGCAGCATTTGCGGTATAACTCGAGGTTAAAACCGGCTTCAGCCCGGGGTAAAGGCAGGGCGCCGCCGAAGTAGGAAATTGGTGAGACATTACGGTCAGCCCGGGGAATCTGCCGGACGAAAACCCCAACCCGTGGCGATACTGTCAACAAGCCTCGTTTAAGGATTTAAATTCACGCGAGATTTTCCAGTTACACTGGCATCCTTTTTTTGGGAAAATCGCTATCTGGTTTTCTGTCGACATTGGTAAATGCTAAAAGCTGGCGTTCACTTGAGTATTCATAAATCTGATCATAAAAACTGGATATGACGATTTCTCTTAGTTCCATTTCGGATCAACCCCTGTTTCATTTGCTCGAAACACAGACAAAAGTGTTCCTGAGTGAGCGCGCTGAAGCATTGCGGCTATCCTTTCAGGATTGCCGGCAGACCTGCGAGATTGCGCTGGATTTACAAATGTGGGGCGCCGAATCTATCCGCGATGTCTGGCCCGAGGAAAGTCGCCATACGGCATCGGCGAAGGCTCTAAAACAGCAGGTCATGCGGCAGCTGCAATCGAGTTGGGAGGAATATAAAAATCGCGCTAATCGGTACCCGGAAAATGCCTGCGCGCCCAGGATCAGTGCGGCGTCGATTCCGCGAGCGGTCGACAAAAATAGCCTGGGTCTTGGCCGCTGCCCAGTGGCTTCGCCGCGCACGCTGTGCTGCAATCTGCAGACGCTGGATGCCGTCGACAATTGCGGTTACGGCTGCAGCTACTGCAGTATCCAATCCTTCTTCGATGGCAAACAGATTAGTTTCGACAAGGGTTTTGCAGCCAAGCTAAAATCGCTCGAACTCGATGCCGAGAAGACTTATCACATCGGCACCGGGCAATCTTCGGATTCGCTGATGTGGGGCAACAGCCATGGTGTGCTCGATGCGCTGATCGATTTTGCCTGGGCCAATCCCAACGTCATTCTCGAACTGAAAACCAAGTCGGCCAATGTCAGTCACCTGCTACGCAGCGATGCGCCGAAAAACATTCTTTGCACCTGGTCGTTGAATACGCCCACCCTGATTCGGCACGAAGAACACGGTACCGCTTCGCTGGAGAAACGCCTGACCGCCGCGCGAAAAGTGGCGGATGCGGGTTTTCTCGTGGGCTTCCATTTCCACCCGATTGTGCATTACGATCATTGGCAGCAAGATTATCGAGACATCGCCGAGCGGGCCTGCGCATTGTTCCAGCCAGCGGAAGTCGCCCTGGTATCGATGGGCACGCTCACCTATATAAAGTCGGTGATCCGCGAAATTCGAAAGCACGCCATACCTTCCCAGATCTTAAAAATGCCGATGGTCGATAGCGACGGCAAACAGTCTTACCCCGATGAAATCAAGCACGCCCTGTTTTCGCATGTCTACGACAGTTTTGCAGATAGCTGGAAAAGGGACGTGTTTTTTTATCTATGCATGGAGAACCAGCGTTTGTGGAAACCGGTACTGGGTTACGAGTATGCTTCCAATGACGAATTCGAGGACGCCATGAAAACTGCATACCTGACCAAAATAGAGCAAGAGAAGTAACCTTTTATTAATTCGAATCAAAAGCTTATGTCATGTCCCATTAAACTCACCGAATACAGTCACGGCGCCGGATGCGGCTGCAAAATCGCACCCGCCATGCTGGAAAGCATTCTTCATGGACAGGTGGAGTTCGCCGCGGATGAATATTTACTGGTCGGCAATGAATCGAAGGATGATGCGGCGGTCTACGATATCGGCAATGGCGAGGCGATCGTCAGCACGACCGATTTTTTCATGCCGATTGTTGATGATCCTTTTACCTTCGGGCAAATAGCAGCGACCAATGCCCTCAGCGATATTTACGCCATGGGCGCATCGCCGCTGATGGCGATAGCAATACTGGGCTGGCCTACTGAAAAACTGGACGCGGATGTTGCGGCCAGGGTAGTCGATGGCGGACGCCAGGCCTGTAAGGACGCCGGCATTATTCTGGCAGGTGGCCACAGCATCGATGCACCCGAGCCTATCTTTGGCCTTGCTGCCACGGGCCGAGTGAAGATAGATCATCTGAAACAGAATAACCTGGCCAAAGCGGATTGTTCCCTGTTCCTGACCAAACCGCTTGGCGTGGGCATCCTGAGCACGGCCCAGAAACAGAAAAAGTTGCAGACCGAACACCAGCATATTGCGATCGACAGCATGCGCGAGCTTAATAAAATTGGTGAGCAGCTGGGCAAGCTGAGATCGGTAACGGCGATGACGGACGTCACCGGATTCGGCCTGCTGGGACATCTGCTGGAAATTTGCCAGGGCAGCGGGCTCGCCGCCCGGATTGATTTCGACCGGGTTCCGTTACTCGATCCAGCCGTCGAGCAGTATCGCAAACAGGGGTGCATCCCGGGTGGCGGCCTGCGCAACTTCGCCAGCTACGGAGATCACGTATCCCCCCTGACCGAGCAGCAGCAACACATTTTGTGCGACCCGCAAACAAGCGGCGGATTGCTGGTGGCGGTGACGCCGGATGCACTCGAGGAATTCACCAGAATCGCTCCCGGCGCTTGTGAAATCGGTCGATTGGTCAGTAAAAAAAATGGATACTGGATCACGGTCGAGTAAAGTTTACCCGGTCGCGGGAGCGCATTGCTGATATCGGCAATTTGATGCAGATCACTTCCTGACCGGGCCTATTTGGTTTATAGTCGTATTTCGCAATCGAAACCGGGTTGTGAAAAGGCCACTTCTTTGTCCGTACCGGACAATAAGGGATGAAATGCCGCAGTAGACACTGTGGTATCGGAACTCCCAACACAACTCATACCACAGTAAACCTTTTAACTCGTGTTAAAAATGAGGTGTACTCGTGGAAAAAAGATCCTGGGCAGAGCCCTATAAAATCAAGATGGTTGAACTGCTGAAAATGACCACCCGTGAGCAGCGCGAAGCTGCCATCGCCGCAGCCGGTTACAATACTTTTCTGCTGAAATCGGAAGACGTTTATATCGACTTGCTGACCGATTCGGGTGTCGGTGCAATGAGCGACCGGCAATGGGCCGGCATGATGATGGGCGACGAAGCCTATGCCGGCAGCCGCAACTTCTACCACTTAAGAGACACGGTAGAAACCTACTACGGCTACAAATATACCGTCCCCACCCACCAGGGACGCGGCGCGGAAAACATTCTAAGCCAGATCCTGATCAAGCCGGGCGATTACGTTCCCGGCAACATGTACTTCACCACCACCCGCTTGCACCAGGAATTGGCCGGGGGTGTATTCGTCGATGTCATTGTCGACGAGGCGCACGATCCTGCGTCCACGCATCCGTTTAAAGGCGATGTCGACTTCAACAAGTTGAATGCGCTGCTCGATGAAGCGGGCGCCGACAAAATTCCATACGTGTGTATTGCCACTTGCGTGAACATGGCGGGCGGCCAGCCCATATCGCTCGAAAACTTGCGTGAACTGAGAACCTGGTGCGACCAGCACGACATTTTGCTGGTGCACGATATGACCCGGGTGGCGGAAAACGCGTACTTTATCCAGCAGCGAGAAACCGGTTACCAGGACAGGTCGGTCAGGGAAATCGTGCATGAAATCTGTTCACTCACCGATGCCGCGACCATGTCGTCGAAAAAAGACGCCATGGTCAATATCGGCGGCTTTCTTGCCATGAACGACGAGGGGCTCTATGAAAAAGCCTGCGAACTGGTGGTTGTTTACGAGGGATTGCATACCTATGGCGGTATGGCCGGCAGGGACATGGAGGCGCTGGCCATCGGCATTACCGAAAGCGTTCAGGACGATCATATCCACGCCCGTATCGGTCAGGTCGCCTACCTCGGTGAAAGCCTCGAGGCCGAGGGCGTGTCGGTGGTAAAGCCCTATGGTGGTCACGCCATCTTTCTCGATGCCAGGGCGATCGTGCCGCATCTGCCGCAGGAACAGTTTCCCGCCCAGGCGCTGGCGGCGGCGCTTTATGTCGACGCGGGTATTCGCGCGATGGAGCGTGGTGCGGTTTCGGCCGGAAGAAATCGGCAAACCGGTGAAAACCATATGCCTAAACTGGAGCTGGTTCGGCTGACTATTCCAAGACGCGTATACACCCAGGCGCATATGGACGTTACCGCTGAAAGCGTGGTCGAGGTAATGAAAAACGCCGCCAGCGTGAAAGGCTTGAGATTTACCTATGAACCCGGGGTTTTACGGTTTTTCCAGGGACGATTCGAAGAAATCGAGTAGAAGCATCCGCTACCGCCCGGTCCTGGGGCCGGGCGGCATGCCCACCACGGTCTTCGCGACAACTGCGGAACAGGCTTACCCCGGTGCATCCACACCGATAACGGTTTCCCGTTTGCTATGGCGACCCTGGGCGGCCTAACCCCGCTGAGTGTCTGGCTCGTCAGGCTCGACGTCTTACCCGAACTCATTGACCCGGGTTGTCCGCAACAAAATCGACGTCATGATCGTATGCATCGCACGCTCAAGGCCGAGACGGTCTCGCCGGGCCCTCCAGAAAATACAATCGCATCGTTTTCTGATCAACCTTTACTATCTCCATCATGCTGCAATTCTGGCGCAGCGATGGTGCAGCACCAACACGGGGAAATGCAATAATACCCAACTCCGGCGCCTCGACAGTTCTGGTTTCAGGTGGATCTTTGTTCAACGACAAGTGTGTCCGACAGATATGATAGTAGTGAACGTCGATAAACAGGACACAATATTGGCACACCAAAGGCACAAACCATTTCGCCTGATATCAGACAGTCAAGAAATTCTTATAGCATCACCGGAATGAGCCCAGGACAGGCGCACAAGACAACGAACCCAGCATCAAAAGACTCCCAACCCGTATTATCGGAATTCGAAAACCTCCTGGTGAAAACGACTGTCGGTGAAACCGTTCGCTGCCAGGCCCCGTTTCAGCGCCTGGCCAAACGCACCAGGTCCACAAAACCAGACACTCGCCTCGCCGAATTCCGGAACCTGTTCGCACACCCGGTCAGCGGTGAGCAATCCGTCCTTCGCCTCGATAACATGTAACTTCACACCCGCCAACCCGGCGACTGTCGTCAACCGATCGACCACCTCCACATAAGCCATTTGAGTGCTGTAGAACAGATCGATCGGTCGCTGCGATCCGCCGCGTGCCGCCAGTTCCTGCAGGCGCGCCACGAAAGGCGTCAGGCCAACGCCACCAGCAATCCAGATCTGGCGGGCACAGTCATCCGCGTAGTCGAAGCTGCCATAGGGCCCTTCGACCACGATAGCGTCCCCAACCTTCAATTGACCCGGGAGCTCGCGGGTAAAATCGCCAAGCGCCTTGATCGCAAACATCACGTGGCCATCCCCTTTCCACGCCGAAGCAATGGTAAACGGGTGAGTTCCTTCACGGCTGTCGAAGCTGACGAGCGCAAACTGGCCGCTACGATGGCCCGACCATTCCAGCGCGAGTTCGGCGTGCAACTCGAGAACGTTCCCGGCGATCGTTCGCAGTTCGGTGATTACTCCGTGCGCCCGTCGACCGCGGCCAATACGACCGAACAGAGAAAAGCCGGCCACGACCAAGCCGCAGAGAGCCAGGACTGCCGTGACCGGGCCGGCAAGCCCGCTCCAGTAATCTCCCGGAATGAACACCAGAGCGTGAAAAGCCATCATGGAAAACACCAGCGGCATCAACCGGTGGCTTTGAACAAACCGCCCGTATGGCACTTTTCGCAGCAGTGCCAACGCGACCAACCCCAGCGCGAGATACAGCCCCCACTCCCCGGCGACCTCGGCGGGATCCTTGACAGGCCTGACGAAATCTAGCGTGCGACTGACGAAGTCCTCAGGCTTGACCAGGACCCCATCGGCACGTAATTTCTTCGACCCGAGTTTGACGAGATAGTGGGTCAACCCGAAACCAAGCCCCAGTAACGCGGCCCAGCGGTGTGCGCGGTAACAGCGGTCAAGGCCGCCGAGAAGCCGGTCCGCGACGGGCAAACGCAATGCCAGAACCATCGCCACCGACATCAGGACAATCGACACGACGCCTGTGCCATACAAAAGCGCCAGATAGAGTTCCCAGCGATTTCCCGCAGGCAACCCAAAAAGTGCATCGTAAGGCAGGGCTGTCGCCAGAACCGCAAGAGCGAGCACAAGGATGACCAGTGCGTGGCGCATCGAATTTCTCCATGATGATGACCGCCTCGATGCCTTACCGCAAGAAAACGGGTTGCCGACAATCGGCGGGTAGTTCCGGCCACGACAGGCATGTCGCGCCGTTTCATGCTTTACGAAGCATAAACACCTGTTCGCCCACCCGTCAAACCAGATTTCCCCTACGCAAGCGGGGTCCCGACCAACAGCATCCTATCGGGAACAGTCAGGACCCTGGGAACCTGAGTATCAGGCAAAAATTGGCACATATCTCGATCAGATTCATTCTTTCGGCTGAGAGGAGCATATGATACGAATGTTATCGATAAAAGCGTGTGTCCCTATGGCATGCTTGACGGCATAGGCGCAGACATCGATAGCGAACAATGACGAGAGCAGGCGAATGCGATCCACGACCCACTGCCGTCGATGTTCGTAATTTCGGCCCGAATAATGGTCAGCCTCGCACAGACAGGCGCGGCGCACGCAACGCGTGGTGATGTGGCAATACGGAGTATCCGCCAGCGAAATCAACACCTTCCTGGGCGGGTCATCAGTCTATTCCATAGTCTGAGATCTGAAAATCCTACGCCCATGGATAAGTGTATGTCAATGCTAAAGTGTGTGTCCCTCCTGTTCCTCCTGTTTTGCTCGCTCTTCTTCCGCTTTGATGTGCTCATAAATTTCTTTACGATGCACCGTCACTACCATTGGCGCATTTACACCTATCCTTACCTGGTTCCCCTTAATGCCGAGGACGGTGATAGTCACGTCATCCCCGATCATCAAGCTTTCCCCAACACGTCGCGCTAGTACAAGCATTCCAAATCTCTCCCAATGAAAATCAAAGCTTTATCCTTTATGGGCAAGGCCCTAAATATCTTTTACTTCGGTCAGTTCGACAGAACTTTAATAGACCGCTTCAGGTTTTCAAAAAGAGCAACCGCTCTGGCATCGGAGAGATTGTAAGGCCTGACTATACTGTCAATAAAATTCTCAGCCAGAGAACGGGATTGGTTTCCGTTAGATTTCAATAAAACTAAAATAGTTTCAGTGGATATTGATTCATTCATTGGATTTCGCTCTTTTTACAATCGGTGCTGATAATATAAACCGGCGACCCAAACAGCTCCTGACAAAAGAATGAATATGAATTGGCAAGATGATGAACGGAAGTTAAATGGGCGCCGTCAAGTTAAAGGCCAATCGGTCACACGGGTAGAATGAATACTTTAGAGTCCCCGATAGGGGGGGCCGTAAACCCCTCGCCTTTAGGCGACGGATGGAAAGGCGGGGGAAAAGTTTCTGCTAGATTTTCAAGTTGTCATACCGCGGCTCCGACGCATCGGGTCAAAGCCACGGGATGACAGGCGTGTTAGGCGGGGTGGCAGGCGCGGGGTGACACGCGCCAGTGCATTCGGTCAGGATAATCGGCCGAATGGCCGATCGATCCGGCTTTTAGCTGTAACCGGAAGCCACCGGCTTTAGCCGGTGGTTGTTCACACTTCTGGTAATTTGGTGGTGACCATCGTTATCTTCCGTTCGGAACCTACTGTCTGTCTGACGACTATGGTTACTTTACTGCCGACAGGTTTATGCAAAGCCTTCAACAGTGTATTTCCGTTGCGGCCTTCGACAGACAGCCCATCGATTTCGATAATTCGATCGCCAAATT
>JAAESG010000316.1 GCA_024229615.1 Gammaproteobacteria bacterium | reverse complement strand
TCGTTCGGCTCGTCCACCCACTGCCATCTCGGCAACATAGGCCAGGCTGACCGGTCCAAATACAGCAGTGGCCAGGCCGTGTACAACGCGAATCATTAGAAGTTGCTGTGGTGTTTCGACCAGCCCGTAAAAAAATGGGATTGTGCTGAACAGGATCAACCCGATCAACAGCCAGAGTTTTCGTCCCCATCGGTCGGATAACAATCCAAACAGTGGTTTAAGAATCAACCCAGTCATCGTCGAGACGGAGACGATGGCACCAATCAGCAGTTCACCCGCACCGACTGAAGCGGCAAAAAGAGGCATCAGGGGGGTTTTGCCGACCTGATAGGCCGTGCGGACTATCAGGTCAGCGCCGGTAATCCGCCACAGGTCCTGTGAGACGGGTAACCGCACGCCCGTCAGACACCGATGGCTGAAATGCCTGCGACGGCGATTTTTTCGTTCAGCGCTGCAATCGGTCCGTCGATAAGTTTGTCCAGTTTTGCAACCTGCCTGTCGACTCGCCCCATAGTTTGCTCAGCCACTTCTTTTGCCTGATCGGTTGGGGCAAAGTCTGCAATGGCCACGACTGAAATGAGGTCACCCAGCGTATCGTCCAGTCCTGCTGTATGGCGCAGGACATCGCGCGGTGTTTCACGGTGTACGTTGACCAGAGCGCCTTCTATCGCTTC
>JAAESG010000315.1 GCA_024229615.1 Gammaproteobacteria bacterium | reverse complement strand
TGGTCCTTGAATTCCGACAGCGTGTGAAAAAAGGATCCCACCCAGGCTGCATGACCCTGTTGTTGTACCGATCGGCGCCGCAAGCGGTGCAGGAAATCCTCTTCGGCAATGTTGACCATGTTGAAATACAGAGTAAACGCTCTGATTACCTGGCTGATGACCTGCGGGCTTAATCCGGCGATGAGGTTTTTAAGTGCCTTTCGACGCGGTTCGCTGTCGCGTTTGCGCAGCTGGATAAAGCCGGTTCGCAGCGATTCGACCGCGTGAAAAACTTCGGGACTTTCGTGTTTGAGCAGTACGTTGCCGACCAGTTTCCCCAACAATTTTACACGTGAACGCAATTCCTGGTCTGATTTCGCGTGGAAGCTGGTGGTCGTGATAGACATAAATCTGGCCCAGAATTTTGATAACGTCGAGTATATCAAAGCGAATACCGCGCTTTGTTTTAAAACCGCTATATGCGATTGATTTAGCGACGCGATAAATTCCGTGCCTGCGGTAGCTTTGCTGCGGTGCCTAGGGTATAAATTCGTTATGTTTTTATACACACCCAAGAAAGTGTACCAACTTGACAGGGCCGCCGTCGCAGAGGACGGTCTTGCCGAGATTGAATTGATGGGTCGTGCTGGAGAGCGGGTCTGGCACGCGATGGGCGCGCGCTGGCCCGGGCTGGCGAAAATAACCGTGTTTGCCGGAAGCGGTAACAATGGCGGAGATGCATTTGTGGTCGCGCTCAATGCTCTTCGACAGGGGGTCGAAGTGCAGATGCTGGTGCAGGGTGATTTGTCACGCCAGTCAGATACATCGCGTCATTTCAGTGAACTATGGGAGCAGGCGGGAGGTGATTTCGAATTCTGGCAGGGACAGGCTTTGTCGGGTGATGCCATTGTCGATGGTTTGCTCGGTATCGGTTTACAGCGGGAACTGGATGCAAACTGGCAGGATTTAATCGCGACGATCAATCACTGCGAGGTTCCGCGAATCGCGATTGATATTCCGTCCGGACTCAACGGTTTGAGTGGAAGCCCGCAACCGGTAGCGGTCGAGGCAGATCTGACTGTTACCTTCATCGGTGCCAAGACCGGACAGTTTCTCGCCGACGGGCCCGATTACTGCGGCGAACTGATCTACGAAGATTTAGGTGTGTCTGCGCGTGTCCGCCAGACCGTAGCAGCTGAATTGGAGGTCGTTGAAAGTTGTAAGCTGCCCCTTGCGCGCAAGAAAAATTCACACAAAAATCATTATGGGAATCTGTTGATCATCGGTGGAGACCGGGGTATGAGTGGGGCGGTTGCGCTAGCTGCGCGAGCCGCCTTGCGCAGTGGGGCGGGGCTGGTGACAGCGCTGGTGCATCCCGAGTGCCGTGCCCAACTGGCAGCTTTCCCCGAAATAATGGTGTCGGGCTGGGACGCTCTGCCAGAAAGCCTGCTCGGCGCAAGCGTCGTTGTAGTTGGTCCGGGGCTCGGTAGTGGGGAAGATTCGGCGAATTGCTTGCAAGCCTTGCAACAATCGTCATTGCCCATGGTCGTCGACGCCAGTGCGCTGCGCACCGACTTCCTGCATTCGTTAAAATCTGATCAAGTGGTGATTACGCCACATCCGGGAGAAGCGGCAGCCTTATTGTCGTGCACCTCAGATGAGATTCAGGCTGACCGGCTGGCGGCCTGTGAACGACTCCTGGCATTATTTTCGGTGACCTGTGTGCTGAAAGGCTCGGGTACGCTGATTGCGGAGCAAGGAGCAATGAAGGCAATCAACAGACGCGGTAACCCGGGTATGGCTAGTGCCGGTATGGGCGATGTGCTCAGTGGTATCATCGGCGCAATGCTGGGACAGGGTTTAAACAATTTTGATGCGGCGAAAACCGCAGTACTTATTCACGCCCTCTGTGCCGAGCAGTTTGCCGAACAACAGGATCAGACGGGATTGATCGCAGGCGATATCATCGATCGTATACCGACGGTTGTAAAACAGTTGCGGGCTGCACCCTAAGATATCTCGTTGTAAGTTGTAAGGAGTACTAAACCGATTTTGTTGATAGCTGACGAAAACCAGATGGGTGAGATTGGTGCCCGCCTCATAGCCGCCTGTGACCGGGGTGGGGTCATCACCCTGAAGGGTGAGCTCGGGGTAGGTAAGACGACCCTGGTCAGAGGCGCACTGCAATCTCTGGGACTGACCACCGGGGTGCGCAGTCCGACCTATACGCTGATTGAACTTTATCGATTCGAGCACATCAACGTGGCTCATTTCGATCTGTATCGACTCGCCGACGCTGAGGAACTCGAATACCTCGGCTACCGAGATTACCTGAACCCGGAAACCCTGTGTTTTATTGAATGGCCGCAACGAGCAGGCGGCTACCTGCAGACGTTCGATCTCGAAGTTGAAATCGAATACGATCCTGAAGGCCGTCGTCTGGGTTGTTTTCCCGGTAGTGAGTGGGGCGAAAAACTGTTATCCCGGGTTAATTTGATGGTTTGACCGGATTTCCTCAGACTAATTTTAAAAAACATCACTATCTAGTTAATAAATATAGAAAAAACATTGATTTTTCGGCTCGATTTTACTATAAATAGAGCCCATGCAAAGCTAGTACAGCAGGAGACATGGGTCCATTGTCTATAGCAAGACGTGTTTTTTTAAAGCGGATATCCCGTTACGGTGTCTCGCTCGCGCTGTTTACCGGCGCCGGGCCCGCACTCGCGAAGCCCATTCGCACGCTCACCAGCATTCGGATTTCACAGTCCGCCGAGGATCATACCCGGGTTGTTTTCGATCTGACCGGTGATATCGAACATGGCTTGTTTACGCTGACCAATCCTCCGCGCGTGGTTATCGATTTAAACGATACCCGTAAGAGCGAAGCGATCGATATCAGCACCAGGAGCACGAACCTGATACGCGGTATTCGTTCGGCCAGCAAAGACAGTGGCCGTTTGCGCGTGGTGATCGATTTGCAGGGTAAGGTTCGCCCGCGCAGCTTCGTATTGAAACCCGATGGCAAGTCCGGACATCGCCTGGTAGTTGACCTGCATGCGACCAATCTGGGGCCAACCCCGATCAAGACCAGTCAACAGGAACGCAAGCAGCACAAGAAACAATTTGTGATCGCGCTGGATCCGGGACACGGTGGCCGCGATCCTGGGGCAATTGGTAAGAAGGGCACTCGGGAAAAAGATGTCGCGCTGTCCGTGGCGAAAAAAATGAAACCTATCATCAATCGCACCCCGGGCTATCGTGCGATTCTGACACGCGATGCTGACCGCTATGTCACGCTGCGCAATCGAGTCAAAAAAGCGCGTGAAGCCGAGGCCGATATTTTTATCTCGCTGCACGCCGATTCATTTCATAAGGCAAACGTCAAGGGTGCTTCGGTCTACGCCCTGTCGCTGAGGGGCGCCAGCTCGGAGGCCGCACGCTGGATCGCGCAAAAAGAAAACGCATCCGACCTGATCGGTGGTATTAGCCTCGATGACAAGGATGATTTGATCGCATCGGTATTGCTGGATCTTTCTCAAACCGCAACCATTCAGGATAGCCTGGAACTCGGTTCTGACGTGCTCAGCCATATCGGCAAGGTTTCGAAGTTGAACAATCAAAAGGTGCAACAGGCCGGTTTCGCTGTTTTAAAAGCACCGGATATGCCTTCGATTTTGATCGAAACTGCGTTTCTGTCGAATCCGAGCGAAGAAAAGAAATTGCGTAATCCAAAGCATCAGCACAAACTGGCCAAGGCCGTATTCTCCGGTATCAAGAACCACCTTAAAAACCGTCAGGCTTAGTCCGCAATAAATTTTTTCACTACAGAGCGGTAGTCGGGAAAATCTACTATGTCATTGTGTGCAGCACCGGCTATTTGCACATATTCGACGTCAGCCCGCGACAAACTTTGCTTCAGCGCGAGTGTATGCGACAGTGCAATTTCGCGATCCTGCTCGGCACTTGCAATCAGTACTGGCATCTCGATTTGAGCCGCACGGGATGCTGAATCGAAGCGATCTTTGATCAGATAACGAATCGGAAACATCGGGTACAGTTTTTGTGCCACTTCGGCGACGCTATCGTAAGGAGTAAGTAGGATAAGCTTATGCAGCGGTCGCTGAGTTGCGAGGTATACCGCGACCCCACTACCCAGGCTACGGCCGTAAGCAATCACGCTTTCATGCTGTGTGGATAGATGATCGTAGATTGCTAGCGAATCCGAAAACAGGCCGCTTTCGCTCGGACTTCCCCGGCTCTTGCCATAGCCGCGATAGTCGACCAGATAAACACTGTGATCGCCAAATACCTCGTCAAAATAGGCCTGCCGATGGGTGATCAGTTCAGAATTACCACCAAAGTAAATTAACGCCTTGCGTTGACCCGGATTCAATACCCAGCCGTGTAACAGGATACCCTGGTTATCAACTTTGATTTCGTTCGCCCCGAATGCGGGATCGATCGACGTCGGGTAATAAATCATCTTGCGCTGGAACAGCCACAGATACGCTGCGAACAGCAGGTATATACTAGCCAGCACGAGGATAATGGCGGTGATTTCTTTCATCGGGAATTATCATAATCCCGTGACGGGATTTTCTGGTATTCTCTGCGTCCAGCTGTCTCAATCGGAATAGTACTTAAGCATCGGCCAATGAACAAACTTGATCAACTGAAATCCATGACACAGGTGGTAGCCGATACCGGCGACCTGGACGCGATGATCCAGTACCAGCCCCAGGACGCGACAACCAATCCGTCGTTGTTGTTGAAGGCCGCAGATTTGCCACGCTATCAGCCACTGCTGGAAGAAGCGCAGCGTTGGGGCAGAGACCAGGGGGGAAGCCCCGCCGCTCGCGCCGCCGCGGCAGGTGATTATCTTGCCGTCAGCATCGGCCTGGAAATACAGAACATCGTACCTGGTCGGGTGTCGACCGAAGTCGATGCGCGCCTTTCTTTTGACCGTGATGCGACTGTCGCGCGCGCTCGACGTATCGTCGATCTCTACGAAAGTCGGGGTAGTAATCGTAGCCGGGTCTTAATCAAGATTGCATCGACCTGGGAAGGCATACAGGCGGCACGGGAACTGGAAGCGGATGGCATCAATTGTAACCTCACGCTATTGTTCAGTTTTACTCAGGCGCTGGCTTGTGCGGAGAGCGGGGTATATCTGATCTCGCCTTTTGTCGGGCGCATTCTCGACTGGCATCTGGCAGCAAGCGGAAAGACTGCGATCGCTCCCGAGCAGGACCCGGGGGTGCAATCGGTGACCCAGATTTATAATTACTACAAGCATCATGGCTACCAAACCGTAGTCATGGGTGCCAGTTTCCGCAATAGCGGTGAGATTGAACAACTGGCCGGTTGCGACCGACTCACCATTAGCCCGCAGTTAATGCAGTCGCTGGCCGAGGATGACTCGTTGTTGGAGCGCAAGCTTGAAGCAGGACGGGTAGGCGAGGTTGAGGAAAAGATAAAACTCGATGAAAAGAGCTTTCGCTGGATGATGAACGAGGATGCGATGGCGACCGAGAAACTGGCCGAAGGGATTCGCCTGTTCACGCGTGACCAGGAGAAACTGGAATCACGCCTGGTGGTCTGAATACTGTTTTGCCCCAGATCCATACATTACCGTCTCACCTGATTAACCAGATTGCTGCCGGAGAAGTGGTCGAGCGACCGGCTTCGGTGGTCAAGGAGCTTGTCGAGAACAGCCTCGACGCCGGTGCCGGTGCGATTACGATTGAAGTAGAAGCGGGCGGTACGCGAATGATCCGTGTCAGTGATGACGGTTGTGGCATCGATCACGACCAGATTGCGACTGCGTTGTCGCGTCACGCCACCAGCAAGATAAGCAGTCTGGATGACCTCGAACAGATCGATTCGCTCGGTTTTCGCGGTGAGGCTTTGCCGAGCATTGCTTCGGTTTCACGTCTGAGCCTCGCGTCCCGCGCAAGTACAGCCGAAGGTGCCTGGAAAATGCAGGCACGTGAGTCTTCTAGCCCGGTTCCCGATGCTTTGCCCCAGGGCACCCAGGTTGAAGTGCTCGAGCTGTTTTACAATGTGCCGGCGCGCAAGAAGTTTTTACGTACCGAGCAAACCGAATACAAGCATATCGAGGCCCTGTTTAAAAGCCTCGCCTTGAGTCATTCGGCGGTCGCATTCAAGCTTATCCACAACCAGAAAATCGTGTATCAGCTGGCCTCGGTGCAGAACGCGCAGGACCAGAATCGGCGCCTCGCAGCACTCTGCGGAAAGTCTTTTGCCGAGAGTCTGGTCGAAATCGATGTCGCGAGTGACAACCTGAACCTGCAGGGTTGGGTAGCATTGCCGACTTTTAATCGCAGTCAGGCGGATATGCAGTACTTTTTTGTCAACCAGCGCGTGGTGCGGGACAAACTGGTCAATCACGCGGTACGACAGGCATACCAGGATGTATTGTTTCATGGCCGGCACCCGGCTTATGTGCTCTCGCTGACGATGGATACTCGTGAACTCGATGTCAACGTGCATCCGCAAAAACACGAAGTACGGTTTCGCAATTCGCGCTTGGTGCATGATTTTCTGTTTCGTAGTCTGCATCAGGCACTGGGTAAGATTCGACCCGAACAGCAAATCGCATCTCCCGGTTTCGCGCTGGCCGAAGGTGTTGCGTCCCCCCAGGCCGGTCAGTCCGGTTTGAATCTCAATCAATTTTTTAATAGCCAACAATTTCGTCAGGGTGATCGTTCCACTCATGTGCGTGAGCAGATGCAATCCTACGCAACTTTGTTACACCCCGAGACTCGCCTGGATGAGCCTGGTGAGGAACAGCATGAAGTTCCGCCGCTAGGATTTGCGCTGGCGCAGCTTAAAGGGATTTATATCCTGGCGGAAAACAGTGACGGCCTGATTGTTGTCGATATGCATGCGGCACATGAGCGTATCGTCTACGAGAGAATGAAACGGAATGCGGAACTCGAGGATGTCATCACCCAGCCTCTACTGGTGCCGATTGCATTCAATGTGAGCCAGGCAGAGGCCGATCTGGTCGAGGAGAATATCGAATTTTTCAGTCATATCGGATTCAGCCTTGAGCGCCTCGGTCCCGAACAGGTCCGTCTACGCGCGATTCCGGCCCTGCTTAAGCATGCCGACAGTGAGCAGTTGTTGCGTGATGTTCTGGCCGACCTGGTCGAGCACGGGAACTCGGATCGAATTCGAGAATATCAAAACGAAATGCTGTCTACCATGGCCTGTCATGCCTCGGTACGCGCCAATCGTCTGCTATCGATTGATGAAATGAACGCCTTGCTTCGCGATATAGAACAGACTGAACGCAGTGGGCAATGCAATCATGGTCGCCCAACCTGGAAACAGTTAAGCCTGGAGCAACTGGATAAGCTGTTTCTGCGTGGGCAATAAGGTGCCCGAGCCGAAGGTCATGTTATTGATGGGTGCCACCGCAACCGGTAAAACGGATCTTGCGCTCGCCATCAGTCAGCGTTTCGAGGTCGAAATCATCAGCGTCGATTCGGCGCTTATTTATCGGCAGATGGATATTGGCACCGCCAAGCCCGAGCCGGAAATCATGCAAGCGGTACCGCATCACCTGATCGATATTATCGATCCTGCCGAGCAGTACTCGGTATGGGATTTCGTACAGCAGAGCCGACGACTGATAGATGTAATTCATCGGCGTGGTCGAATTCCTCTCCTGGTCGGGGGAACCATGATGTACTGCAATGCCTTCGAGCATGGGCTTAATCGTTTACCCCAGGCAAGCGAAGTTCTGCGTCAACGACTCGACCGGGAGGCCCGTGTTATAGGCTGGGATGCGATGCACGACAGGTTGAAAGCGGTCGACTCGGCCAGCGCCAGCCGCATCAGGCCAACTGATTCGCAGCGGATTCAACGCGCGCTCGAAGTTTACGAACTGTCCGGTGAAGCGCTTTCCGAACTACAGCAAAAAAAAGCGACGGGCTACGCCGGCGAGATCGAAAAAATTATTCTCGCCACCGACCAGCGTGGATTGTTACATCGACGAATCGAAAGCCGGTTTCTAAACATGCTGGAGTCGGGATTCATTGAAGAAGTCCGGCATTTGAAGGCGCGTGGTGATCTGGATTTGTCTCTTCCCTCGATGCGTTGCGTAGGTTATCGTCAGATTTGGCAGTATCTTGAAGACGAGCTGACACGACAGCAAATGATCGATAAAGCGCTTGCCGCGACCCGACAATTGGCCAAGCGGCAGATCACCTGGTTACGAAAACAGCCCCAAGAAAAGGCATTCGATTGCTTGAATTACAGTAAAGATGCTATATTTCGGCTAGTTGAAGCCGCCTTTTAAAGACTTCAATTGGAACGTTTTTAATGGAAGGGAATCATAGACTCTATTCCTGGTTGGCGATTGTTCACCGAGATAGATTTACAATAATAATGCTAAGGAGTACCTAAATTATGTCAAAAGGGCAAATGCTGCAGGAACCCTACCTGAACGCGTTACGAAGAGAGCATGTCCCAGTATCTATTTTCCTAGTGAATGGAATCAAGCTGCAGGGTCAGATCGAGTCATTCGACCAGTTCGTCGTCTTACTCAAGAATAATGTGAGTCAGATGGTTTACAAACACGCGATATCGACGATTGTTCCAGCACGAAATGTTCATGTAGACCATCCGCACCAGGACGATGGAGAAGGCAACCGCTAGTATGGTCTTTACCGGAGGTCTTGTTGTTCGAATTTGAGCGACCACGTGGAGGCGAACGAGCACTTCTGGTCCACATAAATTTCCCGCATCGGCCAGATCAGGATGATCTGGCTGAATTCATTGAACTCGTGCGGTCTGCCGATGTTACCAATGTCGAGCTTATTGTTGGTAGTCGTCAGCAACCCTCGGCCAAAACCTTTATCGGTAAGGGTAAACTCGAAGAAATCGCCGCACGGGTGATTGCTCATGAAGTCGACATTGTTTTGTTCAATCACACCCTGTCACCATCGCAGGAAAGAAACCTGGAACAGGCGCTGCAATGCCGGGTGCTGGACCGTACCGGTCTGATTCTCGATATATTCGCGCTACGTGCGCAGTCCTTTGAAGGCAAACTTCAGGTTGAACTAGCTCAGCTAAAACATCTGTCAACTCGGTTGGTGCGTGGCTGGACTCACCTCGAACGGCAAAAAGGCGGCATCGGTTTACGTGGCCCAGGGGAAACCCAGCTCGAGACTGATCGACGCCTGCTGGGTAAGCGTATCAAGTATTTGAATGGTCGTCTGCTCAAGGTTGCACGGCAGCGTGAACAGGGACGACAGGCGCGTAACAAGGCCGAGGTTCCGACGATATCGCTGGTTGGGTATACCAATGCCGGTAAATCGACACTGTTCAACGCGTTGACCGATGCAGAGGTTTACACTGCGGATCAGCTTTTTGCAACGCTCGATCCAACCTTGCGCAAGCTTCAGCTTAGCGAACAGCAGGCCGTGATTCTGGTTGATACAGTGGGCTTTATCAGGCATTTGCCACATGACCTGGTGGCTGCATTTCGGGCCACTTTGGTGGAGACGCGAGAAGCCGATCTGATTTTACACGTGGTCGATTGCTCGGATGACAATCGACAGGAAAAAATCGAGGCCGTGAACAAGGTGTTGCACGAAGTTGGTGCGGCGGAGGTTCCACAGTTACTGGTATACAATA
This sequence comes from Gammaproteobacteria bacterium, assembly GCA_024229615.1. GTDB lineage: Bacteria > Pseudomonadota > Gammaproteobacteria. Next base: position 14,029 of record JAAESG010000315.1, on the reverse strand, counting down.
AGATCGATGTCTCCGGAATAGAACCTCGAGTCGATAACGATGAGCAAGATAAGAGCTGGCGAATCTGGGTGTCGGCGGTTAGCCGATCAGGTTTTGAAAACTTAAGCGAGGTTTTGCGCAATCGATTTTGTGAACAAACCAGGGCATATCGCCTGATTTTGAGCGCCGCCGAAGGGCAAATTCGCGCATTCCTGTTCGAAAATGGCTCAATAGATTCCGAAATTTACCAGAATAATGGCGATATACACTTGAAACTGCGTCTTACGCCCGCATTGTATAGGCGTTTGACCAGTAGATTCGAAATTTCGTCAGATAGACTCGAGATAGTAACCGATGCGCTTGCAGGGGCTGCATGATAGCCATTACAATCCGCACTCTTTGTGCATCCGTATCCCACTGAACATCATTTCTTCATTCGGAGTTAATTATGCCCTGGAACGAACCGGGTAAAGACAAGGATCCCTGGGGACAACGTAATAACGATGGCCCCCCCGATCTGGACGAGCTTTTCAAAAATTTGAAAAACAAGTTCGGCGGGCTCCTCGGAGGTGGCGGCAAAGGCAGAATACCCAAAGTGCCTGGTGGCGCCGGCAATATATCGGGTGTGATCGGATTCATCGTAGTCCTGTTGCTATTGGTATGGTTATTTACCGGTATCTATATCGTCGATGAAGGTTGGCGTGGCGTCGAGACACGATTCGGTGAAAGGACCGTGGTAACCCAGGCAGGACCCCATTGGCACATTCCTTACCCGATCGAAGATGTCGAATTGATCAACGTTGCCGATATCCGAACAGCACGCAACAAATCCAAAATGCTCACCAGCGATGAGAATATCGTCGTCATGAGTATCGAAATCCAGTACAACGTCAAAGATGCTCAGGATTTCGCTTTTGAAGTTAGAGATCCGGACCTGACCCTGCAGCAAACTGCCGAGACGGCAATCCGGGAAGTGGTCGGCAACAACGATATGGATCTGATCATTACCGAGGGACGTGCAGTAGTGGGTAGCGCGACCAAGGAAATAATGCAGCAGATTCTCGACAATTATCGCACCGGTATTAACGTGGTTACGGTAAACATGGATGAGGCACAACCACCCGAGGAAGTGCAGGATGCCTTCGAGGACGCGATCAAGGCTCGTGAAGACGAACAGCGTATCATCAATGAGGCCAACGCCTATCGCAACGATGTCGTTCCGAAAGCGCGTGGTGAAGGACAGGGATTGCTGGAACAGGCCGAGGCCTATAAAACGCGAGTGGTCAAGTCCGCTCAGGGTGAAACCAGTCGCTTTAATCAATTGTTGTCCGAGTACCAACGGGCACCCGAAGTGACCCGTGAACGACTCTATCTGGACACCATAGAGTCGGTCATGTTTCGTTCACCCAAGGTCATGATAGACATCCCGAACGGCAATAACCTGATGTTCCTGCCACTCGATCAACTGATGTCAGGCACATCGCCCGGCAAAAATACATTGCAGGGCCTTGGCGGGACAGCCGCTGATACCAAGTCCTTGATCGACGAGTTTAAAAGCAACGTCAATCGCAACCGCAGCAGGGAGACACGCGAATGAATAACCTGAAATTTGGTCTGGTGTTGCTGTTGGCGGTTGCCGTGGTGGTCGTGATGTCGACCTTTATCGTGCACGAGCGCGAATTGGCGATCAAATTCAAACTGGGTGAAATCGTCGAGGCCGATTATGAACCCGGTATTTATTTCCAGATACCGATCATCAACAACGTGCGAAAATTCGACAGTCGTATCCTGACCATGGATACCCCTTCGGAACGCTTCCTGACCGCGGAGAAGAAAAACGTTATCGTCAATTCCTTCGCTAAATGGAGGATCGTCGATCCGAAAACCTTTTACACGGCAACGGCGGGCGATGAGCGGCAGGCAATTGCGCGCATGGCGTCGATTATCAATAACGAGCTCAAGGGACAGATCGCATCCAAAAACATGCGTGAAGTCATCTCTGGAGAGCGCGCCGAGATTATGCAGGTGGTTACCGATAACGCGGGTGTCAAGACCAGGGACCTCGGTATCGAGTTAATCGATGTGCGCGTGAAAAAGGTTGAATTGCCTGAAAATGTCAGTAACAACGTATATCGACGTATGGCGACTGAACGGCAAACGGTTGCCAAGGAATTTCGTTCGCGTGGTGAAGAAAAAGCCAAGCAGATTCGCGCCAATGCCGATCGGCAGCGCGAGGAAATTCTCGCCGAAGCTTACCGTAAATCGGAGCAGATAAGAGGTGAAGGCGATGCGACGGCGGCAAAGACTTATGCGGACTCGTATAACCAGGATAAGGAGTTCTATTCCTTTTATCGTAGTATGAAGGCTTATGAAGTCAGTTTCGGTAACAACCAGGATATCATTTTATTGAGTCCTGACTCCGACTTCTTCAAGTTCTTCAGGAAATCAGAATCGCCGTAATTTAATTACAACAGGTATACAATTCGAACGGGCGGCACGGTGCGCCCGTTTTTTGTGAGAGGAATATGAATTGGGCTGATTTATGGGCAGCGCTGGCGCTGGTACTAATCCTCGAGGGTTTAATGCCATTTATCAGTCCACGGGGTTACCGGAATATGGTTCAGCAGATGGTGGCAATGCCCGAGCAAATGTTGAGATATGTTGGCCTGGCACTCATGTTAGTCGGGCTTTTGTGTCTTTACCTGGTGCGAGGATAAGTGGTGACGTCCAAATCGAACAGACGCTGGTTGTTGCCCGACGGGGTACAGGAAACGCTACCACCTGAGGCGGTGGCGGTGGAGTCACTTCGCCACGAAATACTGCAGCTTTTTAATCGCTGGGGATATGATTTGGTGATGCCGGCGATGATCGAATACATGGATTCGCTGCTCACCGGGACCGCGCATTCGCTGGATACGAGAACCTTCGCACTGGTTGACCAGTTGTCGGGTAAGCAGATGGGAGTGCGATCGGACATGACCCCGCAGGTAGCGCGTATCGATGCCCACTTGCTGGCAGACAATGCACGTCAGCATCGCGTTTCGCGGCTGTGTTACTGCGGACATCTGTTGCACGCGATCGGTGATGGTATCACCTCGAGCCGCACGCCGTTACAAATCGGTGCTGAAATTTTTGGCAGTAGCTCGATCAGCGCCGATGTTGAGGTCGTCAGTCTGATGGTGTCGACCCTGCACGCGGTGGGTTTGCACAATATATCGATTGACATAGGTCATGTCGGAATTTTTCGCAGCCTGGTAAAAAATACAAAGCTGGATAGTGAGCAGGAAAACCGCCTGTTTGACATGTTGCAGCGCAAGTCGATTCCCGATTTACAGGGTTATCTGCAAACCTTGCCGCTCAGCGGACAGCTGCGTGAACAGATTTGTCATCTGGCCTTGCTTAACGGCGACGAATCGGTCATCGATGAGGCGCGTAAACTCTACAGTGACGCGGGCGATGAACTGTCATCGACGCTTGATTACATGCATAGTGTGGTGTTGTCGCTGCAGCAAAAGTATCCCGCGACACTGATCAATTGCGATCTGTCGGAACTGCGTGGCTACAGTTATCACACAGGGCTGGTGTTTGCCGCATTTCTTCCGGGGCAGGGCAGGGAAATTGCCCGTGGCGGCCGCTATGACGATGTTGGCGCAGTCTTCGGCAATGCTCGACCGGCTACCGGATTCAGCGCAGATCTGCTGAACCTTTTTCAGTTATGCGGCGACAGCGAAAATTCACAGACCGGAATTCTGGTACCCGACGATGATGATGAAAAACTCGCGACGCTGGTACAGCAATTACGCGCCAGTGGCGAGCGCGTTGTCGTGGATTTGACTGGTGGTAAAGCCAGTGCCGTGGATCAGCAATGCGATCGCCAGGCGTTGCAATTTGCTGACGCCTGGATAGTAAAAGAGGTTTAAAGACTTTATGGCAAAGACAGTAGTTGTTATCGGCACCCAATGGGGCGATGAAGGTAAGGGCAAGATCGTCGATCTGCTAACCGATCAGGCGCGTGCAGTGGTACGCTTCCAGGGTGGCCACAATGCCGGACATACGCTGGTTATCGATGGTGTAAAGACGGTCTTGCATCTGACTCCCTCGGGTGTTTTGCACGATAATGTCAGCTGCCTGATCGGCAACGGTGTGGTGCTGTCGCCGGAAGCTTTGCTGAACGAGCTGGGTCATTTGGAATCGAGTGGCGTTCCTGCCCGGGAACGAATCGTGATCAGTGATTCCTGTCCATTGATTTTGCCATACCATATTGCGCTGGATCAGGCACGTGAAAGGGCTCGTGGTAACAAGGCCATCGGCACCACTGGCCGAGGCATCGGTCCGTGCTACGAAGACAAGGTAGCTCGTCGAGGTATACGTTTGGGTGAAATGCTGCGTGAACAGCACTTTTCGGAACGTCTTGCCGAAGTGCTGGAGTATCATAACTTTACTCTGCAACACTATTTCAAGGCGGACGCACTTGACTACCGACAGCTGCTCGACGAAGCCCTGTCCCAGGCCGAGCAGATTCGTCCCATGGTGGGTGACGTCAGCGCTATCTTGCATGATTTGATCGAACAGGATGCCGCTATCATGTTCGAGGGTGCACAGGGCGCGTTGCTCGATATCGATCACGGCACCTATCCTTATGTGACCTCTTCGACGACGACCTCCGGGGGCGCGGCTTCGGGCTCCGGGGTTGGACCACGCGATCTCGAATATATTCTGGGTATTGTAAAAGCCTATACCACGCGGGTAGGCGCCGGACCTTTTCCGACCGAGCTGGAAGACGACTGCGGGCAGCATATGGGTGAACGCGGGCATGAATTTGGCGCCACCACCGGGCGCAAAAGACGGTGTGGCTGGCTCGATCTGGTGGCCTTGAAACGCTCGATGAATATCAATTCCGTCAGTGGTCTGTGTATCACCAAACTGGATGTGCTCGATGGGCTCGAGTCGCTCAAACTGGCGGTTGCCTATCGTTTTCAGGGCGCAGAAACTAAAATACCTCCGGCTGGTGCCGAGAACTGCGAGGCCTGCGAACCGGTATACATCGAAATGCCAGGATGGCAGGAATCAACCGTGGGTTTGAAATCCTGGGATGACTTGCCTGCGGCAGCCATCGACTATCTCAGAAAAATCGAAGAGATTTGTCAAGTACCAATCGATATCGTGTCCACCGGCCCCGATCGAAGCGAAACCATCATTCTGAAACATCCTTTTGCGGACTAGTACTTTGCTATTAAGCCATTTCTGCGCTTAAATCAGTGAAACGGGATTTCATTTAGGCATTGTATGAACAAGGTTTTCAAGGTCTTGCTGGCTGCTTCGTTGCTGTTCGCGTCGACTTCGGGTCTGGCTGGGCAAACGCTGTGGAAGTCGGTCGAGACCGAGGTTGTTGCACGCGCAGTAGATCATCCGGCAGCGTATTTCAGCGTCGACCTCGATGGGCTGGAACAGCGTCTGCAATCAATACCTCACCAGGTGTTTGAGGATTTTTCGAATGAAATCGAACTACCCATGTCGGATGGTGGCGTGGCCCGCTTTAGTATCGTTGAAGCTCCCATCATGCAGTCGCAACTGGCGCAGAAATACCCGCAAATAAAGACTTACAAGGTATTTGGAATCGATGATCCATTAGCCTCGGGGCGCATCGATATTTCCCCACGCGGATTTTTCGGCATGCTGCACACCACGGACGGAAGGGTATTTATCGAGCCACAACAGGTGCTGGATAATGCTAGCCATTACGTGGTTCGACGCCAGGATTCGATTCCGCGGAGCCATGATTTTTCCTGTAGTGTGCATGGATCTGATTTTACAGGTTCAGGAGTGCAGAGCGAAAGGCAGCGAGTCGTCGAGCGTGTGCCCGGCATGTTGCTCGAATACGATCTGGCGGTTTCCGCAACCGAGGAGTATGTCGCCGCAGTGGGTTCCGCGGGCGATGTGACGGCTGCTCAGGCTGCTATCGTCACCGCGATAAACCGCGTGAACCAGATCTACGAACGCGATCTCGGTATTACCCTGAAGCTGGTTGCCAATAATGACCAACTGATCGAGAAATCGGGTAACGTCAGTTTCAGTAACAACGACAGCTTTACCCTGCTCGCCGAGAATCAATGCTGGATCGATACTGTTATCGGTGATCTTAATTATGATATCGGTCATCTGTTTGGTACCGGCAGCGGGGGCGTTGCCAGGCTCCGTTCGGTCTGCGGCAGCGATATCAAGGCGATGGGCGTCACCGGGCTCCCCGATCCAACCGGCGATCCTTTTTATATCGATTTCGTCGCCCATGAAATCGGCCACCAGTTCGGTGCAGAACACAGTTTTAATGGAACCACCAACTCTTGTAACGATAATCGTTCCGCGGGTTCAGCGGTGGAACCGGGTAGCGGTTCGACGATTATGGGATATGCCAACATTTGTGGGGGTGAAAATCTACAAACTAGCAGTGATGCGACCTTTCACGCCAACACCATCAGTGAAATCCACTCTTTTACCGGGACTGTTGCCTGTGATGCTCTCGTGGCAACTTCACCTGCCAACAATAATGATCCGGTGATAACGCCGATCGCGAATATCACCATACCGTCCGACACCGCTTTCGTGATGAGCGGCACTGCGGCGGATGTCGATGGCGATGTGCCGACCTATCAATGGGATCAGATAGATGTCGGGACAGCGACCAATGCCAGTACCTTCGGTATGGACCTGGGTGACAATGCGCTGTTTCGAACCTATGAGCCTCGTACTAGCGCTACGCGACATTTTCCGGCCCTGGGAACGCAACTGGAAGGGGAATATGACGCTGCCGAGGCGCTGCCCTGTAATAATCGCCAGATGAATTTCAGACTGACCGCGCGCGATAACAGGAGCGGTCAGGATTTTGAAGACGTACGTATCGATGTTACCTCTGACGGACCCTTTGAAATCACCAATTTCAACACGCCACAAACCATTGTTTCAAACAATGGTGCAATCATTCTGCAATGGGATAACGCGAATACCGATAATGCTCCGGTGAATTGTCCGAATGTGAACATCGATTTATTGACCTTTGCGACCGGGTACACGACCTATACCGTGCACAATCTGATGACATCGACGGCCAATGATGGCCAACAATCGGTGAATATAATCCCGATTACCGATTCTCACCCACGCGCGCGTTTCCGGGTGAGCTGCAGCACTAGCATTTTTTACGATATTTCGGATGCGGATCTGACAATCACCGGCGCTAACAGCACGCCACAGACATTTTTTGACGAAGATGACATCACTACTGTTTTCAATCCTGTTACGAGCACCAAAAGCACGAGTGCACCGACCTGCGGCAATCCCAGGTCGGCTGGTGATTCGTCGTTTAATCAGGGCTTGTTGGCAGTGCATTCCGATGATGCCGGTTTGCCGGGTTCGGCAGGTGCGGGTTTCGCAAATTTGCCGGCAAGTTGTGCCGCTATTGAAACCGGGGGTGGCACGCCCAGTTCCGGGCATCGTGACACAGGCTCTTTCGATCTTGCCTGGTTGTTACTGTTGTCCCTGCTGGCTACCGCGAGATATTGGTTGCGCCGTCAAAGCTGGCAGTGAGTCTTGATGATGGCGTTGTACTTGAGCGCGTAACTACGTGCTTTTTGCATCAGACGCAGGTGTTCGTCGCTGCGCACGACATCTGAAATCCCTTCGATTAACTGCACACCACAACGTTCTTCGTACTTTAATGTCTCTTCCTGGCTGATTCCAGGAAGGTTGACCGAACGAGTGGCCAGTCCGAGCAAACGCAGATCATTTTGCTTAACTGCCTGATTGGCATCGGCCTGTGGATCGGCCGCGTCCAGCCATTGCAGTTTCTGCACGTAGGGATCAATTGTATTTGATGCGGTAGCACATGCCGCTAGCAGAGTGCATAGCGCCAATATTAATACCCGGTATATCTTGGATCGTTGATTCAACACAAAACCATCTCGGTAGTCAATTTGATGGTGCCCAGGAGAGGACTTGAACCTCCACGACCTTTCGATCACTAGCACCTGAAGCTAGCGCGTCTACCAATTCCGCCACCTGGGCCTGGCGCGGGAATATACACTACCAGGTAGTTGCTCGGCAAATGTTTCTATATACTCCCGGTCTTGCAATGGACAAGCTATGCCAAAGAAAGCCAAAAACACCCCCAAAGACCCCTTCCTGAAACGCGAAAGCGCAAAATACGATCAACCCATCGCCAGCCGTGAGCACTTGCTCGAACTGGTCAAGTCGCAGCAGGTGCCGGTTTCTCAGGAACACATCGCCGAGGCGTTAAAATACCGTGACGAAATCCGCCTGGAAGCGCTGCGTCGACGATTGCAGGCGATGGTGCGTGATGCCCAGCTGTTTCGAAATCGGCGTGGCGGTTATCTCAGCTTCGATCACATGGACCTCGAAAAGGGCTATGTTCAGTCGCACCCCGATGGATTTGGTTTCGTAACCCCGGAAAAGGGAGGTAAAGATATCTTTCTGCCGGCTCGACAGATGCGCACTCTGATGAACGGAGATCGCGTCGCGGTCAAAGTCACCAATTTTGATCGCCAGCGTGAACGCGCCGAGGGCGCCCTGGTATCGGTTCTGGAACGTGCTCACGAGGCGATAGTCGGGCGCTACTACAGTGAAAGCGGAATCGATTTCGTGGTGCCGGATGACAAGCGACTGGTGCAGGATGTATTGCTCAATCGTGAGGTCGGTCATAACGCACAACCGGGCGATGTCGTGCTGGTCAGAATCATTGAATATCCCTCTCATCACAGTCAACCGATCGGTTTGATCGAGCAGGTGCTGGGACAGGAAAGTGCGCCCGGCATGGAAGTCACCATCGCGGTTAACACGCATCATATACCTCATCAGTGGAATGACGCGGTGATGAAATCGATCCGCAGGTTGAGTAAGCGGGTTGCAGAAAAAGACAAGCAGGGCCGACTTGACTTGCGCGAGCTCGCCTTTGTCACCATCGATGGGGCAGATGCCCGTGATTTTGACGACGCGGTTTACTGTGAACCGATCGACAATGGATTTCGGCTTTATGTCGCAATTGCCGATGTCGCACATTATGTAAAAGTCGACTCGGCTCTCGATCTCGAGGCGCAAAACAGGGGCACTTCGGTGTATTTTCCGGGTGAAGTCATACCCATGTTGCCGGAAGTACTGTCTAACGGGCTATGTTCCTTGAACCCGCAGGTCGATCGCTTATGCCTGGTTTGTTGCATGGAAATCAATAGTCAGGGGACGATCAAGAAGTATGAATTCCTTGAGGCGGTAATCCATTCACATGCGCGCCTGATATATGATGATGTTGCAGCTGTTTTGTTCGATGGTGGCAAACCGAACAACAAGGCGATTGCAGGTGTTCAGCAAGAGCTTGGCAATCTCAAGCAGGTATACCTGGCGCTCGCCAGGGCGCGCCGGCGCCGCCACGCTATCGAATTTGAAACCCGGGAAGTGATATTCAAGTACAACCAGCAACGTAAGATCGAAGCGATACTGCCTTATCAGCGCAATCAGGCGCATCAATTGATTGAGGAGTGCATGATTGCCGCAAATGTCTGTGCGGCGAAGACTCTGAAAAAGAACAAGCTACCCACGCTTTATCGGAATCACGAGGGGGTCAACGCCGACAAATTACCCAATCTGCAGGAGTTTTTGGCCAGTTTCGGTATCGTCTTGAGCAGTGAAAACCCGACCCCGACGGATTATGCGAAAATTGTTGAACAGGCTCGCCAAAGACCCGAGTCAGACATGATCCAGACGGTAGTGTTGCGTTCGATGCTACAGGCTACATACAGCCCCGAACCGAAAATCGGCCACTTCGGACTGGCACTGAGCGACTATGCGCATTTCACTTCGCCGATTCGACGCTACCCGGACCTGCTGGTGCATCGCGGTATCAAGCACTGGATAAGACAACAGAAAGCTGCGGGGTTTGCTTATGATCTGTCGCAGATGACGGCGTTTGGAGAATCCTGCTCGCGTTGTGAACGTCGTGCGGAAGACGCCAGCCGGGATGCTTCTGACTGGCTCAAATGCGAATTTCTACAGAAACACATTGGCAATCGGTACGGGGGCATCGTAACCGCGGTGACCAATTTCGGTCTCTTCGTTCAGCTTGATGAGCTATTAATCGATGGCCTGGTGCATGTCACCGCACTCAAGCGCGACTACTACCAGTTCGATCCAGCGCATCATCGACTCGTCGGTGAACTGACCGGGCGTAGTTATCAACTCGGCGATAGACTTCAGGTTGTAGTAGTCAGAGTCAATATGGAAGATCGCAAGATCGATTTTGACCTGGTCGGAGTCGGGGGTGAAAAAGCGCCGACTAAAAGCAAACGCAAACGGGCTAAAACCGGTAAAAAAGGCAAGTACCAAACCAGGACGCGATGAGTAGTAGTTTTATTTACGGTATCCATGCCGTGATGCGTCGCCTGCAGCAGGCGCCATCCGAATGTGTCGAATTGATTTGCATGGATAAGCCTAATCCACGCCTGTCGCAATTAATCGACCAGGCACACAGTGTCGGTGTGATGGTACGTAGCGTTGCACGTGCCGAGTTAACACAACTGAGTGGCACCAGTAAGCACCAGGGTTGCCTGCTACAAACACTGCACTCTGCGCCATTGCTGGATTTTCAACAATGTTTGAACAGCATCGAGCAAAATACCCTGTTACTGGTACTCGACGGGGTTCAGGACCCACACAATCTGGGCGCTTGCCTGCGTAGTGCCGATGCCTGCGGGGTGACCGCGGTTCTTGTTCCGAAAGACCGAGCGGTCAAAGTCAATGCGACCGTGCGCAAGGTAGCCGCTGGTGGCGCCGAGTCGGTACCTGTTATCGAAGTGACCAATATCGCTCGTAGCCTGAAAGATTTGAAACAGGCCGGGGTGTGGATATATGGCACCAGCGATCGTGCCGAGGATAGTCTTTATGACCACGACTACGCAGGTCCGATTGCACTGGTAATGGGCGCCGAGGGTTCGGGTTTGCGCCGCCTGACCATGGAATCCTGTGATCATCTGGTCAAATTACCCATGCGTGGGCAGGTTGAAAGTCTCAATGTTTCGGTTGCAACCGGAGTTTGTCTGTTTGAAATGCTGCGCTCGCGCGCGAACTAGTGCTCTTTCAAGGAGATATTGACTGCTTCACGACTTGCCCGAGGGAGGCCACCCAGATAATACAATCCGCCGTTGCAGTCCTTGAAAAAGGCATGCCAGGGCCGTCCCTATGAGCGCAGCGAATGCATTGGGTCTTTCCTGCGGGCTGCGTCTTGACTTATATCATCTGGGTAGCTCTGAGCCCGTCATATCCCCTTGAAAGAACACCAGACCTTGCTGATCCGAGCCTGGTTCAAACACGGTATTCAATCGATTTAACCATTTCGGTGGCTTGTGATCTAATCGGGCGCTGCTTCACTGTCAGCCTGTTCTGCGTTACTGTGAGAAACCCGTTCGAGACCCTCTTGCAGCTTCGATGGGGGTCGGGTACAATCCGCGCTCCTTGATTTAGAGTGCTGCTTAAGCGGTTTGAATCACTCCTTGCTCCACAGGCTTGATCCTGGGGGCATTATCCCATGAGGAGAACAAATGAGACATTATGAAGTTGTGTTTCTGGTCCACCCTGACCAGAGTGAACAAGTGCCTGCGATGGTGGAACGCTATCGTAATATGATTACTGCTTCAGGTGGTTCAGTCCACCGTGAAGAGGACTGGGGCCGTCGTCAGCTTGAATTCCCGATCAAAAAAATCCACAAGGCGCATTACGTGCTGATGAACATCGAATGCAGTAATGACGTACTGGACGAACTGGAGTCGGCGTTTCGTTTTAATGACGCGGTACTGCGCCACCTGACATTGAGCTGTAAAGCGGCCGTTACCGAGAAATCGGCGATGATGCAAGAAGTCGAGCGTGAAGAATCGGCCAAGGCCAGCGATCGCAAGCCTGCCGCTGCCAGCGATGAAGCGGCCCCGGCCCCGGTCACTGCAGATGCTGTCGATGCCGATGTTGTAGTCGACGAAGTTCCGGCTGCAGTAGAAGAAGAAACGGTCGCTATCGAACAAGGGGTAGAGTAATCATGTCACGTTATTTCCGACGCAAGCGTTTTTGCAAGTTTACTGCCGAAGGCATCGATCAGATTGACTATAAAGATCTGGAAACTTTGAAAGAATACATTACCGAGACTGGTAAGATCGTACCCAGTCGAGTGACGGGCACTAAGGCCAAGTATCAGCGGCAGCTAGCAACCGCGATCAAGCGCGCCAGGTTTCTTTCCCTGTTGCCTTACACCGATCAGCATAAGCTGAGATAGCAATTAATACGCTGCAAGAACACTGATTGGTAGGTGTCAGGCATGTTGGCACTGGCGAGATTTACTCTTAAGGGACCCTACCAGGCGGCAGCCGTTGTTGGATTGCTCGCAATGTTCGCGGTGGTTTTACCACCGATGGTTCCGCATGCCGCTTTTGGAATCCTAGCAGCTTCCATCTGCATGTGGTTGTCCAGCACCCTGGTAGGTTTAATCATTCTGACCCAGGGATCGGTGTCGGGATTGAAGGCGATAGGGGTATCGATACTTGGCATAACCCTGGTGGCATGGGTCTTGATCGGTGCGCCAGAGCTTGGGTTGTGGACCGGGATTGTTCAGTGGCTGCCAATTATACTGTTGTCGCAGACGCTGCGCAGCAGCAAGTCGCTGGCACTGACTATGTTGTTCGGCGCTTTCCTGGGTGCGATCGGTGTGGCCGGCCAGTACCTGTTGTGGGGAGGATTTGAAACCGAGTTGGTTTCGCAGGTCATCCAGCGCATGGGGCAGCTGGAGCAACAGGATGCAACGCTGGTAGAAAGGAACATCCAGTTGGTGCGGCTATTCGTGCTGGCTATGGTGGCGTTGGTCTACATGCTCATTATGGCGATTGTCCTGGTGGCACGATGGATGCAGGCGAATCTGGCCGAATCGAAAGGTTTTGGCGAGGAATTCCGTGCGTTGGCACTTGGAAAGCCAGCAGCGGCAATAGCGCTGTTGCTCATGGTGCTCAGTTTTTGGGCACAGCTACCCTGGATCAACAGTCTGATGTTCCTGTTGGTGATCGCGTTTATGTTTCAGGGCATTGCAGTGGTTCACAGCAAACTGGGACCACGGCGACAGGGGCGTTTGTTACTGGTGTTGTTTTATATCCTGTTGGCCGTATTTCCACAGGTAGTCGCGTTGACCGCAATTACCGGAGTGATAGATAACTGGTTGGTTTTCAGAAAAAAGTCTGTAAAACCGAATGATGAAAATGAACTTTGATAAGAGGTAATCCAATGGAAGTCATCCTTTTGGAAAATATTGAAAACCTGGGCTCGGTAGGCGACAAGGTCAGTGTCAAATCTGGTTTTGCACGCAATTTTCTGGTGCCTCAGGCCAAAGCAAAGATTGCCACCGCTGCCAATCTGGCGGAATTCGAAGCGCGTCGCGCCGAGCTGGAAAATGCAGCGGTCGAGGCCAAGACAACGGCAGAAAGCCGCAAACAGGCTATCGAGGCGATTGCAGTGATTGAGGTCAGCGCACGTGTGGGCTCCGAGGGCAAGCTATTTGGCTCCATCGGTGTTGCAGATGTCTGCGATGCGATTGCAGATCTTGGTGAAACGGTCGAAAAAAGCGAAATCCGCATGCCAGAAGGTGCTTTGCGCACCACGGGTGAGCATGTTGTCGATATTCATCTCTACACCGATGTCGACGCCCAGGTGACTATCAACATAGTCGCCGAAGAATAATAGTCTTCAGCATCGATCTTTTTTTTAAAGGCTGCTACTTTAGCAGCCTTTTTCTTTTCGGCATCGGCTAAAAAGGTTTATCATTAGCGGTTCATGTCGATCTTGCTCTACACCGAATATGTCTGAAATTTCCTCCCGTGTGGCAGAACTGAGCCAGCGTGTCGATGACCTTAAAGTTCCACCTCATTCGATGGAAGCGGAACAGTCGGTTATCGGCGGACTGATGCTGGATAACAAGTCCTGGGATGATATCGCCGATGTTGTCAACGAGCAGGATTTCTAT
>JAAESG010000314.1 GCA_024229615.1 Gammaproteobacteria bacterium | reverse complement strand
TCAGCAGATGATAGCTGATCATCGTCTTATCCAGGTAGGCCTGGAACGAATCGTTTCCACGCTTGCTCAGTCGATCGTCACCGAGGTCACACTTCAGGCGTTTGATCATACGTTCCACAGAGGGACGGCGCGTCATAATCGCCTTGAATCGCTTAGCCATGGGGGGATCGCTCGGGTCGATATGTTTCAGGGTATCGAACGAGACGGTGATGGTTCGGCCCGATTGGCTGGAGCGATTACAGCACTGTGTCTTTTCCCCGCATCCAATGCAGACGGAATGCCCATCGTCTTGTAGCGGTGCGCGGTAGATGAATTTTTCGCTGGCGTAGCGAATGCCCTGGTAGTCCAACTCATGTCCTGCCAGGCAGATGGGGACACCATAAGGGGTAATCTTTTCGATACCGCGCGGCAACGCTTCGGTAATCGCTTTGCTGCGGCGCGGGTTGAATGAAGCCTTCAGCACGACGCCAAGATCGTCTTGGAAACGCTGTTTGAGTGGGGTGTCATCGCAGGCGCTGTCATAGAGCACGCGTTGGACCGATTGGGCGAGGTTGGGGTGGTCTTTGAACACTTTCTCCACATGAGGAAAAAAGGTCTGGCCATCGTGG
>JAAESG010000313.1 GCA_024229615.1 Gammaproteobacteria bacterium | reverse complement strand
GTTCTTGGACGACTTCCGCACTTACCAATAATGAGGAAATGGCTATAGGTGGTCTTTATGCGGCATTAGGGGCAGGCTGTCACGGCGATATAAACGCATTTCTAGCTTACGACAGAGTTTTATCTCCTCAAGAATTTCGTATTTTAAGTGCCGACCCTCTCGCCCCCTTCCGACAACGAACAAGATACATAGGTGTAGCGGGAGACGCTCCAGCAGGTGGGCTGAGTATTCCTGTAGCATTTCATCATTATACAAAAAACATAGGGACCGTTTAGATGGACCTCAAAGCTAATACTGCCGTAGATGTCTTGATCGGGCCTTTTGTGGATGCAACTGACGGCAACACAACAGAAGATGCACTGACGCTCACTCAGGCTGAGATCAAACTATCTAAAAACGGCCAGGCTCTAACTCAAAAGAACGATGCGACGAGTGCAACCTTCGATGACGATGGCTACTACAACTGCGAGCTAGATGCTACCGATACCAACACCGAGGGCAATCTAGTTCTGATTGTTCACCAGTCAGCGAACGCTCTGCCTGTGCGTCACGAGTTTAACGTCCTTTCTGAGGCTGCATGGGACTCCCTGTATGCAGCTAAAGACACTGGATTTATGGATGTGAACGTCAAAGCAGTTAGCGAAGACGAGACAGCAGCCAATAATTTAGAGACTGCCTGCGATAATTACAGTGCAACTCGTGGACTATCTGGGACCGCACTACCTGCCGCTGCCGCTGACGCTGCCGGTGGTTTGCCGATCAGCGACTTAGGCGAGTTGGATTTAGACACCCAGCTAGCCGCTACCAATGAAGTGACTGCTGCTCGCATGGGGGCACTTACCGATTGGATCAACGGCGGGCGATTGGATTTGCTGCTCGATGCCATCGAGACAGATACTAGCACCACAATCCCTGGCACAATAACAACAGCGCAGAATGATCTCGACATTATCACCGGCGCTTCCGGCGTGAATCTGCTCACAGCAACGCAAGCCTCTATCGATGCCATTGAGGCTGACACTAGCGAGCTGCAAGCCGACGACACCCCGACTACGCTAGCGGCTATTATCACCGATCTGGATGATGTGAAGGGAACTGGATTTGTAAAGGACACTCACTCGCTAGTGGACATCGAGGCCTACGTTGACATACTAGACGACGGCACCAGCGGCAATGCCAAGATTGCAACCGACGCAGCAGCGATTCTGGTGGATACCGCTACAACAATCCCCGGCACAATAACTACTGCGCAGAATGATCTCGACATTATAACGGGTGCATCCGGCGTCAATCTGCTGACCGCAACCCAGGCATCGATCGATGCTATCGAGGTCGATACTAGCACAACGATACCTGGAACAATCACCACGGCGCAAAATGATCTGGACATTATCACCGGCGCTTCCGGCGTGAATCTACTCACAGCTACACAGGCATCAATCGATGCCATTGAGGCGGATACCAGCGAACTGCAAGCCGACGACACGCCGACGACACTGGCCGCGATCATTACCGACCTAGACGACATCAAGGGAACTGGATTCGTCAAGGACACTCACTCCCTAGTAGACATCGAGGCTTATGTTGACATCCTCGACGACGGCACGAGTGGCAACGCCAAAATAGCAACGGATGCTGCGGCTATTCTCGTCGATACCGGCACGACGATCCCCGGCACGATAACAACGATTGATACTGAAGTGGGGGAAATCAAAACAGTGACCGACAAGCTACAATTCACCGCCACAAATTATGTCCAGGTGGATCTGCAATATCTCAACGCAATCGAGCTAACCGGCGACGGCACCAGCGGCACTGAATGGGGACCAGCATAATGCCTGCAATCGGCGATGTATGGGCTGCAAACACCTGGGATGATGACGCTTGGGCAGCAAACACGTGGGGCGATGCGGCTGCTGCCACTGCTGCTGCTACGCAAACGCTAAGAGCAGCCAAAGTCGGCAACACGCTGCGAGCGACAACCGTAACCAACACGCTGCGAGCGGCAGAGTGCAGCAATACACTGAGGGGTGACTGATGGCAGTTCTCGAATTTGAGCGACCACTGACAAGCGGCGGATCGTTTCTCGGCGTCGAGGTGCGAGCATTGAAAGTAGACCGCTGGCTAGCGAGCACCGGCAACACGCTCAGCTCGGCGGTAATTGTCAGCTCTAACACTACCGCCATGACGGTGACAACACCGGCGACGATTGTAACCAGCAACACCGCACAGTTCACTTGCACAGCAGCACTGGCTGACTTCGAGGGCACCGTGCGAGTCTATGTTAAATGCACCGACAGCGGCGGACAGAAAAAACGATACAAGATAGACGTTCCCATCCGTAAATACGATGATGAGTAGGTAAATCATGGCATCAGTATTGCTACATCACTGGCCGTTTAATGAGGCGTCTGGCACAACTTACGCATCAGTTAAAACAGCAAACACTGCCACCGAGGCTGGTGCTGTGACGCCGGCGCAGGCAGGTTTCGGTAATCTCGGCACGCAATTAGCGATTGGCGCAAGCGGAAAACTCAGCTTAGCAACGCAAGTGGATCTCGCTGGCGTGTTTGCAATCTCGCTCTGGCTAGAGGTCGACGACATCGAGGATGATGATGTTGCGATGTTCGGATTAGCTGCTACTGATAGTTTAGTGCTGAAGCGAGACGCCGAGGCTTTTGAGCTAGAAGTAAACAACGGCGGAGCACAGACTATCGCAATCGATGCGGCGATACGACCGACTAACGGCAGCCCGTTTCATTTGGTTATGCGTCGGAACTCGTCAAACGTGATCGAATTCTTTATTAACAATACACTCAACTCAGTTACGCTAACCGATGCCGATGATTTCTCGCTTGATTACATCCACGGCACGTCTACTCAAGCGGGGATGAGCAACGGCGGCAAGCTAAATGACTTCCGCATCTACGACAGCACCGCAGAGCTCTCAGACGATAACGTCGAGGCACTGTACGAGATGGGCGTGCTGCCGACGCCGGTCAAACTGTCCGACATGCGAAGCCGTCTAGTGCGAGGAGTTTCGACGGATGATGAGGTTTTCTACTTCGATGAGAACGTCAGCACGCCGACCGGATACCAGAACGACTGGGACGAGGATCTAACAGGCGGATCTACCGATCAGACGGCGAGCCTCGATGCAGTGCATGCGCCTTATAGTGGCATCACGAGTCATCGCCGAGTGGATCGCGAGTTCGCGAATGCGGCTGGCTATGCCAACATGCGCGAGTCCTTTACATCGCCTACCGGGCTCGATCTGACAGACGGCACCGGCACCGATCCGAACGATCGCAAAGTCGGCACGATGGAAATGTATTTCCCACCGGGTACGCTAGTGGATCGAACGGATCGCGATAGCATCGACAGCGACAATGCGGCACCGCACCTGGAAGCGATCTCTCTGTTTATCTATGACTCAAGCAATCTAAACGCAGTCGGTGCGATGGTTTACGCTGTTAACCAGGATAAAATCGAGGGCTACAAATCATTCCCCGTCGTGTTGGGCAGTACCGATTTCTCGGCTGAGAGCAACGACGCGACCTTTGCGGACGCAGGCCGCTTTCTCATCCAGAATAACTGGCTCGACGGGTCGAGCAAGTTTCTCACGTTCAACAAGCTAGCCTTTGGGCCGAACAATGGAGCGGCTCGTTTCTTTTTTCGTTTCGATGACGGCTACGATGAGCACGCAACACGAGCGGCGAGTGCGTCCGCAAACGGCATCAACTGTACATTTGCAATTGCGACGGACAAAATCGGGGCTGGCGGTCATCTCACTCGCGCAGAACTAACTACGATGTACAGCCAAGGCCACGCGCTAGCGAATCACTGCACCGGGATTTCTGGCGACGATACCGGCGACGATACCGGCTGGGTGTATCCTGACACCGATCATTATGTTTACACGTCGCTGGCGGCGCGAGTTGCTGGCGGTCGAGCTTCGCAAAACGACTTGCAGAGCTGGGGATTCCGCGACTTCGCACGATTCTGGATCGTGCCAGGAGCTTTTCCTAACCCAGGAAACAAAACATCAGAAAGCGATGAGCAGCTTGTTGCTCAGGGCTATTGCGACGCGCTCATGTACGGCGGAGCAGGAAACCCCGGCTGGCACGGCACTGCCCCCAGATCGGATCGAACTGGAGAGCACAACTGGGGGCTGCGAGCAGGCCATCCGATGGATAAAGGAGCAGGCACGGTGCAAGCGATGCTCGATTCGCTAATCGGCACCAGCGCAGGCACTCCCGAAGAAGAAACCGACACCGGCAATAGCGATATGGAAACACTCGCTGCTGAGGGCGGCGATGTTGTGTTTTACGCTCACACGGAAGCGCAGTTTCCAGAAGCGAGCTGGGCCAAGGTGATGACGAAAGCGCTTGCATTGCAAACAGCCGGATTAGCGACTATTGGCGAGCTGTCGGATCTCGTAAAGCCGCGACCGTCTGGCAATTACAGCGGAGTGCAGCGAGGCATCAAACAAGACATTAAGCAAACCATTAAGCGACAACTAACCGCGTAGAGAGGGATAAAAATGCAATTACTCGCAGAAACACTGACAGCTGACGACACAAGCCAATCTTTCCTAAACGAGAGCCGGGGTTTGGTCTATATCGAGATTCTCGGCACGTTTGACAGCAACAATCTCACGATGCAAGTAAGCAAAGACGATACGACGTTCACTGATTTTACGTGCGACGGAACTGCGCAAGTTTTTACAGCACCGGACACGGTGTCTTACGATTTGCCCAAGGGTCGGTATTATCGTTTTGATGTCGAGAACACAGGCACTGTGGATATTGACATCTATGTTGATGGCCACCAAGTCGAGGATCTATAAGCATGGCGTATCAGAAAGCAAAAGCGGTAACGGTGCCTTTCCCTATCATCAACACGGACGGCGAGGCAGTCGTTACTGGTACACCGAATGTGTACATTAGCAAAGATGGCGCTGCACAGGCATCGGCAGATAATGCTGCTTCTCACCTCGGCAACGGACAATGGGCGGTAGCGCTTACCGCTACTGAAATGACTGCTGATGTTATTAGCCTGTTTGTCACAGAGACAGGCAGCACGCCGACGCACTTGGTGTTAGAGACGGTCAGCACAGTAGACGCTATCGATGTGATCGATGAGCACACACACTTTGCTGACGGAGGCGAGTCTCGCTCTATCATCAGTCTTAAGCAGAACTTTGCCGGTACGTTGGCACTGGTGCCTGATCTGGTGAGCGATAGTGCGGTCAGCAGTGTCAGCAGTGCAGCACTGACTGGTGCTGCCAGTGTGACGGGCAGCAACCTGCGCAAGACACCTAATGGCAAGATGGCGCTGTACACTGTGGCAGCACTGAGTACAACAGGCACCTACACAGCAACCGTAACAATAGTGACCACGGACAGCCAGACGATAGTAACTACTGGCACAATTATTGTTGAGTGATGATATGACTGAGCGAGCATTGCAGCAGTGTGTAGAGCCAGGGTGCAGTAGACTGGCTCGTGCTGCACGGTGCGACACCCACCAGAGGGCGTATCACCAGACACGAGATCCGTTCACATCGAGCAGACAATGGAGAAAGGTGCGAGCAGCAAAGCTAACAGAAGATCCGATGTGCAGCGATTGCGAGCAGCAGGGGAAACCGACACTAGCGAGCGAAGTGCATCACGTCATCAAGCGACGACATCGCCCGGATCTGACATTCGCGCGCGGGAACTTGCTATCGCTTTGTAAGCCCTGTCATAGCAAAAGAACGAGAAGAGGAGAGTAGCTGGTTGCTTCTGAGGTCGTCGAGGATGGCCTGTAACGAGCCGCAAACATTTTTTCGACATGACACACGAGGCCACGATGGGCCGCATACGGGGTGCCTCAGATTGTGACGTTGTGAGCGATTCTGTTACT
>JAAESG010000312.1 GCA_024229615.1 Gammaproteobacteria bacterium | reverse complement strand
GAAGAAAAGCCAGAATTATTCGAACTGCCCTTGATGGTGACGTCGGTGGGGGCGGGATCGGTGTATTCGATCACGCCGGTATTGGGTGTGGAACCGGAAAAATCCGCTGTCCAGGTTAGCCCGCCGAAACCAAAAGTCGTTCCGGCGCCGCTTTCATCGATGGTGACCGCCTGGGCCGATTGCCCAAGCCCCAGCCCGATGACGAGGGCGAATACAGCAAGCGAGTTTCGGGTGTGTGAATTTCCTTTCATGGTAGTACCTCTACTTTTTAGTTCATTGGGTGCATATAGCCTGCTACATGCGCCAGATAGTTAATCGCGGGTCGCCCCGCCATACAAATTCCGATGGCAGTAATAATGACGGACTTAAGAATAAAATTACATACGATCAAAGTAGGGTTTGGCAGGATAATCCACCGCATATTGAGCTGGAAAAGCGCCCTTGTTGCAGCGGATAAAAGTGAAACAACGGGTAGAATAAATAGTAGTGATGGGTAGAAAAAAATGCAACAAATTCAAACCGTGGTGACCTAAGGTTGTTACCCATATTTCGGATTTATTTTGCAGCGGGTCTCGAACAGGGAGATACTCGATTTTGGAGTCGCGTCGCATTCGCAAGGCCGCGATTCATCGACTATCGTGTTTTCAGGTTGAATTATTGAATAGCGGCCACCGGCCGGGCCCCGGAAGTCGCTACAAGCCCCGGATTTACTGGGCTGAAAGCAGATTGCTGGTGTTTGGGCCAGGCCCCTGCAAAATGTTGTAGTAGAAATAATCTACCCGAAGATAGGGGTAAATTACAGGCCATTGTAGGAAATGGCTTACATCAATAAACCCTTCATTTCAGCATAATTTTATGGCTCGATCGCTTTTGGCATAATGTGATTTGGGAAAAAATTCCCTAGTTAGCGACATGTAGGGGTAAATTTGAGACATCATAGCAGAGATAATATAAAAGGAACTCGCGTGAACATTTTCAGGCGCCTTATAATTGGATCGATTTTGTGCCTAGGCCTGGCCGGCGGCGCGCAGGCGGCGGAAGTCGTCGCTAACGATGATAATTTTGGTATCCCATCCGATGGTTTCCTGGAGGTCGAATCGCTGGGAGTGCTTGAAAACGATACCCTCGACGGTGAGTCGGTCGATGAAGCCAGCGGTGTTACTGTAGATCTGGCCCGGGGTCCCGGCGGGAATCCGACGAATCCCCCCCAGTTCGGCACCCTGAGTTGTCCGACTAACGGTGCGCTGCCACTATGTCCCGATGGCTCATTCGAGTATACCGCGGGCGCCGGGTTTGATGGCTCGGATTCGTTTCTGTACGAGGCGACGGCCTCGACCGGGGAAACATCGACCGCGACGGTAACGCTGAGCGCATGCTCAGCGGGCGCCGCGCCCGGCGTAACGATTTGCTGGAAGGAATCTGAATTTCTCTCGCGGATCGCCGGCATAAGCGGCGCCAACGTCTTCAGCGAGGGTTTCGAGGGACTCGTCTGGAACGGTGTGCGCAGCGGATCGGGCAGTGTCAATTCCGCGCCGACGATTGACAGCAACGGCATAGGCTGGACCACCAATTTTCCGGGCACAACGGAAATCACGACTGGTAAGGGTGCGGCGAGAACCGGGCGATGGGCCGGCTATGACGCGAGCCACGGATTTGCCACCGGTACCGTGACCCAATGCGATATCGACAATCCCCCGCCGAACTGCCTGCCACTGGATGGCCTGTCGGGTAGCGGCACCGCGTTGGTCGGGGTCGGCGCCTATGTCACCAGTATTACGACCGGCTCGAGCGTGTCGATTATTCTCGATGGCGGTACCCCGCAAAATGTCGCGACGCTGGCGTTTCCGATTCATCAATTCATGGGGATTATCGATCCCGCGGGTTTTTCCAGTTTCCAGTATCGCGAAATCGACGGTAAGATCGGCCAGGAATTACCGATATTCTTTGACGATTTCATCCTTGCCACCACCGCACCCCTGCCTGCTAACCTGCCTCCGGTGCTCGCGACGATCGGCAACCAAACGCGCGATGAAGGCCAGCTGTTGACGCTGAATCTTTCCGCCAGCGATCCGAACGCTGGTGACAGCGTAACGATTGCTGCGACCGCCCTGCCGCCGGGCGCAACCTTCGAAGATAATCTGGACGGAACGGCGGTGTTCACCTGGACCCCCAATTTCAACCAGGCCGGCAGTTATACACCGCGATTCACCGTCCGCGACGATGGATCCCCGGTCGGACAGGACCAGGAAACCATTACTATCACGGTAAACGACGTCAATCGGCCGCCGGTGCTGACGGTGATTGGTCCGCGAACGGTAGAAGACGGGAATCTGCTCAGCTTCGTGTTGAACGCCAGCGACCCGGACGGGCATAATATCGCGTTTTCGATGAACGGTGTTCCGCCCGGTAGCGGGTTACCCGCGGGCGCCAACCTGGTAGACAATGGCAATGGTACGGCACAATTCAGCTGGACTCCGGATTTGAGCCAGGTCGGCAGCCATTCGATTCAATTTAACGCAACCGACGACGGCCTTCCGCCGGCCGGCGATTCGGAAGTGGTTAACATAACGGTCACCACGCCCGATATCACGCCACCGGTGGTAACGCCGCCGACGGATATCCTGGTGGCAGCGACCAATGCCTCGGGCACCTCGGCGGGGGTAGCGCAGATCACGGTCTTCCTCGGCGGCGCCACGGCGCTGGATGACGTCGATGGGCCGATCACGACGATCAGCAACAATGCGCCGGCGGTGTTCCCGCTGGGGGCCACGGTAGTGACCTTCAGCGCGAGCGACAGCGCGGGCAACACCGGCACTGCGCAGGCGACGGAGATGGTGGCGGATCTGACGTCGCCGGCGATTACCTTGACGGGTGCGGCGGTAACGATCAGTTTTGGCGACGCCTATGTCGATCCGGGCTTTAGCGCGAGTGACAATGTCGACGGCGACCTGAGCGCCGCGGTGGTGGTCGGGGGTAATCTGAATGAGAACGCGGTGGGCAGCTATACGGTGACTTATG
>JAAESG010000311.1 GCA_024229615.1 Gammaproteobacteria bacterium | reverse complement strand
ACCGGCAACGCCACTCGTTTCTCGGCCGAGCTACTCGCATAAGTCACCATGTTTCTTCGATAGCGGATAGGATGCCGCGCACCAAGATGCCCGAGATCAGATTCATCGGCCATACCGCCAAAAATAGCTAATCGCTGATCTTTGGTAAACGTCAGAGTGAGGAACGTAGTGAACCCATCATTGCAAATTGCTGAATACGCAGCACTTTCGAAAATCTGAGTCACCGCACGCTTGGTAAGTTTATCGGTATATCTGTCACCACTGTTTGCAACTGGCGCTTTACTCGCTGGAGTCTGCGTAATGTGCTGAATTCGGTATTGATTGAAGCACTTACGCTGCTGCAGTTGTACCGAGGTAGGAACAATTTGCGGTTCACAGCGATTGACCTTCCCTTTGTCACGCAAAACTGCTGGCGTATTTCGCTCTGTAGAGCAATATAGCGAGTCGTGGTAGAAATACGACTCAGGGCTTTGCAACATTTGGGACGGGTTCACCACCTTGTCCAGAAGCCTCAGAGTGCGACGATTTCGCTCAATTCGATGCCTATATTTTTCTGTCTGACTTTTGCGCCCTTTGACTAGCCTAGCTCCTTCGGCGATTCTCGCCGCCGCTTCGCGGTCGTGTTCCGTGCGATGGTTGAGCGCTTTAAAGAGATCGGTCGATT
>JAAESG010000310.1 GCA_024229615.1 Gammaproteobacteria bacterium | reverse complement strand
CCGCAGGCGATCATGAAAGTAACTGTGCATGCAACTGGCGAGGTCGGATATCCCTGCTGCTACATATAATCTGATCTAGTTGGTGGCGATTTATAATATTTTTCAAGAAAACAGTCACTTGATCATTCTTGTGCTCCGCGACCGCCTGCCCGTATGATGCAAATATTCGAACGAACCGCATGATAAATGGACAAGTACGAACTCTTATCGATATGCTGATAAACATGGGATCGCCGGAAACCTCCAACTAGTAGAATTTGGAAGGAAAACTCCTGACGGCGCCCTTATGGAGTGGCGAGTAGGCGTGTCGAAGAGGCCGAACGAAAGCGCGTCTGGGCAATCGCTGCAGCGAATTCTGCAGGCTTGTCGATCCGCAAAATTGCCGTGGCCACGAACTTAAGTTCAAGTCGGCTCCATCAGTTGTTGCACACTGATGAAGCGGGCGAAATTCCCGACTGGTTAAGCCAGCTGGCTAAGCCCGAGCTGTCATCGCTCAGTCAGCGCGAGCAACGAGTTATCCTATGGGACAAGATGGGATTACCACCGTTGTATGACCCGCGATAGTGAGCTTTGGACCGTTCTGTCCCCGATTACGGCGCGGAAAGGCATTCTAAAAAGGTGTTTTCTATGAAGAAAAAGAGAATCAAATTGGCCATCGTCGGCGTTGGCAACTGCGCCAGCTCCCTGGTGCAGGGAATTGAGTACTACAAAGGACGCAACGAGAAGGAATTCGCGGGCCTCATGCATCCCAGGATCGGCGATTGGGGACCCAGCGACATCGAAATCGTGGCTGCCTTCGACATCGACCGGCGCAAAGTCGG
>JAAESG010000309.1 GCA_024229615.1 Gammaproteobacteria bacterium | reverse complement strand
TCGAGGCCAGCGGGCCGTGGCAGGCCGCGCAGTTGTTGGCGTACAACGTCGGCCCGTCGGTGACCGGTGGCGGCGGTGGTGTCAGGTCGACCAGGGCGTCGGCAATCGCCTGGACCTGGATTGCGTTCAGGCCGCTGAGACCGCTCATACCACCGGTGTTGAAGTCCATCGCGTTCTGGATCTGGCCGGCCGAGCGATTGAGCTTGGTGCTCGAAGCCAGCGGGCCGTGGCAGGCCGCGCAGTTGTTGGCGTACAACGTCGGCCCGTCAGTGACCGGTGGTGGCGGCGGAGGCGGTGTCAGGTCGACCAGGGCGTCGGCAATCGCCTGGACCTGAATTGCGTTCAGGCCGCTGAGACCGCTCATACCACCGGTGTTGAAGTCGATCGCATTCTGGATCTGGCCGGCCGAGCGATTGAGTTTGGTGCTCGAAGCCAGCGGTCCGTGGCAGGCCGCGCAGTTGTTGGCGTACAACGTCGGCCCGTCGGTGACCGGTGGTGGTGGCGGAGGCGGTGTCAGGTCGACCAGGGCGTCGGCAATCGCCTGGATTTCATCCTGCAATAGGCTGCTCAAGCCTCCCATATTGCCAATATCGGTATCGATGCCAAACTGGATCTCGCCGGCCGAGCGATTGAGCTTGGTACTCGAGGCCAGCGGGCCGTGGCAGGCCGCACAGTTGTCGCCATAGAGCGCTGCACCATCAGGCGGTGGTGGCGGAGCGATTGACTGGATTACGACCGTTGTGCTGGCAACTCCGGTAATAAATCTGGCATCCTGGACCGCGAGTGTGACGATGTAGGAGCCCGGTTGTGCATAGGTATGGCTGATGGTAGTGATGCCGCTCTGTTCGAAAGGAGACCCATCGCCAAAATCCCAGATATAGTTGGTGATGGGCTCTACGTGGGTCGACCCTGTGGCGTCAAAACTGATCATCTGATTTTCGTAGCCGGAATAGGGGCCACCCGGATCGGCGACCGGTATCATCAATCCGCCAACAGTGACATCCTGGAACGTAGTATCCGTTAGATTGTCATTGTCTGTGACCGATAATCTGACAGTGTAAATGCCGGGATCGATGAAGTTATTGATGGCCTGGGCGCCACTGGCTATATTGCCGTCGCCAAAATCCCACGCATACAGATTGATGGTCCCGTCGGGATCAAAAGACGAGGAGCCATCAAAGCTGACCGTCGCGTTCACTGCTACGGTCAGCGGTGCCTTGATGATGGCTGTCGGTGATTCAGGTGCACCACTGAAGACGTCGACGTTTTGTGAGGCCGAGACTGCCCCGTCGCCGCCTGTGCTGTTATCGCCATTGGAGGAAAGCCCCGCCGCAAACAACGTATAGCTCCCCGGGGAAATCGGGGCCTGCCAATCGAAATTCCAGGAAACACTGCCATCACCCGAGGCCGTGGCCCGTTGGCTATGCGTAAGTTCACCTGCCAGGATTTTAGTACTTGATAGCGTGCTGATCAGGGAGCCGCCATCGGCACTGACATCCAGACCTCCTGTATTTGCCTGTCCCCCTGACAGTGACAGTGTATATGTACCGATGGCACCGGGCTGCAGGTTTAATGGACCATTAAGGTTCAACGCCGGAATCAAACCGCCGGAATGGCATAGTGTACAGGTATTGCCTCCGTTTACGGCCGGATTGCCTGAGTAACTACTTATTCCACCGCTAAAGCCAAATACGGATTGGTTCTGCACTAACATGCCCAACATCAGTATTGCAATGACGGTAGTTTTGCTTCGGATATCCATCGCTTGGCCCTTTATTATTATTGGGCGAAATAGTGAATAATTGTCCCCTTTCTTATATTCGATAATATTGATCTGGATCAGCATTTGTTCAGGGGACACAATAGAATGGCACTAAGTTAAGCACTTCTAGCATGTGGCAGCCCAAGGTGAAACCTATATCTCTAGTGGGTTAAGTGGTTGATTTTGAGATGATAAACCTCCTTAACTTAGTGGCATTCGGGACACAATACTTAATCATCAATAAAGATTAAGAAAATTAGGTATTGTGCCCCCTGAGCGCCCAGATCAAGCTTTGATCCCGGGTTGTAATCCGGATCAATCTGAATGCCCTGTTTTCCCCTTCTACTAACGATTGTCGGCACGAAGCAGGATCCCGTGGCCGGGGCACTGTTCGATGCCGCGCGCTCCTTCCCCGGCAGTTATGAGGTGCCACGGGGTGAACACAGGGATAAAAATCCGACTCACGCTGGTATGTTTCGTAGAGCGATTCCAGACTCACGCCCAATATATCCGCCATTTCCTCGGAGAAATAAGCGGATCGTTTTGTGGTTTCGTCCCATTCCCAATAGCCGATATTTATCGCACGCGACAGGAGTTGATGTAGCTCCTTTGTGGATTGATGGTCGGCTTCCACCCTGGCGAGTTTTTCCCGGAGTAGCCGAACCGCTTCTTGCGAATCTTATTATATAGAACGGCATTCAGCCTGAATTCTTAAACGCTGTTGTTTATAAAATTCAGGAAAATCAGGGAGAAACAGGAGCTATTGATATCAGCCTTCGGTTGCCTGGTATTTGCGTGATGGGTCCCATGAAACGAGTTGTGCGAGGGCAGCGGCAGTTGCATTGCCGGGGTTTTCTGCGAACCGCTCTCGTACGTCTGTATACTGCCCGCCATATAGCAGAAAATTCCGCCTTCTAGTTCGACAGATCATGTCCCAGCAGCATGGCCAGGAATAAATCCCGGGCATTGTCCGGCTGATCGCGATAGACCTTGAATTTTGCGTGCTGCGATGCCGACGCCACATTCAGATCGAGACCCCACATCGGCGTGATGCCAATGGGTAGCATCGAGTAGCGTACATCGGTCAATACATTGGCACGACCAGGATCGGTAATGACATAGTCGTTGGCGAGTTTGGAAAAGCGGGCGATATCGCGCGATATTGTCGATTCCCGCCCGAGTTCCGGGCGATCGCGCTGGAGATTGAATTTTCGCGCCGATTTGCCAGGGTAGATGCGTTGAGGGCCAGGACTGATGCGAATCGCATCGACGTAGAAAAAATCGTTGCTTTGGTATACCGAGCGCCACAAGACCAGGTTCGCCAGCGTGGGCTTGACGATGATACGATGTGCATTGTGTCCACGCTGCTCAACGAGTTCCATTGCGGATTGCAACGCGTTTTGGTGCTGCCATACGCCGAGTAGCAAGTAGGCCCCTGCCAGCCCCAAGCCGACGCGCGCCGGTATCGGCTTGCAATACTTGAAGCCGAGGATCAAGCTGATCAGCAGAGCCAGGGAAAATACCGGATCGATGATTGCGATGATACTCCATGCGATGCGTGCATCGCTGAATGGCCAAAGCAGGTGGGTGCCATAACTGGTGCAGGCGTCGAGCAGGCCGCTAGTGGCATAACCGAGCAATGCATACCAGTAGATTCTTTTGAAACCGAGTCTTTTACGTAGCAATGGCCATAGCAATAGCGCCGCGATCAACGCGCCGACCGGAATGAAGACCAGCGCGTGCGAAAAGTGCCGGTGAAATTCGACATTCATTAGCGGATCGTCACTGGCGCTTATCAGAATATCGGCATCGGCCAGTAAGGCGGCTGCAAAGCCGATTGCCGACGCGCGTCGCGATTCTTTCTTTTTTGCGACCGATAGTGCCAGCACACCGCCCAGCAATCCCTGGGTTAACAAATCCAAAACTTAAACTCCGAAGGTTGAATTGGGGTGACAGTTAACTTAATTGTCGGCAAAAAATCGAGCAGAAAAAAGATAACTGTCACCCGGTCACACACAGGGCATGCCTTTCAGCGATCTGATCATACATGCCAGAAGGGAATCAGCGCTGCCTAAAGTGGGTGTGCCGGAGTAAAAACCGAGTAAAAAAGTTATCTGTCGCCATATCACGCTGAATTCAGTTAGCCGAACTGGATACTGTTCGGTCGGCATCTTGCTACGTCGTGGTGCGCAATAGCCGCAGTCAAAATACGTATTAATCACCCCCCAGAATATGACTGAAACCTGGGCCAGTGAAATTGATCTGGCAGGCCGGTTGAGATATCCTGAAAAGTTCAAAATAAAGAAGTCTCGGGTCGAATTATTCATAAACAGTCGCCTTCACCGAGAACCTCGCCAAGATGAAACCTGTAGAAACCTGTTCTGGCTCTGATAACAGGGACGAGAGCATTTGAAAAGGCAGAGCGCATCGCTAGAGGAGCACAATCCGAGCCCCTTAGCAATTCTGGATCGATAACAGATCGAAGTGATGTTCGAAGCCGTGGAACACAACTCGGTGGAGAACAGTCATGCCAAACAAAATTCGAAATCTGGACGTCGGCGAATTGAGGTTAGGGATTCGTGTATCCAGTTTCCTGAATTTCCTGATTCTGACACTGTGCTTGTTATTGATTGTCGGCTGTAGCGGTGGCACGAATGATGATAGCCGCGTAAAAATTTGGGGCGCGATTCTACTACCGGGTAATGCGGTGGACGAGGCAAACACGACTGGCTCCCAAAGCACTGCTAAAAAGCCGATAGCGCTCTACCGAGTCGACGACAGTGGCAAAATGATTGGCGATCTACTCGCTACCGGCACGTCTGATGATAAGGGTAACTACAGTTTGCGCTTAGCTGATAAAGTTGAATTTTCCAGCGATCTACTTGTCGAGGTGAATCTCGGCAATGGTGAGAAAGCGCGCGCCATCGTAATCGATAAATCCACCGATATCACCCCAATCAGCGAATTTTTAACCTCCCGACTCATCGACGATCCGAATTTAGACCTGAGTAACCTCGCGCTCATGGAAGTCCGCAATCTCACCAGATTTGTCGAATCATTGCCACTCAACCCACAACCGGATCTAGCCACGATGCTCGACGAAATAGCCAGATTTTCAGATTTTGCTACGACAGCCAAGATAAACGATCTCGCCACCGGTAATCCGCAACTAAGGCTTTCAGGTCTGTTAATGGCGCCGTCTAGTGACCCACAGGTCAAGAAACCGGTAGCCAATCATACGGTTAAACTTTACCGAATCGACAATGATGGCAGAACCGTCGGTACAGCCATCTCACAAACCACCTCTAACGCAGCGGGCGTATTCACTCTGCTGCTTCCAACTGCTGAAAAATTATCCAGCGATTTGACCCTGCGCGCGGTGGTGCGTACCTACCCCCTGCACGCATTGTTGACTAACGATTTGCTAAACATCGACGTCAGGTCGGAATACGTATTTACCGAGCTCACTCAGAATCACGACCTCGAGATGAAAGACTTACCAATTACAGAGATCCACGAAGGGATCGAGTACCTCAACTCGGTGAATATTCCCGAAACAAACGGCATTGTGAGTACTCTCAGGGCAATCGAAAACTCCCCCGCGAGTATCGAGATCGCCCTTCGAATTGAAAACATTCAGGCGGCTAGAGCCGCTTCGTCCGAAAAGTTCGGCAGCTCCACCCTCGGTGCGGTCTCAGCCAGGTAGTAGCGGGTAACCGAATCCGCAAAGAAGTTAAGCGACAAGGGTCAGGTATGGATGTCAGGTCTTCTATATTTGGCAATCTATTCATAATTTGTTATCAAACACCGGCCTACGTGAAATCGATTGCTATTGCAGGGCGGCAGAGATTTGCCTTTAGGGTAACAGTTAAGAATGGCACTTACTTAAGCTCGCAACCATCGTCATACCAATCCAACCGGGACCGGATAAACGGTGAAAGTTTTCGCGAATGCCTCGGCGGCTATGCCGCCTGCGG
>JAAESG010000308.1 GCA_024229615.1 Gammaproteobacteria bacterium | reverse complement strand
CCGCAGGCGGCGTAGCCGCCGAGGCATTCGCGAAAACTTTCACCGTTTATCCGGCCTTGACGTTTATTGAGCATTTAAACTCCGAATATGTTTCGAAAATCGATGCTTTCGGTCTTAGGTAAGTGCCATTGGCGTCAGACCCGATTATCCCGGTTTCAGACGACCGCCCTGATCACGAAATCAACTAGCTCAGCGGCGGCGAACTTCGACTTGATTTCGGCCAGCTCGGTGGCGCGATAGGGTTGCGCCGCTACTTTTCCCCAGATCGGTGTCGGCCAGGCCTTGTCCGAGTGGTAGCGAACGATGTGGTGCAGGTGCAATTGTGGCACCTGGTTACCTAGCGCGGCGATGTTGAGCTTGTCGCCGTTAAAAGCATCCATCAGATATCTGGACAATAAACAGGATTCATCCAGTAATTGCTTACGATCTGTGTCCTCGAGTTGATAAATTTCACCCACATTGTCGCGATCCGGCACCAGGATAAACCAGGGATAGTTACTATCGTTCATCAACAATAACCGACTCAGTGGAAAGCGTCCGAGGATGATGCAATCGGATGCTAAACGGGGATGTAGTTCAGCCATGGTTTGCTCCTTTATGCGCTGCTGCGCTGATGTTGTCGCTGGCGTTTGTTAGCCACCCCGGGACGGGCAACCACTTCCAGCCCCGGCGATTCAAGATCAATCACACCCTTTTGCCCGGTCAGCTTGAAATCGGCATCAAGCGCTTGACGGACTGTCCCGGGTGCGAGTTGGAGTTGATCGGTCAATGCCGTGAACAACAGCGCAAACAATCGGCGCAACGATATCTTCCAGGTGCTGCCGGAGAGTTCATAGAGGCCATCGCTGAGTTCAAGAAATCGCGCGAAGGGCTGTTCCGCCAGAACCAGCGGCAGCGTATTGGTGAAACGTCCCGAGTTTCCGATCATGTCCCAGAAACGCGCGAATCGATTGACGCGTTGCATGGTTGGGAAATCGATGTCCCTGGTACTCAGGATGTTGTACGGCGCTGCCGGGTTATAACGTAATTGAAATGCTTCGTTGTGGCGGTTGATCGGTGCACCGCGCAAGCGTTTCAGGATGCCGAGCTGTATCTCCTGTGGTTTCAGCGACACCAGTTGATCGAAACTCTGCGCAAAGTTATGCAGCATGTCGCCGGGCAGACCGAAGATCAGGTCGGCATGAATATGTGCACCCGTGTTTTCTCGTAACCAGCGCAGGTTGTCGCAGGTATCCCGATTATTCTGTTTGCGGCTAATGGTTTGCTGTATTTCAGGATCGAAGGTCTGTACGCCGATTTCCAACTGTAGTGCGTCGTCTGGAAACAGGGCCAGCACCCGTTTGAGTTTCTGCGGCAAGCTATCGGGGATGACTTCAAAATGCAGGTAAAGATCGTCATCCATGCGTTCCAGGAAAAATTCGAGGATCGCGATACTGGTGCTGACTTTCAGATTGAATGTTCGATCTATGAACTTGAAATTGCGTGCGCCTCGCTGATAGAGATCGTCCATTGCCTCGAGAAACCGTCTCAGTTCAAACGACTTTGCCGTTTTATCGAGCGATGACAAACAAAATTCGCACTTGAACGGACAACCGCGTGAGGCCTCGACATAAATCAGGCGGTTGCGCAGGTCTTCGTCGTCGTAGAAGGCATACGGCAGCTCGAGTTCATCGAGGCTGGCTGGCTTACCGGTAATGATGCTGGATGCTATCGGCCTGCCAAGCAGTAAGTCGTCGCATAATTGCCGGAAACTGATTTCGCCGGCTCCGCTGATGACGTAATCGACCTGACCGGCAAGTTCGGGTAAATCATCGGGAAAACTGACTTCCGGTCCCCCCACGACAACAATGATCTGTGGTGACACCTGCTTTAACAGGGTAATGACCGCGGTTGTTTCCGTCACATTCCAGATATAGACGCTGAAACCGATAACCTGTGGCCCCTGCTCGATTAATTGCTCGACTATATCGATCGGTCTTTGTTGAATGGTGAATTCCCTGATCTCTGCCTGCGCCTGCAGCTCACCGAGGTTTGCATACAAATAACGCAATGCAAACGCGCAGTGCATATAGCGCGCATTTAACGTAGTTAGAACAATGCTGTTACTCATACGGTCGATTCAGGTATCTCGGAAGATCACGTCGCAAAAAGCAATGATACCCGGTATTGAGCTATTACCTGAAGTATATCTACCGGCAGTCAGAGTCAGCAGGAGCCGGAACGATGGCAGGGACAGGGAGCTATGTGTAGTGCGTGAGCGACTATCTATATCGTCATTGCAGCCACAAAGCGAAATGATGTCGGCACCAACCAGGTGGACATAACAGCAATTGCCTCCGTTTAATCGAACGAGGCCGCCTGCAGTTTCCGGATTTGGTCGCGCAGACGACCAGGTGTGAAAGCGATAGCGGCTGGATTGTTCTGTACCGCTCGAGTGCAAATTACGAGGCTGCGCAGTCGCTCCGGCACATAACGCAGCGTTAAACCCGAGATGGAAACCGCAGTTAAGCTAATTTTTTCGGTGATCAGTTCCTCGGGCAGGCTGGAGATAATACGGCTATCGACCTTGCGAATCATTCGATCGATAAACCCTTCATCCCAGAATATCGCCCAGGCGCGGAAATAAATGTTCGCATAATGACGTTTGCTCCCGGCTGGATCGAGTTCGAGGCGTTTCAATTCATCTCTGGACAGACGACCTTCCAGGTAATCGGGTTTATGCCGGTTGCGGATTTGTTGCCATTGCCGCCGCGACTCACCAATGGAGTACAGGTTTTCAGCCAGATTAAAAATCTCACCGGTCATCGTGTACCCGGGCAGCTTGTCTACCTCATCAAGACCGCTTGCGACGATTATCTGAGTCACTTGCTGGATAGAGACGTCGCCCTTTCTGCACAATTCCGACAAATCGTATGCCTCACCGGTTTTGACGTACTCGGCCAGCAAGCTCGCATCCAGCATCGAGAGCGGCAGATTTCGCACTTCAGTGGCCAGATTTCTGGCATCGATATTATTCATATCCGCGCTGCTTGCCACCAATCAGGGCAGTCACCTGTTGCGCTGCCTGTGCAACCTGCGGGCCGATAATCTGTACCATAGGATCGGGAAAACGAACGGTTGGGCCGGAAACTGAAATGCCGGCAACGACCTCTCCGTACGAGTTAAAGATACAGGAAGCAATACAGCGCATGCCGTCATATCTTTCTTCGTCATCGAAAGCCCATCCTCTCTCACGCGTCCTTGCCAGGTCTTCGAATAGCCCGGCAGGCGTGGTCAGTGTCTTTGCGGTAAATTCCGGGCAGCCCTTGTTTTGCAGTATTTTTTCCACATCCCTTCTGAGCATATTTGCGAGCAGCGCCTTACCGATGCCGGAAGCATGCATATAACCGCGCGTACCGGGACGGAAAAATGCCCGAATCGGATTGTGCGATTCGACCTGGCTGATGAATACGACATCTCCGCCATCGACAATCGCCAGGTTTGCGGTTTCTCCGGTAGCTTCCATCAAATCGCGCATGACCTTGCGTGAACTCTCGATCAGGTTGGTGCGTTCGAGATAGGAATTGCCGACGCGAAAAGATTCGATGCCAACAGACCATTCATTGGTATCTTCATTGATTTCCGTGAATCCCAGTTTTTCCAGCGTCGTCAATATTCGATGTACGGTCGATGTCGGCACACCAATTTTTAACGACAAGTCGGTCAGCGACAGGTAACCCTCGCGTGCGAGTGCCTGTAACACGACAAGCCCACGTTCGAGGGCCAGCACGGTACCGAGTCCCGATTCCGGGGCAGGATTACGCGGGCGACCGCGTCGTTTTTTAGGAATTGCCGGTAATGGCATAGACAGACTCTCCAGCGTAGCTGTTTCGAAAAGTTTCCGAATATTGCCTGAATTGTCATATTTTTTAAATGAAATAATTTCCCAATAATATTACTGATTTAGATTTGGGAAATTAATTTTCATTAAATATCAATAAGTTAGTTTTTTTACGTATAAAATGGAACCATTTTTCAGAAAAATTGATAAATACGATTAAAGACTTAACATTAGCATAAAGATTGAAACGGAAAAATTGACATGCAAATCGAAAATCCAGTTTTTATACCTGGCCCAACCAATATGCCCGACCAGATCAGGCAAGCGATGCAAATTCAGACTATCGACCATCGCTCTCCCGCCTTTTCCGAGAGGCTGAACCCTTTGCTGAGCGACTTGAAAAAGGTCTTTAAAACCAGGGTGGGTGAAGTGATTACGTTTCCGGCCAGTGGTACCGGCGGTTGGGAAGCCGCGGTCACCAATACTCTGTCCCCCGGCGATAAGGTGCTGGTTGCCCGTTACGGCATGTTTTCCCATCGCTGGATCGATTTGTGTCAACGGCACAAGCTCGAGGTAGAAATCATCGAATGCCAATGGGGTAGCGGTGCACCGGCCGAGCGCTTCGCCGAAAGACTGGCCCGCGATAGCGAGCACGAAATCAAGGCCCTGCTGGTCACCCACAACGAAACCGCAACCGGCGTACGCAGCGATATCGCGGCGGTGCGTCACGCGCTGAACGATACCGATCATCCGGCGATGTTGTATGTCGACTGTGTCAGTTCGCTGGCCAGTATGGATTTTCGCATGGATGAATGGGGTGTCGATCTCGCTGTTTCCGGATCGCAAAAGGGCTTCATGCTATCGACCGGGCTCGCCATCGTCGCCGCCAGTCAAAAGGCCATCGCCGCGATCGACAGCGCTCAGTGCCCGCGCTGTTTTTTCGACTTCCGCGATATGCTTGACGCCAATCGAAACGGCGGATATCCCTATACACCACCGATTCAGATTTTCAACGGCCTGCGAGTCAGCCTGGATCTGTTGCTCGAAGAGGGGCTGGACAATGTTTTTGCCCGCCACTACCGCATCGCCGAGGGCATTCGCCGAGCGATTGCCGCCTGGGGCCTCGAACTATGTGCGATCTCGCCAGATCTTTACTCGGATACGGTCAGCGCGATCTACGTACCCGAAGGTTTCGACAGCAATATTCTCACCGAGCACGCCTATCACAAATACGGAGTGTCGTTCGGCATCGGTCTCGGAGAAATGAACGGCAAGGCGTTTCGCATCGGCCATCTCGGTGCGCTGTCGGATGTCATCGCGCTATCCGGCCTGTCGGCGATGGAAATGGCCATGAAGGATCTGAATTACAACATCGAGCCGGGATCCGGTGTCGCGGCAGCACAGGAGTATTATCGCACCTGTGCCGAAGAGATGCTGCTCAACTTGTCAAAGGCGGGGTAATCTGTGAGCCAGCAAGCAGGGTTTTACATTCCAACGTTTGAAGACGTCCTGCAGGCACGCGAGCGTATCGAGCCCTATGTCCACCGCACCCCGGTGTTGACGTCGTCTTACTTCAACGAAATGACCGGCGCGCAACTGTTCTTCAAATGCGAAAACTTCCAGAAAGCGGGAGCTTTCAAAGTACGTGGTGCGTCTAACGCGGTATTCGGTCTTAGCGAAGACCAGGCCACCATGGGAGTTGCCACGCATTCATCGGGTAACCACGCCCTGTCGCTCAGCTACGCCGCCGGACGGCGCGGCATTCCGGTTTCCGTAGTGATGCCGCGTACCGCGCCCGAAGCCAAGAAAGCCGCGGTGCGCGGTTACGGCGGTGAGGTTTTCGAATGCGAACCATCCACCGTCTCGCGCGAAACCATGCTCGCGGAATTGGTCGAACGTAGCGGGGCGGACTTCGTGCACCCCTACAACGATCATCGTGTAATCGCCGGCCAGGCGACCTGTTCGCTCGAACTCAATGAAGACGTTGGCGAACTGGATGCAATCGTCGCGCCGATCGGCGGCGGTGGCATGATTTCAGGCACTTGTCTTGCGATGTCCAACAGGTCTCCACAGACCAGCATTTATGCCGCCGAACCAAGCAATGCAGATGACGCCTACAGATCGTTTCAAGCCGGTGAAATCATCGAGGACGACGCACCGCAAACAGTCGCCGACGGCTTGAAAGTCAGCTTGCGACCACGCACCTGGCACTTCGTTTCCAACTATGTCAAAGACGTCTTGCTGGCTTCCGAAGACGAAATCATCGAAGCCATGTACCTGACCTGGCAACGCATGAAGATCGTCGTCGAGCCGAGCTCCAGTGTGCCGCTAGCAACCATCATCAAAAACAGGGAGATTTTCGCCGGCAAACGAGTCGGTGTGATTCTGACCGGCGGCAATGTCGACCTTAAAAAACTACCGTGGAATTCCAACTAATTATGAGCCCCTACATCATGACCGAAATGAACCAAAACAATGCCCTCGTCGTTGGCTACAACATTCCCGCCGAAGTGGGTATGGATGAGTGCGACATACAGACACCGAGTTTGATACTCGACCTGGATGCGCTCGAACGCAACGTGACTAAAATGGGGCAGTTTGCCACAGAAATGGGCGTGCGCCACCGGATCCATGGCAAGATGCACAAGTCGGTCGACGTTGCTTTGCTGCAGGAGAGGCTGGGTGGGTCCTGTGGAGTCTGTTGCCAGAAAGTCTCCGAGGCGGAGGCCTTCGTCCGCGGCGGCATCACAGATGTTCTGGTCTCGAACCAGGTGCGGGATCCTGCCAAAATCGATAGACTGGCGCGCCTTCCCCTGCTCGGCGCCCGCACGATTTGCTGCGTTGACGATGTCGACAATGTCGCCGAGCTCTCCTCGGCAGCCATCAAGCACGGAACAAGCATCGAATGCCTGGTCGAAATCGATTGCGGTGCGGGACGTTGCGGCGTTACCGGGACGACTGCCGTGGTTGAGATTGCGCTAGCAATCGATGCCGCCGACGGACTCCAGTTTTCCGGCATCCAGGCTTATCAGGGTGCCATGCAGCACCTCGACTCCTACCAGGATCGTCGGCAAAAAACCGACATCGTCGTGGCCATGGTGCGCGAGGCGGTCGACGCACTCTCGGCTGAAGGACTGAACTGCGATATCGTCGGTGGCGGCGGTACTGGCAGCTATTACTTCGAGGGTAACTCGGGTGTGTTCAATGAACTACAGTGCGGATCCTACGCTTTCATGGATGCCGATTACGGCCGTATCCTGGACGAAAAAGGTGACCGCATCGACCGTGGCGAATGGGAGAATTCACTGTTCATCCTGACTTCGGTGATGAGTCACGCCAAGGCCGACAAGGCGATTTGCGATGCCGGGCTGAAAGCTCAGTCGGTCGACAGTGGATTGCCTGTGATTTATGGCCGAGAAGACATCGAATACATGAAATGTTCGGACGAACACGGCGTGATCAGCGATCCGCTAGGTGCACTGAAAGTCAACGACAAGCTCAAACTGGTGCCCGGTCACTGTGACCCGACCTGTAACGTTCACGACTGGTACGTCGGCGTGCGCAACGGCAAGGTCGAATGCCTGTGGCCGGTGACGGCACGCGGCCTGGCATATTAGGAGGCGACATGTATATCGTAAGCGAAGCAGTCTGTGCAGAAGTCTTCAGTCGCAGCGACGCGTTCGGTGCCGTGGAATCGGTGTTTGCCGCGATGGCCAGCGGCGAAGCCTACAACTTTCCCGTGATCCGCGAACAACTCGGTTACCAGGATGCGATTTACGGCTTCAAATCCGGCTTCGATCGCGCTGGCTTGAGTCTGGGCCTGAAATCCGGTGGATACTGGCCGAACAATGCCGCAAAGGGACTGACCAACCATCAATCCACGGTGTTTTTGTTCGACCCTGAAACGGGCAAACTTGATGCACTGGTCGGCGGCAACTACCTGACTGCGATCCGTACCGCGGCAGCGAGCTCGGTTTCGATTGCACACCTGGCGCGCGCGGATGCGCGCGTGCTGGGCATGGTGGGCGCCGGTCATCAGTCGGCATTCCAGTTGCGTGCGGCACTGGAACAACGGCCTTTCGAAAAAATTCTCGGCTGGAACCTTCATCCCCAGGGTCTGGATCGGCTGGCAGCGGTTGCCGAGGAAGCCGGATTACCATTCGAAGCGGTTGAACGCGAGCACCTTGGGGCAGAGGCCGATGTCATTATCACGATTACTTCCGCACATGAAGCCCTGTTACTGGAGGAATGGATCAAACCTGGTACGCACATCGCCTGCATGGGCACCGACACGGCCGGCAAGCAGGAAATCGATGCGCAGATTTTTAGCCGAGCCACGGCCTTCACCGATGAAATCGCGCAGGCGATTAGCATCGGTGAGACACAACATGCGTTTGCCGAGGGAATTATCGGGGAAACCGCAATTACCGCGATCGGCGATGTCATCAACGGCACTCACCCCGGTCGCAGCAGTGCCGACGAGGTGACCATATTCGATGGCAC
This sequence comes from Gammaproteobacteria bacterium, assembly GCA_024229615.1. GTDB lineage: Bacteria > Pseudomonadota > Gammaproteobacteria. Next base: position 12,317 of record JAAESG010000308.1, on the reverse strand, counting down.
CGGCGTCGGCCTACAGGACCTCGCCGCGGCAGCCGCGTCTCTGAGCGCCGCGATCGAACAGGGCAAGGCGGTTTCAATCGAGTTAAGTGGCTAATTTAAAGTAACCGTTAAACTGGGGAGGTTCAAACTGTCCCCTATTGCCTTAGTCCCGGATCAATATTTTATGCTACTTCATTTTCTACTCGCGATTTCATAGAATTCCTATCAAATCTTCTCATTATGTAGAAATATATATTACAAGTATCATCAATATATATACTGACCCTCACCATATATAATGCCTCCGGTTAAGCCAGGTATTTCCCCAGTTCACTGTAGAAACCAGTAACAACTTGAAATTGAAGATCCCTGATAAACAGGCTTGAAACGATCATCGATAATTAGTCGACTTCCGTCAAAAAACATATATAGGGAGATAGAATGCCGCGTATATCTAGAAATTTGTTCGACAGGTTAACAAAAACCTTTCTTGCCACCGCTACTATCGCTTCGCTGGTAATAATACTGGTATGCAATACGCCATCCGCACTCGCATCATCAGGCGATGATCAAATGCATGAACACCACAAGCACCCAGCCCCTGCACTCGCATCATCAGGCGATGATCAAACGCATGAACACCACAAGCACCCAGCCCCTGCTTCCGTTTCACGCAATATGGTTAACTACACTATTCCGGATATCACCATGCTCAATCAGCATGCGGAGAAAGTCTCCGTAGCCAAGCTGTTCTCCACGGAACAACCCGTGTTACTGAACTTTATTTTTACTACTTGCCCGGCTATTTGCCCAGTGATGAGCGCCACTTTTTCAAGCGTGCAAAACGAACTCGGCAAGGACAGCGATAAAATCCGCATGATTTCAGTTTCGATTGATCCTGAACAGGATCGACCAGCAGCTCTCTCGGCCTATGCAAAACGATTCAACGCCGGTCCGCAGTGGGAGTTTCTGACCGGCAGTATGGACGATTCCCTCATCGTTCAGAAAGCTTTTGCATCCGATCGCGGCGACAAAATGAACCATGCCCCGGCTACCTTCTTGCGAGCTACAATGGATAGCCCATGGATACGCTACGATGGATTCACCAACCTTGATCAGCTAGTTAACGAAATCCGCGGCTTTCTATAAATTTCAGCCAATAAATCAGAAGTCGTTACTTTGGACTTAAAACTCGGAAAGTCAGCATTCATTGTTAGCGGTGCCTTGCTCCTCGCCGGTTTGTCGGCCTGTGAACACAATAAAGTCCCGGCAAGGCCTCTCTCCGACTCGAGCACGAGCTTCAGTTATGACGCCGGCTACGAGGCCGGTGTTGTGCTGGCCCAATTGCAACAGAAAAAGGGCAGTACTGAACTTGAAAAGGCAATCCAGGGTCTGTGCGACGCGCTGGAAGAATCCGGCACCCAGTTCAAGGGTAGGGATTTTTGTCAGATTCTGGAATCCGATCCCGACACCACAGCAAACACGAGTACTGTCGGGGACGCTGATCGCAAAGCGGTGAATCAACAATCTGCGGCAAAAAAATCCGCCTTCCTGGCCGAAGATGATTACGCTGATCTCAATGCGCGGCGCGCTGGTGTAGTCGTCCTACCCAGCACAGTTCAGTATGAAGTGATTAATGAAGGTGACGGCGAGAGACCCGGTGCAAGTGATAGCGTTACTGTCAACTATGAAGCAACCCTTCCCAATGGACTGGTATTCGACACGACCTATGAGGATGGGGAACCCCTCAACCTGAGGCTGGATGAAATTGCCATACCCGGACTCAGGGAAATTCTGATGCTGATGCCGGCAGGATCACTGTGGCGAGTGGTGATACCACCCGAGATGGGGTTCGGCCGCTCGGGCAACAACAGGCTCCGCAGGCGTGTTGTCATCTATGAAATTGAGCTAATCTCGATACAACGACCGTAACCTCAACCGGATACCACGGCCACAATCAAAAACGGCCGCCACAGCAATCAGGGAACTATACGATTGCTCACCGGCACCAGCTTCTCCGAACCGGTAGTGGCGTAACGCAGGATGGTGCCGCCTCGAACCGCTACCCGCTGACGCGCTCCCAAACTCATGCGCCCGTACCAGGCGACATGGCTTTCGATATTTATCAGGTTGGTGCTATCGCTATACTTGTAAATCAATTTCTCCAGTGTTTCCAGCACATGTTCGCGATTCAGGGGCACGACGGGACGTCTGATCTCCTGTTTTCTGATCTTGCCCAGAGCATCGTTAAACAGGTTTCCCGCTGCATAGGCATCCGCCTGCAGCCGACGATAAGGCGGACCTGTCTGTCCGGCACCGTCCAGCCATTGTTCGAGTCTGAGGCGTGCCAATTCACCCTGCAACCCAAGGTCATCGAACAGCGACACGAACCTTACCCTGTGCTTCCAGGCCTCCGGTAGTTGCAACTCTTCCGGTGCAGCAAGCAGTGCGGACACAAATACATAAGATACCGGTGGTTCCGGTAGCTCCGTTACCAGTTGCATGATCTCGTCAGGCCGCATCCAAAGTACCAGGACATCGGCTGCCGAAACGCCCTTCATCGTCGCACGCGGTGATATTGTGTGGAAACGCCGTCGATTGACAGCTACTCCGTCACGCTGCAGTTTTTCACTCAACCTTCCCGCCGCATAACGACCGCTCTCATCTGAATACAACTGTATGATACTGGCATCCCCTCCTAGCGGAACGCTCCCTTCGCTCAGAAACTCGGAAAGAATGCCGACTTCGAGGCCAACACCTGGCGAGTAATAAACTGAGTACCAGTCATCCCCAACAAAAGGTGCAACTTCTACCGAAGGCAACACACAGGGAATCCGGTTTTGCTCACAATATCGATGTACCGGTCCCCACTCGGCGGCGCCAACACCCGAAAGCAGCGCAAATACCGGGCGTTTCCGGTAGTAGTTTTCAAGCTGCGACATCCAGGTCTCGGCGGCCCCAGACAGTTCCCATACATGAAGTCGCCAGGGCATTCCCGAGCCACGCGCAAAATCACTCCATTCCCTGAGAACACCCAACACCGCCTCTACATGGCCGGGACGGGCATCGTCCGTGACCACGGTAGCAAGATGCAGGAAATCGCTCTCAACCCCCGGATCGGGTTCGCTATTCAACTGACTGAGATAGGCACCGAGGGCTTCGAAGGCAACATCGTCCAGATCATAACGCGGCATCGGCGCCACCAGTTGTCTGCCATCCGGATCAACGCCGTCTCTCAGAGCCCGGGACAGAGACAGCATGTCATAGGCACCTCGTGTCAGCGCCCGCTCCCAGGCCGCGTTGGGTATGTAATGGTGTGAGGGATCGAGAGGCACCGTTGAAAACCGCGCTCCAGCGAACAATGTGGTACCGGCTATAGGGGGTATCAGTACCGTGTTGCTGACATTACCCTCTACCGAACCCATACCGCTGCGACGATGGCAAATGACGCAGGCCGCGTATTCGCCTTTCATCAAAAACCCTTCGGGTCGCATTGCAACCAGGGGATCGCCTCCGGGTAGCACGCCATCTTCGTAAATGCGGCGCCCGATCTCCACGAGCGACGTCTCTGCTTCGACCGTGTTTGCCAAACCGAGGCAAGCAAAAAAAATCAACCCGAAAGCAAGCCCTGATTGCAGCGGCGCATACATGAAAGATTACAGACCTGCGGGTCGGTTACTTCGGCACAAACACATCACCTGGCAAGTCGGATATGAAAAGCATCCATGCTTAAATCCGTGTCGCCCCGGCTAGTTCACCGCCGATTGTTCTTCACTGGTCACCGAAACCAACTCTACGTCAAAAAGCAGGGTTCGATGTCCCAATGGGCCCCGGTTACGATAAGCAAGCACATAAGGCACAAAAAGTTGAATCTTGCCGCCCTCGCCAATCAACTGCAGACCTTCCGTCCAGCCTGGAATTACCTGATCCAGCTTGAAGGTGATAGGTTTCTCGCCTGGGTTGGTACTGTCGAACTCATTACCGTTGATCAGGGTGCCGCGGTAATGCACCGATACTAAATCCGTCGGACCCGGCACCTTGCTCGTACCAGGCTCGATGATCTTGTATTGCAAGCCGCTCCCGGTTGTCTTTACGCCGGACCTGCTGGCATTCTCCTTGAGAAATTTCTTGCCTTCAGCGAGATATTCCAACTCGGCCTCGCGTCGATTTTGCTGCGAGCCGACCTTTCCCGGCTGATTACCGCCTTTGCTAACCACCTTGCGCTTTAGCTCCATGAGAATCTCGCTCATGGCCTTGCGGCTAATCATTGAATCAGTTCCACCAAGCCCATCTTCGATGCCCTTGACTATGGCAGCGGGGTCCATCTCGACACCTTGCCGTTTGAAGTCACCACCGATCTGGTATCCCAGGCTGTAACTGAGGCGCTTGGTATTATCGTTGAGCTTGATCTCTTCAGCACCTACTGCCATGGCAGGAATGCACTGCATCGCCAGCAAGGTAAAACCCGCCAGAAAGATCTTTGTTTTTACTTGAGACATATATTTCGTACTCCTTAAATATCGATATCCTGTTATCAAAAAATTGGGCCGATGAGTATCCTGGGCAATAGAATCACTCTTACAAACAGGGGCCGGCATGTGCCGGCCCCGCCATTCTATAACCCGCTACCTGATACCATCGGATAATGGATCATTAGCTGGTGTGTGCACCGACCTAAGGAACAGCGCTACAGCCTGGAGCAGTAGATCTGTCACCGACGCAGTACGGTACCATCATCTCGTTATCCTCGTGCTCGACGATATGACAATGCCAGACATACAGGCCTTCCACATCGAAAGTCGCGTTGACTCGAGTGACTTCGCCCGGATAGGCGACGACGGTATCTTTCCAGCCGGACTCGGTGAGCTCAGGCGCATCGACCTGGCCGAGTACACCCTGACGGCATACGGCGTCGTCGACACATTCACGGTTCACCACCTTAAACTTGACCAGGTGAAGGTGAATCGGGTGCGCGTCGGCAGACCAGTTCCATAGTTCCCAGGTCTCGGTATCACCCAGTGCCGGGTTCTGCTGTATCATATCAGACCAGAGTTGGGTAGTACCCCCGCCAGCACCGTTGGTTCCCAATACGGCAGCCTTCGGAGCAAACGGTACAGAGGTACGCAATAAGCCGTCCTCTTGGTTAATACAGGTTCCCGGGGTATTGGGGTCCGGAATGGCATCCCCATCCTGCTTTATCCGACCATCTGGCTTGATATTCACGCATACGAAGAATGACTCTTCTTCGAGCAAAGCCAGGTCGCGCACGGTGCTTTGGACAAGACCGCTCGCCGCCGGATCTTTTCTATCTGGCAGTCTCAGCTTGATATCCGCCGGGGCGGTGAAACCTTCACCCGCTGCCGTATCCGCAACCATCACGAATTCCATCACCTGGCCGGTAGTGCCCGGGTCGGAGATCGGACCCGGAAATCCACCAAACGGCTCGTCAGGACCCGTGTTCAAAAGGCGAACCTTGACCGTATCGGCAGGCACCCGACTGAAATCGACCAGTACGTCGGCGCGTTCAGCCAGACCCATCATCAGACCTTCGACCGTCTCTTCCGCCATCGGATCGTTAAAGTCCGGCAGTGGCGCGGGGCTCAGGTCGGGTTCTGTACCATTGCCACGCAGAGCGGCGCGAGCGCCACGAACCACTTTGACCACTTTCGGCATCAAACTCTGGTCGGCACCAATCTGGTAGAAAGGTACTTCGCCTATAACATTGCCATTGACGTCCATCGCCTGCAGGCTGAGATTGATGAACCTGGAGTTACTGCCGTTGAGAAGACGAAAACGGTATAGGTCGGGTTCGACTTCAAGCGTTGGCCAGGTAACGCCGTTAACGACCATTGTGTTGAAGAACGCTTCCGGATTCCATATCGGTGCAACATCGCTTTGATCTTCAATGGATTTACCGTCATTCGTACCCCGCGTATCAATCTTCAAACCAGCCCGCTTGTTGCCTTTCTGCCCCGGGATCTGACCATCGCCCAGTCCTTCGAAAAAGGCACGGTTGGCCGGGTAAAACAAAGAGCCGTCCGTATTGAACGCGCGGTCCTGGATGACGATCGGGATTTCACGGTACTTGCCGCGCCCGGTGATGTTGGTTTCGGCCAGGTCTTCACCGGCGACAGGAGCCGGTCCGGGAAGAACACCCGATTTCAAGCCGGTTTCGCCGCCGTTGCCCTTACGCAGCAGCCAGAAGCCCGCGGGACCCGCATACACGTTCAAACGGGTCATCCCGAGCGTGTGATCGTGGTACCACAAAGTGGTCGACGGCTGGTCGTTGGGGTATGAAAAATTGGCCACACCGGGAATTGCGTTGGTTTCTGCCGCGTACCTGTTGACCAGTGTACCGGAGGTCGCGTAGTTGGCCGGAATATTATTCGCATCCGGTAGCCACCATGCTTCCGGGTAACCATCGCTTTCCGGCCCCACGTGCGCGCCGTGGACGTGGGTCACGATCGGCACCGGACCTGTGTAAGGTTTAAATAAAATTTCACCGTTGCTGGCAGCCGGGCGACAGTCCTGCAAGCCTTGACCCGTGTCTTCGCAAGGCAGCATTTCGGGGTTGGCCCAGTGCAACGAACGATCGACAGGCAACAGGTGAGGCAGATACCGCCCCCCGGCATCGACCAGATCGTTGATCCAGTTGACGTTGGTGCGCCTGTTGACCTTGTTTTCTATGGTGTAGGATGGATAGTTAAACTGTGAGTTTGCGGCAGGCGCCACTCCAGGTGCCCCCCCCAGTGCGGTAGAATCGGGTATCGGATCACCGGCCGGGCCATAACTCCATACGGTGGTTGGCGGGAAAGCGTCCGTCCGGCCGTTCAGCGTGTTCCAGATTCCGCCGGGCAGAATTTGCTGCTGGAATTGACGCACGGCGATGTCATAGTTGTTTGCGAGGCCCGAGTTATTCATTACCGGCGGTATGACGAGCGGCGTAACATATTTAGGTATCGAGGTCGGATCCAGTGTTCCTCCCCCGAGTGGAACGGCTTGCACCGAACCCAGGCTTGCACAAGCTAAAGCCGTGCAAAGCGCTACCTGGCTTCTTTTATTAATGTGTATCATCACTTACAGTTCTCCTTATTATTAATTATTGAATGTAGATATTTCGTATATCTGTCGAAACAATTATCAATTCTTATTAAAATTGCCGCCCGCGAAGGCAGCCCTAAGTCAATAGCACTATTCAGCTTACCAAATTGTTTCTTTCCGCCTTGCGTACAGGTGTCGAATTACTTCTCTTCCTGAGCAATCACTTAACGAAAAATTAACTAGCGATGCTGATACCAGGTCGCAGGTTAAGATTGCTGCGATACCGTTAACTTGAAAACTCAACAAGATCCGTTGTTAATTTTCGTTAGCGCCTCAAGTTGGGTAGGCTCAATCAAGTTTTAATCGATAGCCAACCTCAGGATCGGAAGTCTATAGGTGCGGAAATCAGTCAGGTAGGGGGAAATTTCGTAAACTCAACTACGTCAAATATTGAATATGACAGGATCATAAAGAGTAGTTTTGAGGTAGAAATAATAGCAGCTCACTCTTTTTCGAAAGAAGCTTTAAACTGGCACCGGCACAACGAAACGAACATCAGTAACATCGATTCATCGATCGATCCAGATGACGTGCAGCTTGCGCGGATCGTGAACGCCGATTTGCAGGGTTTGCTCGACGTCGGTAGTTTTTGAGGGAATGGTGACAATGTCGGTTTTCGCGCGAATCGCTGGAACGGTGACAATGACAGTATGGATTGCGACGTGCGCGAAGACATGTTCAGCGTGGCCTACAACTTTCACTTTAACAGATAGCGCGGCAACCTGTTGACGCCACAGGGCCTGCTTGCCTGCTTTCGTTTACAGTGGGTCGTCTGCTCGCCCCCTGCGGCGTTTCTGGATTTCTCCATAGCATAGGTAATCGGGCTGAGGCTATCGTCAAGCTCTCAGTAAAATCGTTTGATACGAACAACCTGGGAGTACGCAATCAGATCTCGATATCCTGCGCGTAGCAGATATATTCCATCAGCGGCTTCGCGGCCCTGAAGGTTTTGTCCACCTCACTCACCAAACCTTCATCGAGAATAATTTCGGGCTGCTCGCGACGCATCAGGAAAAAACTTTTACGCTTGAGGTCCTCTATGTGCTCGTGATCGGCATCGAAACCGCGCGGCGGGCGCTTCAACCCGTCGCCGCCGATGCCACCGAAGAATTTCTTCACCGAGCGGCTCGACTTTATCCGCCGCCATTCGTTCGGGTTATCGACGATGGTATTGCGTATTTTCAATAGCTCGCCACTGGGTGGCATCCAGACCCCACCACCGAACACGGCTTCCCCGGCAGAGATGTGTACATAGAAACCCACCGTATGCGCGTCCTTACCCAGTTCATGGCGAAATTGACAGGCCGCATGCAGCTTGTAGGGGCATTTGTCTTTGGAGAAACGCACATCGCGATAAATACGAAACATCGAGCCGCCATGCGGGCGCGAATCGGCAACAAAATGCGGCGAAATTTTGCGCAACCGCGGCGCCATCTCATCGATAAATGCGCACATCGGCTGCACCACCGCCCGCAGATATTCCGGTTTATGTTCGTTAAACCAGTCTCGATTATTATTTTGTGCCAGTGTCCGGTAAAACTCGAAAAATTCCGGCGTGAACATATTTGGTTCTCAAAAGGTTGAGCCCATAAAAAGCCCGGACATTCAAAATGCATACAAATCTATGGGGAAACCGGGCGACAGTATACCCAGTTCATGAAGCGTCCGGCGATTCCCGGTGTTTCCTCAGCTTAGCTGATCGACCAGGGCGCGATGTAGATCCGTTTCGGTCAAAATGCCTACAATCTGGCCGCCGTCGTCCAAAACGGGCAGGCCGCCTATTCTATTATCGATCATTAGTCTGGCCGCATCTGCCAGCGGTTCGCCTGGTGCTACCGTGACGACCGGGCTGTGCATCACTTCGGACACTTCCACATGCGCTTCCCCGAAATGCATTGCAGCCATCTTCAGGTCACGAAGGGTCAGGATACCAACAATCTTTTCGTCTTGATTTATAACAGGAATATGGTGCAAATCTTTTTCCTGCATTATCTCGGACGCCTTCCAGTAGTCCGTGTCGTCTCGAACGGTGATCGGCGCGTGTGACATATAACTTTCTACTTGCATCACAATTCCCTCTTACATCGATGTTTAAAGTCTAAAGCCTTCTATTCTCCAGGCCAATTGCAATATCAGCAGTATTAAACTTTTGAAAGAGTATTAGTCAAATATTCGATTGTCAGGCAGGTATAGGAAAAATCGACCCTATAGTCATAGTAGCGAGCCCAGACTGCTGATTCGATTTGTTTGGAAATAAACACCCAGCCGCACCCCTACCGATATTCCCCGGATGCATCCAGGTCTGTGATTCATCGAGATTTCCTTGAAAAGGGCAATAGGTTCCCTGCCCTGCTTCCCTGCGAAACCAAAGCAAATCTGTCCCTGATTCAGGTTGTTACACAATTATTGTTTTGTACAGCGGGCCTGTGGCATCGGGAAGAAGATTAACTGGCTCAGATAATCCACCTTTTCTTTTCAGGTGATCCAGTATCAGTGTCTGCTGGAGCTTACCCTCATCGAGGGTGATGTGTTGCGGTAAATTAGCGTTCAGTCGCAGAGTAAATTCCAGCCCTTTCTCTATAGCTCGCAGTTTGAGCAGATCGCTGATGTCCTGTAGAAAGCGGCGAAGATCCATCGGCGTCGATTCCAGCACGGTGCGACCAGCCTCTATCTTGGACATATCCAGCACGTCGTTAATCAATCCCAAAAGGTGATGGCCGCTGCGGTTGATCACCCCGAGGTTCTGTTTGTTCCTGAGGCTGGTATGCGAGTCGTTAGCCATGAGTTCGGAGAATCCGAGGACGGCATTCAGCGGTGTGCGAAACTCATGTGACATGTTGGCCAGAAAGATGCTTTTGGCCTGGTTGTCGAGCACTATCCCGGCACCATTATTTTTGCAGAGATTCCTTGATATTGCTCAAGTATTTCAAATTAAGGTCGATATACGAACAGCGTGCAAAATTAGTAACCCTATCCCGGAAGAAAGCAGTTAGGAAATATCCTTAACAATATGAATTTCGATACAGGTTCGTCAAAAGCCAGGACGGTGCTTGAACAAAACGAAAAAGGACCTGATTTCAGCAAAATAGCTGATTTCAGCGATGTACTCATCGTCGATGACAACATCAATAATCTGAAGTTACTCCGTTCGCTACTGGCCGAACAAGGCTACAGGGTCCGTTTGGCGACCAATGGCGAAATGGCCTTGTCATCTGTGACTTCAAATATCCCTGATCTAATCTTGCTCGATATCACGATGCCTGATATGGATGGCTATGAGGTTTGCGAACGATTAAAAAATAACCAATCCACACAAGACGTTCCGATTATCTTTCTGAGCGCCCTAAAAGAACAATTCGATATCGTCCGTGGACTTGCAATGGGTGCAGTTGATTTTGTAACAAAACCCTTTAAGGCTGAAGTCTTATTGGCAAGAGTTAATACTCATCTGACTATCAATAAATTGCAAAACACTCTGAAGTCAAACAATGAAAATCTTGAAATCATCGTTGAAGCGCGTACCCAGGAAATACAAAAGGCGAATACTTCACTCAAGCATGAAATTAAACAACACTTTCAAACACAGCATAAACTAAGCGCATCCGAAAAATTACACAGGCTAACGCTGGCCAATATTGATGATACGGTTATTCTTATTGCAAATCAGAAAGATGAATTCACCTATATTTCACCCAGCATAGAGAAAATATTTGGTTACAAGCCTGATAAGATTGATAAAAATATTTTTTCAAATTTATTGAATATTGCACTATTCAATAAATCTATTCCTCGGGTCAATAATGACCTGCAATTTTTTGAAACGAAGATTTCCCATAAAGATGGTAAGCAACATACCCTTATCGTATCCGTTAAACATGCGTTCATTCATGAAAAAGTCACAATCTATACCTGTCGCGACATCAGTCATTTAAAGTTGGCTCAAGAGCAGCTTGCTAAAAGTGAATCAAGACTAAGCCACGCACTTGATGCATCTAATGAAGGCTTATGGGACTGGAATGTCGAAGAAAACAAAATCTATTTTAATGACACTTTTTTCATGATGCTAGGATACGATACTGATACCTGGCCACATACGGTAGATACGTTATTTAATTTACTTCACCCGGATGATGTTGAGCTCTATAAAAAACAATTTGAACGTTGCACAAAAAAGAAAATATCCGAATTCAAGATTAAGTGTCGCTTAAAGAACAAGGCGGGCAATTATTGCTGGATTCTATCCAAGGGTAAGGTGGTTAAACGAGATGATAAAATTAAACCGATTCGGATCGTTGGTACACATACCGATATTTCAAGTGAAAAAGAGCATGAAGAAACACTAACGCGACTGGCCAGTTATGATGTATTAACCGGTTTACCCAATCGGAATTATTTTAGAGATATAGTGTATGGAGCAATATCTCGGGGCAAACGTAATACTCAGAATCACGCTATATTGTTTATCGACCTGGATCGATTTAAGAACATCAACGACTCCCTGGGACATTCGGTCGGCGATAGGCTTTTACAGCTGGTTGCCACTCGGCTAACTGAAGTTATTCGTGGTAATGATACCGTTGCCAGGCTTGGGGGAGATGAGTTCACCATCTTCCTCGATAATATCGCGGACACACTTAAAGCTGCAGAGATATCGACAAGAATTATTGATGTGTTGAGTACGCCTTTATTCCTGCATGGTCACGAAGTTGTTATTTCTCCCAGCATTGGCGTTGTCATCTATCCCGATCATGGTACATCACATGAAGAACTTCTTAAAAAAGCTGATACCGCCATGTATCGTGCTAAAGATGCTGGTGGAAATACATTCAGGTTTTTCACAGACAAGATGAATGATGATGTACAAAAACGCATACAGCTGGAAGAATCGTTACGCCAGGGATTGGTAAATGATGAATTTATATTGCACTATCAACCCAAGTTCGATGCATCCACGCATAATATTGCCGGAATGGAGGCATTGGTACGATGGAATAAAAACGGGAATGGCCTTGTTTCGCCTGCTGAGTTTATCCCGACTGTAGAGGAAACCGGACTGATACTTCCCCTGGGGGATCAAATCATCCGTAAAGCAATACAACAAACCAAACAATGGACTGATAGCAATTTATTTAAGGACAAAGTCGCCATTAATATATCGCCTCAGCAATTCAGACAAGCAAACTTTCTGGAAAACATTAAAATCGTGCTTGATGAATCGGGTTTATCACCCGAACACT
>JAAESG010000307.1 GCA_024229615.1 Gammaproteobacteria bacterium | reverse complement strand
CGTCACCACAATCGACCTTTCCGGCTCTCCAGATTTGAGGAATTCTGTTAGCTTTCGCACACTGTGGAAATGATACATTCTTGTGTCATTCGGTGAAAGCCGCCTGTAAGTCTTGCTGAGACGGATCAACCTGTAATCGTTCATGGTATTGGCAGCCGCGATCGATGATGCGTGCGGGTCATCGAGCAGCTCCATATCTGACCAAAGCGTACAACCATAAAACCGGTAGCCTCCGATCTCTACGGAGTCGTTTTCGAGGACATGGACATTAGTTCCTTCGGCGCCCATTTTAAGCTTATCGATGAGTCCAGGGAACTTTTCCCTGTAAAACTCGTGGTTGCCCAAAACATACAGCACGGGAATCTCAAATTTCTGGTCAAATATCCACTGAAGCCCCCGATTCTTGACATGGACGTCGCCGGCCAACACAACAACATCGGCGCCGACAACTGGCGGCACGAAATCGCCGAACTCAACATGTAGATCACACAAGATATGTATCTTCAAAAAAAACCACCTCCGGCTGCGACCAAAGTGTCAGAATGGGCATGACCGTATTCCAGTATCCGTTCCAAGTATCGACCAATTCAAAAGACGGCTCGATAAAATTTTCGATGACCTGCCCTTGGGCAATCATATCCATTACATACAGCAAGAGAAACGGTTTGTGGGCACCCAGCGG
>JAAESG010000306.1 GCA_024229615.1 Gammaproteobacteria bacterium | reverse complement strand
CCTTGCCGATTTGGATGCGATATTCCTCACGGCTGGTTCCGATCTGGAATTGAAGAAGTTCCTCTACCTGATGTTGTTCGAGGATCGTTTTGACGGCTGCCTCAATAGCCTCTTGTTGCTTGAGATTCCGGGTATTTAGCCGGGCATTGAGCGCCATCAGTGCTTGTTCTGCCTTGGCTAAACGGGCCTCGCGACTCTGTCGATCGCGCACGCGCTTTTCACTGGAGTAGATCCAATGGATCCGATACCCCCGTTTGCGGGTGAGATAGTCGCCCACAAAGACCGAGAAATATTCGGTCTCCTCCTCATGACCCGGTTTGGGCCGTCGCCAGATCTCTTTTTTTGTCTTCCTGGTGGTGCGTAGTACCGATTTAAACTCCGCAACTTCCGCCCAGGTCTCTGGCATTATCGTGATCGCACGGCCACCTTTTCCAACGATATAGGATAACTGCTCGTCGCTACAGAGTTTGGAATCTGCCACATAGAGAAAATCAGGCCCGGGTGCGATATTGCGTATATCATTCCAAGTCTCGATGTGGGTGGTATCGTCGGTGCGGTTACCGGCATAGACCTTATGATGCACCGGAACGGCCCCGTCGGCAGAAAGACTCAGACTGAACACCAACTGTTTCAGATCGGGTCGGTGGTCCTTGCTCTTTCCCTGTTTCAGTTCGACCCCACTGCGGGTCTTTTCAGGGTACTTCCCATAGGCCTTGATCGACGTAGAATCGTTATGGATGCGTTGCAGACCCAGATCGAATGCGCGCACAAAGCGGGTGACCAGATCGGTCATCAGGCTGGCACGGTCGGCCTCGTACACGCGATCCAGGCAGCGACCGAAGCGATCGTCATTGAACTTCTCCGGCGCATAATCGGCAAGGCCGATAGGACGACGATCGATCGATGCTACCCAGGCCGGTAACTCGTAGAGCGGTTCCTTGCCGATGATCAGGTTGTAACTGAGTAATATCAGGGTATCGACTACCGGGACCTGATCATTGCCGTGCGAGGAGACATAACGCTCGAGTACGGATCGCAGCCCCATGCGTTTGCCAATGGCGTGAAGCAGGGGTAAAGCACCCACCTGATGCCGTTTCAGGGTGCGCGTTG
>JAAESG010000305.1 GCA_024229615.1 Gammaproteobacteria bacterium | reverse complement strand
ATGGAACGAGCAGAGTCGGTGACTGCCAGTTTCGAAATCAGGCCCGGAGCGCAGCCAGGTGGCAGCGTAGTCGCGATCAAGACGTTGCAGTCGAATCGATTCCACGGTGAACTCGGAGCGATTGCGCAGAGCGATTTTGATTCCCAGCTGAATTTTCAGGTAGCACTGGATAACCCCTTTAATATCAACGATGTAATTGATTTTCGTTACAACAGCGGAGAAGCGTTTCAATCCATTCAAAGCGATCGTAGTCGCGAATTGGTCTATTCTTTCCCGTTGGGCAGTTATCTGATCTCACTGAACCATAGTGACAGTGATTTTAGGCAACGGGTGCAAGGAATCAGCGGCAGTTTTATCGCCGAGGGGAATACTGTTAGCGATGAGTTACGGGTTAGCAAGTTGTTGACTCGCAGTCAGACGGGAAAGCTGAGCCTGGCCTTTGCCTTGAAAATCAAGGATTCGAACAACTTTTTCGAAGAGCAGCTGATCGATGTGTCCAGTTACAAAACAAGCCAGTTAAGTGTTGAATTACGTCACCAATGGTTACAGCAATGGGGTCAGTTGGACAGCAGCTACCGTTACCACCAGGGGCTTGGTTCATTCGGGGCCAGAGACGACGATTACTATACGATTGAAGATGGATTTGAAAGCGAAGCACGACTGCAGTTTGAAAAGTTCGTCGTCGACAGCCAATTGTACTACTATCTGGACCCCGTTTGGCATATCAGCTCCAGATTTTACCTGCAGTACAGCGACGATATTCTGTTTAGCAATGACAGGTTAAATATTGGTAGTCCTTACACTGTGCGCGGTTATAGCACGGCATTGAGTGGGAGTAGTGCCTGGTATCTGCGCAGCGATTTAACCCGGCGATTGCAGTCGGTGGCGAATCCCTTTACCGGCCAAGCGTTCAGCAAGTCGGTTTCACTTTCAGCGGGCCTCGATTACGGCGAGGTTAAATGTGAAATCGATAATCCAGATGTTTGTGGTGAGATTTACGCTATCGCGCTGGGCCTCGAAATAGTGGATGCGAATTTTTACGGCCGCCTGCAATGGGGCCATCCATTGAAACAAATCGGCGATGATATCGGCGAGCAGAATGCCTTTTTCCTGGATCTGCGTTGGGCATTATAAGCGGCGTTCGGTAATGTCTTCACGCTGATCGAGTTGTTCGACTTCGTGATTAGCAACGGCTTCGGCGTACTCGATTGAATCCGGTGCAAGATACTCGGCTATCGGCGTTCCTATGGGGCCCGCTACCAGCGAGGATTGTTCTGCCAGTGCGATTCCCGGACGAGACCCCATTCGGATCAGGGTGAACAGCAGTGTCAGACCGAATACGGTCGCGATTCCCCAGAAATAAAATACCACGTCAAATAAGTCCATGAAGAAAGCGATGACAATCGGTCCGGTCATCGCGCCAAACCCCGAAACCATGACCAGGCTGCCGCTGGCGGCGATAATCTGATTGGGTTCCAGGCGATCATTGGCATAGGCGACGCAGATCGAGTACATCGGCATGGCGACGCCGCCGAGCGCCACGATGACCAGGTAAAACAGAATGCTGTCCTTTGGGGTAATTACCGCCAGCAGACAGCAGACGACCGCACTGGCAGACAGGGCTGCCATGATTCCGCGCCTGCCGATGCGGTCGGAAAGATAGCCAACCGGCCATAGCAATACCAGACTACCGATCATAAAACAGGCCATAAACCACGAAATCAAATTGATATCGACCAGCACCGCACTCGCATAAATCGCGCCGAGGCCGAAAATAGTGCCATGTGCCATACCGGTTAAACAGTTACCGATCACCGCCAGTGGTGAGGCACGATACAGATCCAGCACCGACATCTTCGATGAGGTGGCAAAATTGGGTGCGGGTTTGGCTGTGAGCAGAATCGGGATCAGACCAAAGGATATGATCACCGAAATCAAGATGAACAAGTCGATGGCATTCGGTTGCGCGAGATTGAGCAGAAACTGTCCGGCGCCCATGCCGACGGTGATGATGAGCATGTAAATCGACAGTATCTTGCCGCGGGTTTCGTTGCTGGCCCGATCGTTCAGCCAGCTTTCGGTGACCACATAAAATCCGGCGAAGCTAATGCCCGTAACGATGCGCATCAACATCCATATGGTTGGCTCTATGTATACGCCGTGAAACAGGATTGAAATCGATGCCAGCGACGCTAGCGCTGAAAAAACCCGGATATGACCGACGCGGTTTACCAGGATCGGTGCCACCAGCGAACCGATAAACATGCCGATGAAGTAACCCGACATCAGTATGCCAGTGGTAAACGTGGAAAATCCTTCGATGCCGGCACGCACGCCTAGCAGGGTTCCCTGCAATCCGTTGGCCAGCATCATGAAGCCGATGCCGAGTAGAATAGCCCACGAAGCGCCAAGATCTTTCCACATGAGGTATAGATTCCAGTAGGGTGACTGTCAGCCAGTCAGTTTAAGCTGCGCGGAGTTTAGTAGAGGGTTTGGTCGCCAGCAATCATTAATTCAACTTTGTAGAGCCCGTTTCGATTCCTTACCTGTGCGCCGTCGTGTACAGACGCCTGCCGCGGCATCCCGACACTAATTCTCAGGCCCTTTTGAGGCGTTTGACCGGGGCTCCTGTTGGGATATAGTGGCCACATATTTCATGAGGCAGAAACATGGCATCCGGTTCCAGGCTAGTCATCATTGCGGCATTGGTCGGCAATACGCTGATTTCCATCACCAAGTTTGTCGCGGCGTCGATTACCGGCAGTTCAGCGATGATGTCGGAAGGTATTCACTCGCTGGTTGACACGGGTAACCAGGGTTTGTTGCTGTACGGTTTGAAGCGAGCCGCCCGGCCTGCGGACGAGGATTTTCCGTTTGGTTATGGTAAGGAGATATACTTCTGGAGTTTCATCGTCGCAATCCTGATATTTGCGCTCGGTGGTGGTATCTCTATTTACGAAGGCATTCAGCATATACAGCATCCCGAGCCGATCAGTAATCCGATGGTCAACTATGTGGTTCTGGGTCTGGCCCTTGTTTTCGAAGGTGCGGCCTGGTTTTTTGCATTTCGTGAATTCAGCCGGGTCAAGGGTCGCTGGGGATACCTGGAGGCGATACAGCGAGCCAAGGATCCGTCGATTTTCGTGGTCCTGTTTGAGGATAGCGCCGCGATGTTGGGCCTGATTGTCGCATTTGTCGGGGTATTGCTGAGTCAGGCTACTGGAATTCTGATATTCGATGGAATTGCCTCGGTGATTATCGGCTTAATCCTGGTCGGGACTTCGATTTGGCTGGCCTATGAAACCAAGGGACTGTTGATTGGGGAAAGCGCTAACCAGTCGGTAATTCGCGGCATTCGTGAAGCGCTGCAGGGAAAATCAAACATTCAGCACATCAACGAGATTTTAACCATGCATATGGGCCCGGATTTTATTTTGGCAAACGTCAGCGTTGATTTTAAGGATACCATCAGTGCTCAGGAAATCGAGATCGATGTTGCCGAAATTGATTACCGCATCAAGCAAAAATTCCCGCAGATAAAGCGTGTTTTCATCGAGGCCGAAAAACGAAGCTACAAGTACCCTCCAGGTTAAGCTGTCGACATGGATATAGACTCAAAGCAAATTTCGATGCCGGGTTAATCATCTTCAACCCGGCGTCAGTTCGCGTGATATTTACGATGACTGGTCCGATGACTACGATCGTCATTTGTTTGATGATTTTGGTTATATTTCACCCGCTGTGGCAGCGCAGGCGTTAGCGGACCACGGCGTACGGCGTAATCTTGCAATTATCGATTACGATTGTGGCACCGGCCTGGTAGGAATAGCGCTCAAAAAGCAGGGATTTGCAAACATAGACGGGATCGACATTTCCACGGGCATGCTGCAGTGGGCTCGTGAAAAATGCGTTTATTGCAATTTGATTTGGGCTGACCTGACGGCGAGGCTTGCCTTGATTGACGCTGGATACGATGTGGCGATCTATGTTGGTTCAATGGCTGCGGGTCACGTCGGCGCTCAACATGTAGCGGAACTTCTGCGACCTGTAAAAAACAGTGGTTTGTTCGTCGTCATTAACGCCATGCATTATACAGCAGAAGGCTTCGAGCGGGCTTTCGGGCAGATGGAAAGCGACGCATTGTGGCGAATTCACCGGCAGGAACCATTCAATCACATGTCCCAACTGGATCGTCCCGGTTGGTTACTACTGGCCGAGAAATTACAAAACAACTGATAATGATCAGTTTCCGTGGCGTTCTATAAAATCCTCTAGCTTTTGTGCGAGCACGTCCCAGATGGCCATTGGACCGGCATTTTGGATGGTTTCCTTGCGCCAGTTATCGATCGGCATGGTTTTGATTTCATCGGCCTTTTGTTGCAAACGCGATCGCTGGCTCGCGTAATCCTTTAATTCCGAGCGGGTTTCATGCTCATCATCGAGATGTTCGGTAGCCTGGTGGGCTCGTTCATAGAGTTCATCGATGTGCTTCAGGCGGGATTCGTATTCACGTATGTGCTGGTCAATCAGTTGCTCTTTAGTCGTCATGGTTTAATTCTCCGTACTACTTTGTGATAAATTACCCTTTCTTGACACCAGATTGCGTGACCTATATCAAAAGAAATGGGTTGATCGTCGTCAGGTGCAAGGCTAATCTTCGGGCTCCTTAATTTCCAACCCTGGTATGACCCAATCTGCCTTACTCGAAACCCGCGAACTCAGCTGCATCCGTAATGACCGCTTACTGTTCGAAAATCTGGATTTTGCCCTCGAATCCGGCCAGATGCTGGTCGTCGAGGGGCCTAATGGCTGCGGTAAAACTAGTTTACTGCGTATATTGACCGGGTTACGACTTGCTGAAAACGGCCAGGTCCTGTGGCGAGGTGAACCGATCGACCGGGTGGCGGGCGATTATTTCGAGCAGGTAGCCTACGTGGGGCATCATGATGGTGTCAAACACGAACTCTCCTGCCTCGAAAATTTGCGTCTGGCCAGGGCGATGGGATTACCGTCGCAGATTGACCTCGACGATGTACTCGAACAGGTCAACCTCTTTGCCTATGGTGAAACCGAAGTCGGCAGTATGTCGGCTGGACAGAAACGCCGGCTGGCCCTTGCGCGCCTGCTCGCTACCGAGTCATTGTTGTGGATTCTGGATGAACCCTTCACTTCGCTCGACAAATCCAGCATGTCGATGTTCGAGTCGATGTTTGAACGGCAGCTGGAGCGCGGCGGGCTAATTGTCATGACTTCGCACCACGATATTTCGTTGCCCGGGCAATCCGTGCAACGACTACGGCTCGGGGGCTTGTGATGAGCCACCGTTTATCCCTGGCGCAAGCGTTTTTGTTCCTGCTCAGACGCGACTTGTTGCTGGCACTGCGCAATCGCGCCGAGTACGCGATGCCATTGCTGTTTTTTGTGCTGGTGATTACTCTTTTTCCACTGGCTCTGGGTGCTCTGCCGGAGTTACTGGCGCGCATAGCGCCCGGGATTATATGGGTCGCGGCACTGCTTGCGGCGATGTTATCGCTGGATAGCATTTTTCGCTCTGATTTCGATGACGGATCGCTTGAGCAGATTCTGCTGAGTCCGCATCCGGTCGCGGTACTGGTGTTGGCCAAGGTGAGCGCGCACTGGCTGGTTACGGGTCTGCCATTGCTGATTGTGGCGCCATTATTGGCCGAAATGCTGGGTATGCCGT
>JAAESG010000304.1 GCA_024229615.1 Gammaproteobacteria bacterium | reverse complement strand
GCGGCATAGCCGCCGAGGCATTCGCGAAAACTTTCACCGTTTATCCGGTCCCGGTTGGATTGGTATGACGATGGTTGCGAGCTTAAGTAAGTGCCATTCGGGTTGGACCACATTTTTCGTCACAAGAAGCACCGAAAATGTGCTCTGCCCCCCTCGAAGCCTGTCATGGGAATCCTGGAACCATGGCGCCATTGCAAGATCCCGGCCCCGGGGGCAGGGATGGCACCCTCGGGGGTGTCAGTTGATGGCCCAGCGTTGCCCGATACCGGTAGAGGATTCGGAAATCAGAGTCTTCGCGTTGGCATCAAGTTTTAGGTCGAGAATTGTGGCGGAATCCGGTTGTACCTTGTGTTTCACTTTCGGCTTCCAGGTTTCACGACGATCGCCGCTGGCAACTTCCCAGATATCGATCGCCTTGGCCGCGCGCCCGGTCGCCAGAATTCGATTGTCACTGGAAAAATCGGCCGACACCAGGGTCATCTTGATTTCATCGAGGCGTGATACCAGGCTGCCCTTGCCTCGGGTTGCATAAACATGAGCATCGCCGATATGGGCATTGGCAAGAGCGAACTCGCCATCATCGGAAAGCGCCACCAGCGAAATCTTGTACTTCATATTTTTCGACCAGAGGTGTTCGCCGTTACTCAAATCCCAAAGACTGGCGTGCCAGTCATCGGCACCGGTTAGTGCGTAGCGCCCGTCTTTGGAAAGCGCGACACTGGTGACTTTTTCGTGATGCGGGAACACGTAAAGCATTTTGCCCGCAACCATATCGAAATAAACCGCCTGCTTGTCCTTGCTGCCGATTAGCGCATAGCGCCCATCCGCCGAAACCGCCACATCGGTCAGGTTCGGCCATGCCCAGTAGCCGGTGAGTCGTCCCGATTCGACCGACCAACGCGCAATCGAATCCTGCTCAACCGTCACCAGTACATTGCCAAACTCGGAGAAGTCTGCAGAGACAATACCGCCCGCACTACCTTCTTCGTGCTGCAGGCTGTACCTGACTTTGTTTTGCTGCAAATCCCAGAGGCGGGCGAAACCGCCGATTTCACCGGTCACCAAGTGCTTGCCGTCGGGACTGATAGCGGCGCCATAGGAGCCGGTGTCGGCGTGCACCCAGGTATCGAGCGCTTGCTTGGGCTCGCTACAGGCAATCAGCAATGTGCACAAAAACAGGGTAATAGCTACGATTCGCATGCATCTGAGTATAGATGCTATTGACCCGGCGACAATAGCTATCGTCAGCTCAATGATTAGACGCTACTTCCTTTTTCTCTTCGGGAAATAGTACTAACTCGGGATTGAACTGATCTATATCGCGGATCTCGGCGAGTGTGGGTAATTCATTGAGAGACTTCAGGTTGAAGTAGTCGAGAAAACCGCTGGTCGTACCATACAAGGTTGGCCTGCCTGGAACCTCTTTATGTCCTAACGATTTGACCCAGTCACGTTCCAGCAAAGTCTTGATGATATTGGTGCTGACGCTAACACCACGAATATCTTCGATTTCACCCCGCGTGATCGGTTGACGATAGGCAATCAGAGCCAGCGTTTCCATCAGAGCACGAGAGTATCGCGGTGGTTTTTGCTCCCATAACCGCACTACCCAGGTTTCGAAATCGGTCCTGACCTGGAAGCGATACCCCGACGCAACCTGTTTCAGTTCGAAACCGTTAGCGCTGTACTTTTCGCTCAGTTCCTCGATCGCCTTGCGAATTTCATCCCGGGTAGGTTGCTCGATATCGCCAACAAACAGGTCGAATAGTTGGTTGACCGATAACGGTTTATCGCTGGCTGAAAACAGCGCTTCGAGGATAGGCTTGAGTTTTTCGATTTCCATATTTTATGACTTTGCTTTCACGTAAATCGGCGCATAAGGTTCGGTTTGCACCAGTTCGATCAGCGATTCCTTGAGCAATTCGAGAATGGCGATGAAACTGACGACGACACCCATACGCCCTTCGGCGGGATTAAAAAAGTCGTTGAACGAGGTGAAGTCCTCGGCCGAAATGCGATCGAGCACGATCACCATGCGTTCGCGTACCGAGAGCGGCTCTCGATCGACATGATGACTGGCAAACTGCTCGGCGCGATTGACCACGTCGCGAAACGCGCTCATCAAATCATTCAGCTCGACCGTCGGTAATGCCAGTTTTACCTTGAATTTCGGAATGTCGATATGGGTCAGATGAATCTCGCGCTCCAGGCGATCGAGATTATCGAGGTCTTCAGCCGCTTTTTTGAACTGCTCGTACTCCTGCAGCCGACGCACCAGTTCGGCGCGTGGATCGTCCTCATCCTGTGACTCGGTGGGCCGCGGTAACAGCATGCGCGACTTTATCTCCGCCAGCATCGAAGCCATCACCAGGTACTCGGCGGCCAGTTCGAGTTCGAGCTGCTCCATCAGGTGTATGTATTCCATGTACTGCCTGGTGATCGCTGCAATAGGAATACTGAGAACATCGAGATTCTGACGTTTGATCAGGTAAAGTAACAAATCGAGTGGACCTTCAAAGGCTTCGAGAAAAACCAGCAAAGCATCGGGAGGAATGTACAAATCCTGCGGGATCACCGTCAGCGGTTCGCCTTCAACCAGCGCGAATGGCATTTCCGACTGGTTCGATGCGGTGCTGGCAAAGACTTTATGCATTACCTGCGCCCGCTCAGTCCCATGACCTTACGGACTTCCTCGATGGTGTCCTGCGCCTCGTCACGCGCGGCCTCGCAACCTTCATTGATGATGCTGTCGACACCGGAAAGATCGCTCAGGTACTCCTTAATACGCTGTTGTATCGGTGTTAATTCGTCAATGATCGAATCGATGATGTATTGCTTACAATCGAGACAGCCAATGCCAGCGGTTCTGCAGCCATGCGCCAGCTGCTGTTTGGTTTTCTCATCGGTATATACCTGGTGAAATTCCCATACCGGGCACTTTTCCGGGTCGCCGGGGTCTGTGCGACGCACACGAGCCGGGTCGGTCGGCATGGTTTTAATCTTCTTGGTGATGCTATCCGCGTCTTCCCGCAAGGCGATCGTATTGTTATAGGATTTCGACATTTTCTGTCCGTCAACGCCCGGCATCTTGGAAGACACAGTCAGCAGGGATTGCGGTTCTGGAAGAATAATACGCCCCTCGCCATCGAGATAACCGAGCAATCGGTCGCGGTCGCTGAGACTGATATTTTGTTGCGAATCCAGCAACGCCGCGCCAAATTCCAGGGCGTCGCTATCGCCCTGCTCCTGGTATCGCTTGCGCGCATCCTGATATAACCTGGCATTCTTCTTACCCATTTTGCGGATTGCACTGGCAACCTTGTCTTCAAAACCGGGTTCACGCCCATAAAAATGATTAAATCGACGCGCGACCTCACGGGTTAATTCGACATGGGCAACCTGATCCTCGCCTACCGGCACAAATCCGGCCTTGTACATCAGGATATCCGCACTTTGTAGCAGCGGATAACCAAGGAAACCATAGGTAGCCAAATCCCTGTCCTTGATTTTTTCCTGCTGGTCCTTGTAGCTCGGTACACGTTCGAGCCAGCCCAGCGGTGTAATCATCGAAAGCAAGGTATGCAACTCGGCGTGTTCGGGAATACGCGATTGCACAAACAGGGTCGAATTACCCGGATTGACGCCCACCGCAAGCCAGTCGATGACCATATCTCGAGTACTTTCGAAAATGATCGACGGATCCTCGTAATGCGTCGTCAGCGCATGCCAGTCGGCAACGAAGTAAAAGCACTCGTAGCTATGCTGTAACTCGATCCAGTTTTTTAATACGCCGTGATAGTGGCCTAAATGCAACAACCCTGTGGGGCGCATGCCGGATAGCACGCGGTTGTTTTGACTAATGGTGTTCAATATAAAGGTGATCCAGTATGTAGGCCCGTGGGCGAATTATACAAAGAAGCAAGGCGGCAGACCATGATTTTAATCTTTCACTCACGGGCTTACGCAATCGATTCTCTACATTCCACCGGAACCATCCAGGGAATGCAGCTCTGCCCTACTCGCCCTGCCCTACTCAAGGAATGAAACATCGCCGCGTCCGTGCCTGAGAACTTCGGGCCGATCGTCGATCAGGTTAATCACCGTGGTTGGCTCGACACCGCAAAAGCCGCCGTCGATGACGAGGTCTACCTCGTGCTCGTAGGTTTGACGAATTTCAAAGGCATCGTCCAGCGCCTGATCGGCCCCGGGTGGAATCAGGGTGCTGCTCATGATTGGTTGCCCTAGCTGTAATAACATCGCATGCACAATATTGTTATCCGGAACTCGAACACCAATCGTCTTTCGCTTCGGATTCATCAATCGACGCGGCACGATCGAAGTCGCCTTCAGTAAGAATGTGTAGGGCCCCGGCGTCAGTGTTTTCATCAGTCGGTAGTCAGAGTTGCTGACCTTGGCGTAGGTACCGATTTCTGAAAGATCGCTGCACACCAGGGTAAAGTGATGCTTGTTGTCGGTACGGCGAATGCGCTGGATGCGTTCCATCGCGGTTTTATCGCCGATATGACAACCAAGCGCATAACTGGAATCGGTAGGATAAATAACCAGCCCACCACGATCGATAATCGAGACGGCCTGGTGAATCAGTCGTTGTTGCGGATTATCGGGGTGAATTTCAAAAAACTGCGCCAT
>JAAESG010000303.1 GCA_024229615.1 Gammaproteobacteria bacterium | reverse complement strand
TTACCCGGTGAACGTCGTCACAGAAATCGACAGGATACAGGGCCTCGATCGGTCAACGTTGAACTGGTAGAAAAGATTCGGAATTTCGGTTGAAAATCAGTAATTGAAGGGACACAGTTAACGTATTGACAAAGAGACCTACTGGAAGGGACATTATTGTTCTATGGGCAACTGCTCTGAGTATTACAGAATCGGGTCTTCGATTTTGAATTGACGCGAAGTACTGGTTGCCGATGTCGATTAGTCGCTGCCTCATCAATTGCGTTCAATCCCTTATCGACGTGAACAAAGATCTGAGCGAAATTCCATCCATACAAGCTCGTCCCCAACCAAAGCAATTACATGAGTATCTGAGCCTGGCGAACAATCGCAACCAGACCATTGCCCAGGCCTATCAAAGCAGTGGATATACGCTTCAGGGAATTGCCACCTACTTCAGCCTGCACTATTCGTCAGTTAGTGTCATCGTCAGAAACCCAAAATCAAAGGCCTGACCACAATGGCACTTACATAAGACCGAAAGCATCGGTTTTCGAAACATATCCGGAGTTTAAATGCTCAATAAACTTCGAGGCCGGATAAATGGTGAAAGTTTTCGCGAAGTAAACCGCAGGCAGCGTAGCCGCCGAGGCATTCGCGAAAACTTTCACCGTTTATCCGATCCCGGCTGGATTGGTACGACGATGGTCGCGAGCTTAGGTAGGTGCCATTCAGACCTGGCCCTAAACATTCCTTAGAATTTTTGCGGCAATCCGAATGTGGACCAAATAGTCCAATCGAACCTATAGGGAAAGATCACTCTGTCCCCGTAATTCCCGTTTTAACTTTCAATAGTAGATTGTTTCCACCCCAAAAAGCGGGGGTTTCCCAAGTGTATCCTGTAGGTAAGCAGAGCATGTGATAACAAGGCGGTTCGAGCACCCCAAAATTATACGCAGAAGTGATATTGAGGGATAAATTATGAAGAGAATAAACACTTTTCTGCTAGCGTTTATAGCTCTAGTGACAAGCGGCTTGTTTGTACTAAATCTAACTCATTCTAACTACATCGATCAACGAATTGAATCACTGCTTGCTTCCAGTAGTTCCCAGGATTCGCGGGAACAATTTAGGAAATTAATGAATCAGGACTCCAATTTGAGCAATTGAGTACCGATGGATCGATTATTATTTCAATACCCGCTTTTTCAGGTTGTAGCTGTTCGTTTGTAATAACAGGGTCGGGGCTTTGATTTTGCGGCGATTACTTCGAAGTATTCGGAACGAGGCTAGATAAACATCTGTGGTCTAGGCCGCTGTGTCGTGCCAACGTTCGACGACCTCGCGCAACGCAAAACAGCGTTCGAGCACGGCCAAATCGGATGCGCCAACGCCCGCGTCGATCATCTGGTCACGCCAGGTTGCCGTTGCCTCGAGTACCGTAGCGGCGATTTCGTGGGCGAGTTCATCGGCCACACCCATGCGAAGCGCGGCGGCCTGGATATTGTCGACGTTCGGGGAGCTCCCGAAAGGACCGATGGCGATGGCATGCGACCCCTGCAGGCTGATCTGGGGCACGATGTCATAGCCGGGAGAAAACGAGTAGTCCGAAGCCGACGATCGTTTCATAAAGGCGTGGTTGCGCAGATGGTCGTCGGTGTTGCCGATCGCGATGTTGAGTAACATGCGGCGAAACACGACCGAGCCGAGATCGCTGGTCAGATGCCCGATGCGCTTACCGAGCTGGGTAATGCCGGGATACGACATCGTCGATTCGTCGATTTCGGTGATGTCGAATTTGTTGATGAGACTCGCTACCGAGACCAGATGATGCTGCTCGTTGGGGGACTGGTCAAAGCGTTCCACCAATAGTACCGGGCCGCGGTCGGTTTCTGTGAGGCTCACATCCGGCACTTCAATGCCGGCTTCACGCGCCATACGCATCGATGCAAGCTCGACCCGGCACATATCGACCAGGTCCGAGTCGCGGTTGAATTTGGTGATCCACTCTCGGCCGTCGTGTTCGATGAGTGACTTGGGTCGCGCACCACCGATGCCGCTGCCGTGGAAGAAGAAGGGCTCCAACGCGCGGTCCACTTCCTTGCCGGCCTCGATATCAGAGGCAATGTGTTGCAAATGTACCAGGTTCTCGAACGGTCGTTCGGGCGGAGGCCGCACCGGGTCGTCGATATTCGGCGTGAAGTGCAATGCGCCCACACCTTCGCCCGACGCGGCGAGCAGGAATTCTATTTGTGTGACCGGTGGCGGTTGGCGGGTTTTGGTGAGCCAGCGCCTGCCCCATTCATCGGGTCCCGCATCGATTAGAACGCCGAACATCGCGGGCGTGTCACGGGTGCGATGCTTGACATGGATCTCCGCGTTCAAGGGCAGGTTGATCGGGTCGAGGGCAAATGAACGCGGGTTGTTGATATAGGCTTTCGCGTATTTGAAGCGGCCGGCCTTGTCGTCGACAATCAATTGACCGGCGAGCAAGATCGTGCCGTCGCCGAGGTCCGCGTGGATGAAAAGTTTCTCAGGCATCAGATGTCGAACTCATCGGCGCTGGATGCGCGCGGAGCGCGGGCACGCTTACGCAGGGCGTTACGACCGAGAGCCTCACCCAGGGTATCGTCGCCCTGGGCGATGACCCGATCGAACGCCGTCGGTAATCCGATCACGTCAAGCAGCGCAAGATAGGCGCCGACCGTGATGTGCGGGGAGCCGGCCTCGACTTTTCTGATCGAACTCTCGGACAGTCCGGCTTTGGCAGAGATGTCGGCCTGAGTCCAGTTTCTGAGCAAGCGGGCTTCCTTCAAGCGAGCACCCAGAGCGGCCAATGACCCCAGGGCTGCATCGCTGATTAAGGCATAGGACAGTGAGCTTCTTGGCATGTTGCGAATCGCATTGTTAAACCGTGTTATATAGCATCTCAATCTATTATTATCAATTTATATAGACGGGTTTTTATGGACCGTCACACTTTTTTGAGCGCTCCAAATAACAGCATGCCATTATTTCAGTTTATATAAACTTATATTCAACTTTAAACTAGCTATATAACCTGTTTTCTGGAAAAATCAATCGACTATGTTGGAAAGACCATAGACGAGAATTACATATTCGCGTTATATAGATCTGTAATCTAACGTTATCAGTTTATATAAATTGAATTTGACAATTTGCTGCACGTTTTTAAGTGCGCTGAACAAGAGCACCTCATCAAATCAGTTTATATAAGCTAATATTGCAATATTAACATGTTATATAACCTGCTAATGAGGATGGATAGTATAAGCGCTATGTCTGCCATTGAGTAAACCCGGACCTCGTTGACTTCGGGGCACCGGGCGCGCTTGTTGCAGATCAAATGCCAGAGTATCGGGTTCCACAACTGTCCGAAAAGACCTCGTGGAAGCACAGGAAAGTAGCGTGTTTTGCGGATTTCTCGTGAAACGGTCCGAGCGGCGAAGTGTTATCGGGACACACACTTGCCCCATGACAACCAGCCCGTATTTCTCACCATCTTTCGTAGCGAGACGACGAGAGATCGAAAATGGAAATGCGTGTCCGCCAAAGCATTAACTTCCTGGTCAAAGCATTCCTGTTTTCACTAAATGCTTCATTCTTTGTCGATTAACTTATTATCGAATAACTCGGAAGCTTGTTTTACCTTGGCCTCATCGAGTTCAAATCCAAGTCCCGGACCTTCAAGGACTGGCAGCTTGCCGTTCACGAGTTGCAGATCGGGCGACTTGACGATGTCCCAGCATAGAAAGTGATTCATGTACTGGTTGCCGTCATCGAGATTGGGAATGGTCGCGGCAATTTGATTTGCAGCACAGGTAGTAATGCCGGTCTCGTAAAGTCCGTGTATACAAATATCGATGTCGGCAGACATTGAATGCATCCTGCGGGGTAAACACGAGCTGGTCAGCTGCAATCGCCACCGGGCTATTAGCGCGTACCTGCGACAGTGCGGTAACGCTTTCGCTATGGGTGGGCTGTTCAACAAACTCGATATCGTATTC
>JAAESG010000302.1 GCA_024229615.1 Gammaproteobacteria bacterium | reverse complement strand
CGAAGATGCGATGCTCGCACACATTCGATCCAACAATGGCGCCTTGCTCGACAAGATCAATGAATCCGGGGATTACAACGACGACATAGCGGCTGAAATCGCGAAATCGATCGAAGACTTCAAGGCAAACGGCGTTTACTAAGAGACTTGGGCGATGGCTGCTGGCAAAGAGATAAAGACCAAGATCGCGAGTGTCAAGAACACTCAGAAGATCACCGCGGCAATGGAAATGGTGGCGGCGAGCAAGATGCGCCGTGCCCAGGATCAGATGTTCGCCACGCGTCCCTACGCTCAGCGAATCGCGGAGGTGGTCGGGCATGTGGCGAGTGCGCACCCCGAGTACAAGCACCCTTTTCTGATCGAGAGACCGGTCAAGCGGGTCGGTATCGTCGCCGTTTCGACGGATCGCGGCCTGTGCGGTGGCCTCAACACCAATTTGTTCAAAAAAGCGTTGAACCAGATCGGCGAACTCGATGACAAGGGCGTTGAGATCGAAGTGGTTACCTTCGGCACCAAGGCACTGGGATTCTTCAAGCGCATCGGCGCCAAAATCGTCGCTGAAGCCAGCCATATCGGTGACAGTCCGGAAATGAGTCAGGTCATTGGTCCGGTACAGGTGTTGTTGAAAAGTTACCAGGAGGGAAATCTCGACGAGATTTATCTGGTGAGCAACGAGTTCGTTAACACCATGACCCAGGATCCAACTATTAAGCAACTGGTGCCGGTCAAACCATCTGAAGACACCGAGTTGAGTCACCACTGGGATTACATCTATGAGCCCGGATCCAAGGAAGTGCTCGACCATGTGCTCGACCGCTATATCGAATCGCTGGTCTATCAGGGTGTCGTCGAAAACGTGGCCTGCGAAATGGCCGCGCGTATGATCGCAATGAAGAGCGCGACCGACAATGCCGGGGATATGATTGACGAGCTTCAACTTATTTATAACCGTCAACGCCAGGCTAGCATTACGCAGGAAATCAGCGAAATCGTAGCCGGCGCGGCGGCAGTTTAAACCAATTAAGATAGAACAGAGGAATAACAGATGAGCACAGGTAATGTCGTGGAAGTAATCGGCGCGGTCGTCGACGTAGAATTTCCCCGAGACGCTGTTCCCAAGGTTTACGATGCGTTGTTGATCCCTGCACAGGAAGGCCTGACGCTGGAAGTTCAGCAGCAACTGGGTGATGGTATCGTGCGCACCATTGCGATGGGTGCCTCCGAAGGTTTGCGTCGCGGTCTCGAAGTCAACAATACCGGGCAACCGATTACGGTACCTGTGGGTGAGAAAACCCTGG
Organism: Gammaproteobacteria bacterium; assembly: GCA_024229615.1. Classification (GTDB taxonomy): domain Bacteria; phylum Pseudomonadota; class Gammaproteobacteria. The sequence goes on along the minus strand of JAAESG010000302.1, from coordinate 2,478 downwards.
GACGCATCATGGATGTACTCGGTAACCCGATCGATGAAAAAGGACCGATCGGTGAAGAAAAACGTATGCCGATTCATCGCAATCCGCCGACCTACGACGAACAGGCGACCGCGACCGAAATCCTCGAAACCGGCATCAAGGTAATCGACCTGGTTATGCCGATCGTCAAGGGTGGCAAGATCGGTCTCTTCGGTGGTGCGGGGGTTGGTAAGACCGTAACCCTGATGGAGCTGATTCGTAACATCGCGGTCGAGCACTCGGGTTTCTCGGTATTTGCCGGTGTCGGTGAGCGGACTCGTGAAGGTAATGACTTTTACCACGAAATGACCGAAGGCGGTGTTATTGACAAGGTATCGCTGGTCTACGGACAGATGAATGAGCCTCCCGGAAACCGTTTGCGCGTGGCGCTGTCGGGTCTGACCATGGCGGAGCACTTCCGTGACGAAGGTCGTGACGTACTCATGTTCGTCGACAATATCTACCGTTACACCCTGGCGGGAACCGAAGTATCGGCACTGCTCGGACGCATGCCTTCAGCGGTGGGCTATCAGCCGACTCTGGCGGAAGAAATGGGTGCCCTGCAGGAACGTATTACTTCGACCAAGACCGGATCAATCACTTCCTTCCAGGCGGTATACGTACCGGCGGACGATTTGACCGATCCATCGCCGGCAACCACTTTTGCGCACCTTGACGCGACCCTGGTACTGTCTCGCCAGGTGGCGGAACTGGGTATCTACCCCGCGGTTGACCCACTCGACTCATCTTCACGTATCCTCGATCCGAACGTGGTCGGTAACGAGCATTACGATACCGCACGTGGCGTACAGGGTATCCTGCAACGTTACAAGGAGCTGAAAGACATCATCGCGATTCTCGGTATGGACGAACTCTCCGAAGAAGACAAGCTGGCGGTCAGCCGAGCGCGCAAGATTCAGCGCTTCCTGTCCCAGCCTTTCTTCGTCGCGGAAGTATTTACCGGTTCCCCCGGCAAGTTCGTATCGGTCAAGGACACCATTTCGAGCTTCAAGCAGATTCTCGAAGGTGAAATGGATCAGTATCCAGAGCAGGCGTTTTACATGATTGGCGGCATCGAAGAAGTCGCCGAGAAAGCGAAAACACTGTAAGGTAGCGCTATGGCCAATACCATCCAGGTAGATATCGTCAGCGCCGAGGAGCAGATCTTCTCCGGTGAGGCTTACATGGTGTATGCACCGGCAGTGATGGGCGAAGTGGGTATCGCACCTCGCCACACACCGCTGATATCACCGCTGAAACCGGGCGAGATTCGACTCGATATGGGCGATGGCAAAGAAGAGTTTTTCTTCATATCCGGCGGTATACTCGAAGTTCAGCCACACGTGGTCACGGTACTTTCAGATACTGCGATTCGGGCCGATGATCTCGACGAGGCGGCCGCGATAGAAGCGCAGAAACGCGCCGAGGAAGCACTCGCCGATCAGCAGGGCGATCTCGACGTTGCCAAGGCCAAGGCCGAACTGCTCGCCGCCGCGGCCCAGATCGCCGCTATCAAGAAGCTGAGAAAGAAGTGACAGGTATAAAAAAAGGGGCATCAGCCCCTTTTTTTATACCTGTCATCCCGGAAGTTGCGCTAGCAACTATCCGGGATCTCGCACCAAGCCAACGGAATCAGGCAAAGGGTGAAAGCCCCTTTTTTTATACCTGTCATCCCGGAAGTTGCGCCAGCAACTATCCGGGATCTCGCAAGCTTATTATTCGAATAACGGATAGCTTTTTTATTGGCTTTGAAGGGGTCAGAGCTGAAGGTCTGACCCCGAGGATTTATATCTGGGAAGCGAATGTCTAGGCCTGGAATGCTCGGGGACAGACCAGATTTTTCTGACAGACTCTCCTTTCCGCTCTGTCGGTAAAGAAAAATCTGCTCTGTCCCCTTCGAAGCAAGCAGCAGACACTGGCCAGATATGAATGCTTGTCAGGTGTCTTATAAGATTTTCTTGTTCGCGGGAATGACGAAAACCCTTCACTGCACTACAATAAACACCTGATTTCATCCCAGTATTCATCTATGCCACTAAGTGTTGTTATTCTCGCCGCAGGCCAGGGGACTCGCATGAAGTCCGCGCGTCCCAAGGTAATCCATGAGTTAGCCGGCAAACCCTTGCTGCAGCATGTCGTCGATGCCAGTCGCGCGCTCGAGCCCGATCAGATTATTGTCGTTATCGGACATGGCGGAGGCCAGGTGCGCGAAACCATGCAGGCGCAGGAATTACAGTTTGTAGAACAGCGTGAACAACTCGGCACCGGTCATGCGCTGCTGCAGTGCCTCGATAGCATTCACGATGGCAACGACGTGTTGGTGTTAGTCGGTGACGTACCCTTGATTCGCGCCGAAACCCTGTCACAAATGATTGAGCAGGGTGGTGGCGATGCCGTCTGCGTGCTGAGCTTCATTCCGGAAAATGCTTTTGGTTATGGTCGCATCGTCAGGGATGCCGG
>JAAESG010000301.1 GCA_024229615.1 Gammaproteobacteria bacterium | reverse complement strand
TCTGCTAAGTCAGGATGACTTATGCAGAGCTTCCTTAAGTATGTCGCCGGGTAAATTAAGAAGGAGTTATGTGGTCTAGAAGTCTGTCGGATTTAGGGAGAATCTACTGCGGCGATGGGAAAATGGGCTCGATTTCCCACTCGCCTCGCTACGATTCCCTAAATCCGACAGGCTCCTAGGGCAGGCTGCGCTGCATGTATTTGATCTTGTTTTCGATCAACAGGTTTTTGGTGCGAGACAATTTGGTTTGACTGTCAAAAGGTCCGAGCTGCACGCGATGCCAGGTCTCATCGTTGACGACCGCAGACTTGACGCTGGCTTGCAGTCCAAGAAAGGCCAGTTGCGCCTTGAGACTGTCGGCCTCGCCCATACTCTGGAAAGACCCGACCTGCAGTATCGACTGATCTACAACTTCCTTGTTGATGCTCGGGTTTTCGATCGCATCGCGGTCTTCCTCCGCAATTGGAATTTCTACCTTTCGATCAGGCAGTACCGTGTAAAAGTCGATGGTTGGTTTGTTCTCGCTACCGCTTGTTTGCTGCGATGGTTTTTCACTGGTGCCGCTTTTTACAATTTTCTGATCCAGAAACAGAATGAAGGCGACAAAGGAAGCCAACATCAGTATCAGAAAAATCCACACCCACCACGAAGTTGATTGTTTTTTCGCCATCGGGGAGCGCTACATTTTTTCGGGCGCCGATACGCCCATCAACTTCAACCCATTACCGAGCACCTGGCCGATCGCAGAGGCCAGTGCCAGGCGAGCGTTTCGTAGCTCGACATCATCCACGATAAACTGGTGCGCGTTGTACCAGGAATGGAACTGGTTCGCCAACTCGCGCAGGTAATTAACCACCTGGTGAGGTTCGTGCCGTAGCGCCGCGGATTCCACGCGTTCCGAAAAAAGGCCCAGATGTTTTACCAGGGCTTGTTCGTGAGCATTGTCCAGGCGTGTCAAGCTGGCATTATTAATGTCTACTTCCAGCCCCTTGTCCTCGCATTGACGCCTGACGCTGCAGATACGTGCATGCGCATACTGCAGATAGTAAACCGGGTTATCGTTGGATTGCTCACGCGCCAGATCGAGATCGAAATCCATGTGCTGTTCAGCCTTGCGCATCACGTAAAAGAAGCGCGCCGCATCCTGACCGACATCTTCGCGCAGCTGTTTGAGTGTGACGAACTCTCCCGAGCGTGTGGACATCGAAATCTTTTCGCCCTTTTCGAACAGGTTGGCGAATTGCACCAGCTGGATTTCGAGATTGTCGGCATCGTAGCCAAGCGCGCTCAATGACGCCTTGACGCGGGGAATATATCCATGGTGATCGGCGCCCCAGATATTGATTACCTTTGCAAAACCGCGCTCGAACTTGTTCATATGGTAAGCGATATCTGAAGCAAAATAAGTGGTTTGCCCATTGTCACGACACACCACGCGATCCTTTTCATCGCCAAAGTCGGTGGAGCGAAACCACAGCGCTCCATCCTGTTCATAAACATGACCATTGTCCTGTAGACGCTTAATCGCCTGTTCGATCAATCCCTCGTCGCTTAACGAGCGCTCTGAAAACCAACGGTCGAAATCAACCCCGAATGCATGCAGGTCGACTCGAATGACCTTCACCAGGGTATTCAGCGCAAGATCGAAGACAAAGCGATACTCATCTTCTCCCAATAACCGCTGCGCATTATCGATCAGGTCATCGATGTGCTTTTCCTTATCACCTGCTGGCGCATCTTCACAGACATCGGCATAGATCTCCGCGGCATCTTTATGGAAACGCTCAGCGTTTTCGCGATGCAGGGTCGCCGCGATATCCCAGACATAGTCGCCCTGGTAGCCATTACTCGGAAAGTCGATGCTTTCACCGCAAAGATCGAGGTAGCGCAACCAGACCGAAGTGCCGAGGATATGCATCTGACGCCCGGCATCGTTGACGTAGTATTCCTTTTGCACCTCGAAACCGACATAGCTCAACAGGTTGGCGAGGGTCGCCCCATAGGCCGCGCCTCTGCCATGACCGACATGCAGCGGCCCGGTCGGGTTGGCGGAAACGAATTCCACCTGGATCTTGCCACCCTGACCCAGCGTGCTGCGGCCAAAATCGTCACCCTGCTCGAGCACGTGCTGCACGATCGCATGACTGGTGCCACTGTCGACAAAGAAGTTGATGAATCCTGGGCCGGCTACTTCTATTTTATTAATCGTATCCAGCACAGGCATTTTTGCGACGATCATTTCCGCCAGCGCACGCGGTGCCAGGCCGGTCGGTTTCGCCAGCATCAATGCAATATTCGACGCAAAGTCACCCTGGCCCGGATCCCGGGCGGGTGTTACCTGGATATTGATACTGAGTTCAGACGGAATCTGCGCAGCCTGCGCAAGCTCGAGCAAAGCCTGCGCGATCAGATCGTTAATGATTTGCTTCAAGAACTAAAACCTGTACCGAGGGGAAAAATGAACCGGGATTTTACCCGAGCTGCTGCTCCCGGGCCACCCATCTTTTTCACATTTCCTGACGCTGCCATGAATTAATGTTCGCAGAAGTGTCGCGTGACATGATTGTCGAGCGTCAAGCGATCCCCTTGACGGACCAACGGGTGCCTGCGCCGGTTGGGAACGTCTTTTACGAACATACTTCCGCGGGAGCTTCTAGCCTGCTAGACCTGGACAACTATGGTGTGGCTGAGAGGCATCCGAGCGCTGACTTGTCCGGCTATGCCGGAACCTGGGCTTCCTTCGAGACATAGCTGTCCCAGGTCGGAGTGCCGCATCACATCACTCGGGATACGGGTGAAATATTCAGGCTAGAGGTCGTAGGCGTCGACGTCGATACTCCAGCTGACGCGCGAACTGCTGGCAAGATTCTCGAGCGCAGGCATGCTTTGACTCAATACCGAACGCAACACCTGGTAGTCCTGCGCAATCAGGCAGAGTTGCGCCCGATAACGCCCGATGCGGCGCGTCATCAAGGCTGGCATCGGTCCGACACAGGAAAGAGCGTTGAAACGTTTGGTGGTTTGCAGAACTGTCCTGATTTCTTCGAGCTTAGCCAGAGCGTGCTTGAGCTCGATTGCATCGGCGCGGAATATGACCACACGGGCATAAGGCGGAAAACCGAGCAGTCGCCTCTCTTGCAGCAACCCGTCCGCGATCTTGCGATAGCTTTGCCGCGCCAGCGCCTGTATCAGTGGATGTTCGGTAAAACGGGTTTGCAGAATGGCCTCCCCCTGACGATCGCCACGGCCCGATCGCCCGGAAACCTGAAACAGAGTTTGTGCGAGACGCTCGCTGGCGCGGTAGGAAGCGCTGAAAAGGGCCTGATCAGCGTCGAGCACCACGCTTAATGTGATCGCCGGATAGTCATGACCCTTGGCGATCATCTGGGTGCCGATCAGAATACAGGGTTCACCACTTTGCAGTTGTTGCAATCGAGACTTCAACGCTTCCCGCGACGCGATCACGTCACGGTCGATGCGTAGCACCTGAGTATCCGGGTAACGCTGTTGCAAACCCCGCTCGAGCTGTTCCGTACCAATGCCATGATGTTTGACTTCATCGTGACCGCATTCAGGACAGGATTCGGGAATCCCCTGGCTGAAACCGCAGTGATGGCACAACAGGCTCTTTACCGACTGATGTAGAGTCAGGCGCGCATCGCAATTGCGGCACAGCGATTGCCAGCCACATTCATGGCACATCACAATCGGTGCAAACCCGCGCCGATTCAGGTAAATCAAAACCTGGCCGGACTCCGCGAGATGCTGCTCGACGCGAGTCAGGGTTTGGGCGGCACAGCCAAATTCAAAGCGGCTGTTACGCACATCGATTAACTCGATCGGTGGCGGCGCGAAACGGGTCGGGCGCCGATCCAGTTGATATCGAAAATAGGTGTCGCGTTCACAATTGCCGATGCTTTCAAGCGCCGGGGTAGCCGAGCCCAACACAATCGGAATATCGAGCATCTGCGCCCGTTTGATCGCGACATCACGGGCATGATAGCGCACCCCGTCTTCCTGGCGATAGGAGTGATCGTGTTCTTCGTCGATGACGATCAAACCCAGATTGTCACATTGTGAAAACAGGCTCGAGCGCGTTCCCAGCATAATGCTGACTTCACCACGTCGAAACCGGTCCCAGGCCTGGTAACGCTGGAAATCGGTCAACGCAGAGTGCGAAAGCGCGAAGCATTCGCCAAGGCGCTGCGAGACTCGCTCGATCAACTGGTTGGTCAGGCCGATTTCAGGCACCAGATAAATGACTTGCCGGCCGGCCTCGAGTTGCTGCTGAATCATGCGCAGGTAAATTTCGGTCTTACCGCTACCGGTGATGCCATCGAGCAAATGCACCGCGAAATGATCCAGGCGGGTCGCGATAGCATCGAGAACTTCGCGCTGCTCATCGGTCAGCACCGGTAATTGCGGTGTGGGCACAGCACTGACAGGTTGCTCCAGCCAGTCCCAGCGCACCAGGTTTTTCGCCTCCAGGGCCTTTACCACCGGGTGCCAGTTCGGATTGATTTGCTTGAGTTGGGTTGCAATCAGTCCAGATGGCTGTTTCAACAGTGCCTCGCAAATTTCAAACTGCCGCGGCGAGCGTCGTCTGAGATCCTCGATCAGATCGGAGTCCGGCTTCAGCAGGCGCCAATATTTGAGCCGAAGCGGATGCTGCGGCCGCGAGCCACGCAGATATGCTGGCACGCACTGAAACACGACTTCCCCTAGCGGTTGCAGGTAATAGTCTGACATCCAGCGTGTCAGTGTTAGCATGTGTTCGCCGAGTATCGGCTGCTCATCGAGCCTTTCCTGGACCGGCTTGATGCGTGTCGGATCAAACTCGCTGGCATCGCTGACAGTCAGCAAAAGGCCGGTCTTGACGCCATTGTTGAAGGGCAAACGGTAACGGCATCCGCTCACTGCCGGATCACTGGCGTCAAGCGCATACTCGAACACGCGATACAGAGGTAACGCGATGGCGAAACAGGCGAAGCGGGATTGCGGCACGAGCATACTCAAACGGAAAGTTGAATCATACTCGAATTGGAGGGTCCTCTCAGCCGTATAAATGGAGAATTTTGAGCCTAAACTTAGCGTCGAAAGCTAATGTTGTTTCTAGTAATTAAAAGCTAAATTGTTAAGAAATAGTAACAAATGGTTTTATCCACATTTTCTGTGGATAAGTCTGTGCATGAAATGCAGATAAGGTGCTGCAAGCCGCATTCCTGCTGGTCGTGGATTAGATTGATCATTTTTTCAGCGTTTTTATTTTTCATTGAATATCAATAACTTAGATGACATGATCAAAAAGTAACCGATATCCCATATATAATCTAGGGACAGATAGCGAGGCTCTGCTTTCATGTGTATATCTCGGCCCTGTCAAGAGTGTTTTGATAATTATTCAAATAAATTTCTAAATCGATGAGAAATTATCAATTGATTCGCCCAATGCAACGAATAAGTAAAAAGCTTCAGCACCGGATTGGCAGTGACATTGTCATGTGCGCCGATTAAACTGGCCGCGATTTTCGACTTGAGCATGGCGAGATGCCCGCTAAAACCGCGGTACTACTAACCAACCTGGGAACCCCGGATCGTCTCGATCGCTCCTCGGTAAAGCGTTTTTTACGGGAATTCCTGTCCGACCCACTGGTGGTGCGGCTGCCGCGCGTATTCTGGCTACCTTTACTACATGGCGTCGTGTTGCCTTTTCGCAGCGGTAAAACCCTGCAGGCTTACGGTCGTGTCTGGGATGAGCAGGGGTCACCACTGCTGTCGTTTTCAAACCGGCAAAGAACCGCACTGCAACAAAAACTGTTTGAGCAGGCTCATGTCGAACTGGCGATGCGTTACGGCAATCCCTCCTATGCATCCGTACTGCGTTTACTGCGTGATGCGGGTATTGAGAAGCTGGTGGTGTTACCGCTTTACCCGCAGTACTCGGTGACCACCACCGCGACCAGTTACAAGCATTTGAAGAACAGCCTGCGCGACCTCGACTATTCACCCGCGGTCGAGTTTATCGGTTACTATCCGGACCACCCGGCTTACATCGACGCACTCGCCGAATCGATTCGCGAGCACTGGCAGCAACAGCAGCGACATCTGTTGATGTCTTTCCACGGGTTACCGCAAGCCAATGTCGAACGCGGCGACCCTTATCAGCAGCAATGCGAGACAACGGCTCGGTTACTGGCGACAAAACTCGGCCTGTCAGATTCGGACTGGTCGCTCGGTTATCAGTCTCGCTTCGGCAAGCAGACCTGGATTCAGCCTTACACCTCGGATGTATTGCATCAATTGGTGCAACGTGACGTCAAATCAGTCGATGTCATCTGTCCAGGTTTTTCCGCCGACTGCCTCGAGACCCTGGACGAGATCGAAGTCGAATACCGCAACGAGTTCCTCGCACTGGGTGGCGAACATTTCAGCTACATCCACGCGCTTAACGACCGTGACGCCCATATCGAAATGATGCGTCAGTTGGTCGAGCCTTATCTTTCCGGTGAGTAGTAGCCAGAATCAATTTGAATCATTCAGTAACATGCAATGTCTATAGACACTTCAGCGTCAACAACGCTTACAACAGATAAAGAGTCCTAAATCATGTTCAGATCGTTTTTCCCGTATCCCAAGGTATTCTTCCCTTCCGTTGTCATCTATGCAGCTATTTGCAGTTTCATCTGGTACAGCTTCAATGAGCAAATCGGTGCTTTCCTCGGCTTCGACCTCGCACCGGCAGCACCCGTTATCGGCCTGGGATATTTTCTGACTGATTCTTTTCTGCTGTTTTACCTTTACTACTTTTCCTGCGCCGGTTTATTTGCCGCTTTCTGGTACCAGACGTCTAAACACGAATGGCATTGGTGGTCGATAGTCGGATCGATATTTATTCTGTTTTCAACCTATTTTTCGGTTCAGGTTTCAGTAGCCATCAATCACTGGCGCCGCCCCTTTTTTGATCTGGTGCAAAACGCACTGGCCGGTTCCGCCGGGCAAGCAAACGATGAAATCAAGATCGCCAGGTCCGCCGAAGAAGTCTCTTCCTTTTCAAACGGGCTTTACGACCTGGTCCTGACATTTGCCGAAATCGCATTTCTCGCCATTTTCGTCTACGTGATTACCAAGTTTTTCGTCAGCCACTTTATTTTCCGCTGGCGTACCGCCATGAACGACTATTACACCGCACAGTGGGAAACGGTTCGCAAAATTGAAGGCGCTTCGCAACGTATACAGGAAGACACCATGCGTTTTGCCGAGATCATGGAGAATCTTGGGGTTTCGATCGTCGATTCGGTCATGACGCTATTCGCTTTTCTACCGTTACTCTGGGCCCTTTCGGTACACGTAACTGAACTGCCTGTTGTCGGAGTCATCGCCCATCCGCTGTTCGTTGCCGCCCTGGTTTGGTCTGTTTTTGGAACCGGCCTGTTAGCCGTCGTCGGTATCAAATTGCCGGGACTATTTTTTAAAAACCAACGCGTCGAAGCCGCATTTCGGAAAGAGCTGGTATACGGAGAGGACGACGAGACACGCGCGCAACCTCCGACACTTAAGGAGCTTTTTGCTAACGTCCGTAAAAATTACTTCCGAATCTACTTTCACTACATGTACTTTAATGTTGCGCGAATGCTGTATATACAGGCCGACAATATATTTGTTTATGTTCTGTTGATACCGACGATTGCCGCCGGCGCCATCACCTGGGGCATTTTGCAGCAGATATTGACCGCGTTTAGCCAGGTCAGCAATTCTTTTCAGTACCTGGTTAATTCGTGGACGACCATCGTCGAACTGCTATCGATTTACAAGCGTCTGTCTTCGTTCGAGGCTGCGATAAAACACGAGCCACTCCCAGCAATTGATCAGTTAGCAACATGATGACAGGAATACTGTTTTGCTCGGTAATGACTAGATACCGATGTGCCTGATCCTGTTCGCCTATCAGCAGCATGCGGATTACCCGCTGATCGTGATTGCCAATCGCGATGAGTTCTACGCCCGTCCGTCGCGAGATGCACACTGGTGGGATGGCGCCGATGTGTTTGCCGGACGTGACCTCGAGGCCGGTGGTACCTGGCTCGGAACCAACCGGCGTGGGCGCTTCGCCGCGGTGACCAACGTGCGCGAAGCGGGCGGCATGAAACCCGGCAAGCGGTCGCGCGGCGACCTGACACGTGACTTTCTCGAAGGCCAAGACCCTGCCGAAGACTACCTGCAACAATTAGACGCGCATGACCAGGAATATTCCGGTTTCAACCTGTTGCTCGGCGACCCGCAAGGACTATGGTTCTACTCCAACCGCGATCAAAACATAAAACCGATCGAGCCTGGTATCTACGGTATCAGCAACGGCCGTTTCGACGAACCCTGGCCCAAACTCAGCTCCGGAAAACTGGAGCTCGAAGCGATGCTGAGCGGTGATATCGACCCACCGCAACTGATGGAAATCCTCACCGATCACCGCGCTGCGCACGACCACGAGTTACCGAGCACCGGTGTGCCACTCGATATCGAACGCATGTTATCGAGCCGCTTCATCCGCTCACCCGAGTACGGTACCCGCGCCTGCACTGTGCTGCTGATGGATAAAGATCAGCGCGTCAGTTTCTGGGAACAGAATTTTACCGACGCTGAACACGACGGTTGCCTGGTGCATGAAACATTTAGTGTCTACGATAACTGATCGATAAACAGCAATGACGACGCATCGAGACTGCCGCCATCGAATTTATCGATTGGGCTACGCAGAAAAATTCCCTTTCCAAATACCTCGAATCCTCTAAAATCGTAACCCGCTTCGAAGCAAAAATAAAAGCGTGCCATGAGTAACAAGTTATCACTGATAAGGTCCGCCAATATCGACAATGGTTTGGTGAGATTGGGCTGGGATGATGGTAACAGCAGCGTATTTCATTCCATCTGGTTGCGCGATAACTGTCGTTGTACAGACTGCGGAGACCCGGCGATTGGCTACAGGAAATCACGTCTGAGCGGATTAGACCTCGACTGTAAACCAGGCTCGCTAGACACCGATTCGTCCAGCCTTACAATCATCTGGCAGGACGGTCACGATTCCTGTTTCACGGCACAGTGGCTGCGCGAGCACGACCATGACAATCATCTGCGCCAGTCCAGAGCCTTTAAACCGAAATTATGGGACGACGATTTTCGCCATAATCCACCGACTTACGAGTATGCGGATATCAACGCCAGCGAATCCCGGCTCCTCGACATGCTACAACAGGTGCGCGATTACGGGCTCTGTTTCATTCGCAATGCGCCGCCCGAGCCAGGTATCGCGGAGCCGCTGGCAAGGCGTTTCGGCTTCCCCCAGGAATCCAACTTTGGCAAGGTTCAGGACCTGCTGTTCGACCCGGGGAAACGCAGTATCGCCGATCGACTGGATCAGCCACGCGACGCCAGGCCGCTAATGAAAGGTGCCTATGGCTCACCCCCTGACTGGAACAACAAATGAATGCTGCCGACCTGATCGCTAAAATACTGAAGAAAGAAGGTGTCGAGATCCTGCCGGCTTTCCCGCACTCGGATATCATCGATGCTGCCGCGCGCGCCGGTATTCGCCCGATCATCGTACGCCAGGAACGCCATGCACTGCACATCGCCGATGGTTATGCGCGCATGAACGCCGGGCGCAAACTCTGTGCAACCACGGTACAGTACGGCCCCGGGTCTGAAAATGCGATCGGCGCGGTCGCACAATGTTATGCCGACAACGTGCCGCTGCTGCATATTCCCGGGGGCTACGACCGCGCCGAACAAGGCGTCGCACCCAATATCAATGTCACCCGTGCACTGCAGGATTTCACCAAGTGGAGTGAATTCGTCTATCAACCGGAACGCATCCCGCAGATGCTGCAAAACGCTTTCGCGATGCTGCGAAACGGCAGGCCCGGACCCGTGGTGCTCGAAGTTCCGGTTGATATTTTCACGGCCGAGGTCAGCCCCGATTTACTCGACGACTATCGGCCACAGCAGCGCTCGGCGCCGGTCGCAAGCGCCGAAGAAATTGAGTTTCTGGTCGAGGCTTTGTCGAGTGCAAACCAGCCGCTCATTATCGCCGGCCAGGGCATCTTGTATGCCGAGGCAAGCGCGGCTCTGACCCGACTTGCCGAACTGACTCAGACCCCGATCATTTCGACGCTCAATGGCAAGGGCTGTTTTGCCGAGGATCATCCACTGGCACTCGGTTGTGCCGGCGGCTCACGACCTGACCCGATAGTGCATTTTCTTGACAAGGCCGATGTCATCGTCGGGCTGGGCACCAGCTTTACTCATTCCGACTACATCACACCGTTTCCGAATCGTGGCAAGAGGATGCTGCAACTCACCAACTGGGAAGGCGATATATCCAAAGACTATCCCATCGAACACGGCGTCATTGGCGATGCCAGGCTCACAGTTGAGGCAATGAACGAAGTGATCAGCTCGCGTGGCGCGAGCTGCGCGCGTCATCAGCAGGTTACTGCCGAGATAGCCAGACAGAAAGAGACCTTCATGCGGGAATGGCAAGCCTTGCTCGATTCCGATGAAACGCCGCTTAACCCCTACCGCGTTATCAACGAAGTCATGCATAACGTGGATCGCAGGAAAACGGTCGTCACCCACGAAGCCGGATCGCCTCGCGACCAAATCACCGCTTTCTGGGAAACCATCGTCCCACACGGGTACATCGGTTGGGGCAAGACCACCCAGCTCGGTATGAGCCTCGGATTGATTCAGGGTGCCAAACTAGCGCGTCCCGGCTGGGATGCGATCAACTTCATGGGTGATGCCGCTATCGGTATGACCGCGATGGATTTTGAAACCGGGGTACGTAATCAAATCGGCACGACCACCGTGGTGTTGAAAAACAGTGTCATGGGCGGTTATTCCGACTACCATCCTGACGCCGCTGCAAAACACCAGATCGAAGTGCTCGGCGGCGACTACGCCGACCTCGCCAGATCACTGGGTGGATACGGTGAACGCATCACCGAGCCTGCTGAAATCGTTCCGGCACTGCAGCGTGCACTGCAGAAAAATGCCGACGGCATACCGGCACTGCTAGAATTCATCACCAGCGAAGAGAAACGTTTCGCGCGTAAACTTCCGACCGGAATGTAATCTGAGATGAACCTCGAAAGACGATTTCCATGCATCACTTACATGGAGACCGCGGCAAAGCGCCGTATTCCTCGCTTCGCCTGGGACTATATGGCAGGTGGAATCGGCCGTGAAAAAGTGCTCGCGGAAAACATCGAGCGACTAGACCGGGTTAAACTCACACCACGCTATCTGGCCGACGACGCCAATGCACCCGACACTTCACATGAGCTGTTCGGGGTTGACTACAACGCACCGTTTGGAGTTGCCCCGCTGGGACTGAGTGGCCTGATCTGGCCATGCGCCGCGGAACACCTGGCGCGCGCGGCAAAAACTCACCAGATCCCGTTCGCATTGAGCGGTTTCGCCACCAGCAGTATCGAACAAATCGGCGGGATTGGCGGCAATACCTGGTACCAGCACTATGCGACCATCGATCGCGATATCAATAGCGATCTGCTCAAACGGGCACAGGCTGCCGGTTTCGAGGTATTGGTGGTGACGGTCGATATTCCAACCGCGACGCGCCGCGATCGCGACATTCGAAACGGCCTGTCGGTACCGCCGGAGTTCAACCTGCGGACCCTGTTTGATATTGCCAAACACCCTGCCTGGGCGCTGGCGATGTTAGGCCAGGGCGTGCCGGAATTTCTGAACTTCAAACCATACCTGCCGCAAAACATCAGCCTAGCAGAACTCGGAGTTCACCTGCAAAAACTGATCGATTGCCACGTCAGCCTGACACAGTTGCAATGGTACCGGCAACAATGGCCGGGCAAACTGATCGTCAAGGGCATACTCGACACCGATGAGGCGATCGCCTGTGTCGAAGTCGGTGCCGATGCGATCGCAGTCTCCAACCACGGTGGACGTCAGCTCGATGCAGCCGAAAACGTGCTCGAAGTATTGCCTCGGATACGCGCCGCGGTCGGGGCTGATTTCCCGCTGCTCGCCGATGGCGGCATACGCAATGGCCTCGATATCGCGCGCTACCTGGCGAGCGGCGCCGACTTTGTCCTGCTCGGGCGAGCATTCATGTTTGCGCTCGGTGCACTCGGTGCACTCGGTGCTGGACATGCGATGAATGTGTTACAAAGTGAATTACGCGCCAGCATGGGCCAACTGGGCTGCCCCCAGATCCACCGACTACCCGAATTCTTAACCAGGGTCTGTTAAACAATGAGAAACCTATGAAGGTATTGTTTAGTGACCGGCAGCAGTCGGGGGATCGGCGCCGAAATCTGCCGGCAGGCGGCAGGCGATGGCTGCAAGGTATGTATTAGTTAGGCCAGTTCCGAGGATGAAGCCGAGCGGCTGGTCGCACAGACTCGCGACGCCGGTGGAATTGCGATCGCACTACAGGCCAACGTCGCCAATGAAGATGAAATCATCACCCTGTTCGAACGGGTCGACCTTGAACTCGGCCCGGTGACCGGGCTGGTTAACAACGCGGGTGTCAATTGCCTGCGCCCCGGGGTAACGATGACCGAAATCAGCGTTGACTACGCCAAAGAACACCCCGAATGGCTCGACTGGGTCAGTCCGACGCATCAGGCCTGCGGCTTCCCGAAAAAGGTTCTATTTTATAGGGCAAGCTGCGACTCAACTTCCATGTCTCGACGCGCCACAGCCGATCTGTCGAACCACCGCATCCATGCGGCCTGACCCCAATGGCACTTACTTAAGCTTGCAACCATCGTCATACCAATTCAACCAGGACCGGATAAACGGTGATAGTTTTCGCGAATGCCTCGGCGGCTACACCGCCTGCGGTTTACTTCGCGAAAACTTTCACCGTTTATCCGGTCTTGAAATCTATTGAGCATCTAAATTCCGGATATGTTTCGAAAACCCATGCTTGCAGTCTAATGTAAGTGCCATTGACAACAGTAATGAATGTTAAGACGCTTCCATCGAATAACACATAACACCCGAATCAGCGGCACTTTGTCCGACTGCGACCTTTTGTATGTGTTATTCGTCAGCAAGCGCCAGGTGAAATCTGTCGATCCCTGTGCACAGTGCTATATACCGCAAATCATTTCGCTTATTCGGCACTGCCTAGCACGAGTTCAAAAGCCGCGCGGCTTCCACGAAGTGAAAATATGTAACTGGCAAGATTTGGTTTCCCAGAAAAACTGTCACATTTTTGTTCAACTTGAACTGTGAGTTTCAATCCTTTTCTAAACAAACTCCAGAGTTCATCTTCCGGGGTTCCCCATCTGGCTTTCAACTCGGTTGTTGTTGGTTCAACAGAGTAACCCAAAACCGGAATATCGGTTTCGTCGATCAAAATTTTCCAGCCATTGTAGTCGCATTTCATTGTCTCTTTATCGTGGGTATCAGTTATAAGGAGTTCAACTGGGCTCTCGGGTTTTACTCGCCTGATGACCAGATTTGGTATTGACTCGTTGCTCGAGTCAGCTTGCGCAGGCGTTAATGCGATTCTCTTTTCGATTTCGGTGCCCTTGTCTTCGAGACGAAATTTCCAGTCCCCAATTTTTGCCTGGGCCATCACAGTACCGGCAAACAACGCACCGAAAGCTATCCATGAAACGATTATCAATGCCCGAAAAACCACGAAATACTCCTGTCCAGAAGATATATTCATTTCCTAAATCTCCGCCTGACGCCCCACTAGGTGAGTGCATTACGGGTACTCAACTCGTCCGCACCTTGTTCGTTATGTGTTTCTTCACGCCGAAATTTCAACTCTAGCTTCGATTTCTATGGGTGCTCGAAAAGAAAGTTCTGCCACAGCTACTGTTCTTACCTGCCGCCTCCTCGAAAACTTCAAGAATTAAATCAGAAAATCGGATAATTACCAGTAGTGCTTGCACAAAACCTGGTGCTTTGATCATCCTCAAAGCTTGCAGCCAGGCAGAATATTATCGATAGTTCCGAGTTCCCGCCGGAGACGACTTAACCTGGAAAGGCCATCCTGGCGAATCGATTGCCTGCGCTGGTTATGTAGTAAATTTGTCATTTCACTCTGTAACCCGAATGACATGCTACACAGGCAGATGTGATTTCTGAAATGGCCTTGTATGCCGGCAGCACTTCTCCTTCTTGTGCTTTCAACGCAAATCGACTTGCTGCCCTATGCATAGCGGTGCCAGCTTGACGCATTCCCTCGGGCATGAACCTGGCCATGTGGCTGGCTCCATGCGATTCAAGAGAACTCATACCCAAACGGTACTCGGCTGTCTCAGCGGCTTTATCTAGCTCCCCGTCACCTAGGTAAACAAGAATTTCATTGATGGCGGCTAAATGATCTCGCATATTGGACATCATATGCTCTTGCATCATTTGGGGTAACTCTACGAGAGCCCTTACGTCTTTCGATGCCATTGAGTTATCTGCCAGGCAGGCGATAAATACTGTGAAAAAGAGATAGTGAAGTCTACTCATGCTTCTCAATTGTGATTGCCATACGGCGCTCCACGTCGACGGTGCGGCTCTGCCGAGTTCGACTGCATGCGCTTATAGTTGCGTAGAATTTACGCAACCCTGTCTCGATTCGAAAATGATAACAATTGTTAGGCGGTGATCTCGCATGCACATAGGATAAGTTAGTTAAATCGAAAAGTGGACTAATTTCTTGCTCAAAGCTCGATACAGGCACTACTTTTCCAGTGCCATAGATAATTCTGATCATTACTGTCACAACCGCGAATCAGCATACCCCGAGCACGATGTAAATTCGGAGATCCGGCGGATTCTCGATAACGCTCATATTGATTGGCACACAAAAAATGGGTCCGACTTCGGCATAAAGTTGTATTTTTGCAAATGGCCGATAGGCCAAAATTCGCGTAGGTTCACCCAATGGAATTTCTTGTAAGCAATGTCTGCAAGGATTGCCGTGGTCGTCTGAAATCGATTTTTCAGCCAGCTGGCCGTTTGCGTCAAGTTCTCCACCCACCAGTTTGCGGACATCGTCCGTTGGAAGAGCAATATATTTAATTGCCATCGGATTCTCTCAGTTTGAGTTCAACCAAGAATAGCCTGGTGATCATTTATGACTATCCGATTCCCGCTATGTTCACGGCCAGTCTTAGAGGAGTTTCAAATCGAACTCTACAGTTCGGCAATGACAAAGAGGATGTTCCAAACAACACCCCGCATTAGTGGCCGAAGCGGGCTAGTGCCAGTCCAATGTAATAGAGGAAGGCCGTGATCATTTGCTTAATTAATGAGGGATCTCCTCGTATGATTAACCACAACAAGATGCGTATTAGCCAGGGATAAAGCCCGCCTATTACCAGCATTTGCCATCCATGCTGTCCATGCCCTATTGTTTTCTTCCAGGACTGTCGAAAGCTACTTTTAAATCAATCGCAATTGCCGGGAACACCAGGCCAAGTCTGCTCGCCACATAAAGCATGGGAAGTGATGCAAAAGAATACGCCACAAAAGCACCACCAACTGTTTCTAGCAATTGCGACAAAACAGGCACATTGAAGGCGATGGTATAGGTTAGAGTCGTTAAAAATATGAAAGAATAGTGGTGACTAAAAACCAAAATAGAAATTTAAAACCTTTTCCTTAGAGCGGCATGGAATACGAAATTTGATTCCCGTAGTAGAACCAATCTATGGCATGTAACGGCAAAAACACGAAGCCAATCCGATAAAGAAACCAGAATACCCAGCCTACTAATAAGGCACCATCGTTAAAGAAAACGCTGCGAACTCCCCAGATGCTGACCAACATTAAGGTCGGTATTGCCAGGCAGCAAATATTTTATGAAATACCATCTCAGTCATATCGACTTCTCTGCATAGTGACTCGCATCAGTGATCGACGATCCGGCTGCATATGCTTGTCAGAAAGTGCGTCAGGATGCACTCGCTATTAGCGCAAATACTCGATGAGGAACCTGAAGGACTTTGTCTGGAAAGTATTGGGCCAGGAGTTCTGCAAGCTTCACATCAAATTGTTTAACTTCTTTGGAAGACATCATTCCCCCAACACCGGCACTGGCTCTGATGCGCCCACGCCAAGCCTCTGGCGTGTACGGAACATCCACGTCATAGGAAAAAGTTTCAAGCTTCTGGAATCCCGCTTCACCGAGATCACGTAGCCATTGCGGATACATGCCCAGTCCACCACCCATTCTCCAATCCGAATTATGACTTTCAATCAACTCCTCGGTGGAGCGAACCATATTGCCTGCGAGGGGGACCCAGTCGAAGTGGACAATTGCCACCATTCCACTGGGCTTTAGTATCCTTTTAACCTCTGCAGCTGCTCTCGGGCGGTCAAACCAGTGCCAACATTGACCGGCAGTCACAATGTCATAAGTAGAATCAGGAAGGCCAGTATTTTCTGCTCGGGCCAATCGATACTCTACTTCAACACCAGCATTCGAATCGAGTTCTCTCGCTGCTTCGATCATCTCATCGGAATAATCAATTCCCATGACAACACAATCCTGTTTTGCCAAACCTCGGGCAAGGCTTCCGGTGCCCGTCCCTAGATCAACGATCAATTGACCTTTATTACCAATCTGGAATTTGCCAAGCCTCTCGAATAAAGAATCGGGAAAACCAGCTCGGTGGCGAGCATAATCTTCTGATCTTGCTCCAAAATCGGGGCTCATAAACTTGGTTTCCTAGCCTCGCATCAGTGGTCGATGAACCGCGCAGAGGATTGGCGACCCGATTGTATGCTCTTATAGTTATGCGTTTTAATCGTTGTCACATAGTTTGAGTGCGAATGCGTCATAGAATTTCGTCGATTTTATTTTTTTGAAAGTGGAATCAAATAAATTTGTATTACCGAAAATACAACGACCGCAATAGATCCAAAAGTCAATATGTACATTAGATCGGGTTTCATCACTTGTGAAACAACAAACATCAGCAACAATACAGCTATTACAAAAATAGTGTATCTCCTGGAAATGGTGACTTCTTTTCCACAGCTCTTACACTGTCTTGAAGATGCCGAGCTAATGAATAGCTTCTGCAATGTTGAGATACACTCTTCCTGGCAATGCGGACACAATTGCTTTATCTCCATTTCATATCTAGTTTTCGTTTATTGCTGGCACAATCCCTAAGGTACAGGTTGATCAGAGTTTGATAAGGAATACCTGACTCTTCTGCTAAATCTTTAAAATACGCAATGGAATCTTTATCCAGTCTCATGGTTACCGGTTGTTTCAAATACTTTGTGTAGGGATTCTTTTTCCCTTTCATTTTCGAAAAATCGTAATTTTCTCTCATGATCTTTTCGATGTTGTGAATCATACAATACAGTCGCCACTGACTTTGTACCTTGGTCTTGCCGCGTAAACTGAATCGATGGAGTTTCTTATTGGTCCCAATGTTAGCAAAGACAGGTCCCACCACTGATATTCGTTGGCTGTAGATCAGCTTCCCTTCATCACTATCAACCCGTTGCATCATCCAGTCGGTATAAGCCTTCCGGTGCGCTTTCTCAATGATGAAAGAAACCTGTCGTCCTTTACCCTTTTGATGATCGACGGTCTCGGGATTGCGCATACACGCGTTCTTTCTGCCTCATTGACGACATTGCAATAACTTTGCCTTCGAAAAAGGCTTTGCTGTTGCCGTGATTGTCCGGTCGAGTTGATCGGTGGCTGAGTATATTTCCTTCGGGACAGATGCAATATTTACTAATATAAAGAACGGGCTTGTTCGACACCGGGATAAGACCGTGGTTCGTTCCTCACACGATCTATCCTTGTTTGTTAGGCATTTTTAACCCGTGCTCCATGCGCGCGGCTTTTTCATCCCGGCAATTTTACACGCTTGTTTCACGTAGCCATATGGAAACAATTCAAAAATGAGGCTCTTTGCTTCCCTTTTTTCACATTGATTTTTGGTCGCCAGGTGATTTATTAAGTGACGAACATCCGGGGCAATACTATGCTCGCTGTAGTAATCCCTCATAAAATTCAGCATTGACCAATACGTTTCGTTTAGCTCAATATCTTCTTCACTGGCGAGTTCATATGCAATGTCCTCATTCCAGTCATCAGGATTAACTAAATATCCTTCTGCATCTCTCGTAGCCCGTATCTTCATATCTTCAATCTCCGTATTTCACTAGCCGTTTTGCCTGATGGCCTAGCTTAGATTCGGAAAAGCTGCCTATTGGGTTGGTCATCAATTGCAGTGCCTTGTTGGGCGCGTTGTAAAGTGAGATAAACACTAACGATTATGCTCCGGGAAGAGTGCGAACCAAGAGTCTTCAGAACCAGCTAACAAACTTAAGCCGTTTGGTATCGGCCTTCCGCACGGCTCAGCATCAACCTTTCTGGCCACGACAACCGATGCGGGGGAGAAGTAGACTTTGACCTCACAATGGAGACGTCCATCTGATTCATGCCGAATAAATGCAGCCATTTCTTTGGGGTTGCCAGCATTCGCATACACTGCCAAGAGAAGCTTCTCAAGGTGGCGTAACGGCTCGCTGGCTAACATTCCGTCACCGAGGTTTTTTAAAAACCAATTTCTCATCGGCACTTCACGCGCCTACCAACCCGCTTTGCCCAATGCCATCGAGAATGAACTGCACAGCTAACGCAGACAACAGAACACCCATGATCCGCCCTACAACATGCATCCCTGTAACACCCAGATGCTTTTGAAGTTTACTGGCTGATAGTAGTGCGCCCAGTGTTAGAAGCAAAATAGTTAATAAAGATGCAACAACAATTATCTGGCTTGTCAGATCCCCCTCGGCATCTGCCATTAATAGTATAACTGCCCCCATCGAACCGGGTCCCGCAAGAAGCGGAGTCGCCAGGGGAAAAACAGAAATGTCTTGTTTAGTCTCTGCCTCTCGCTCTTCTTCTTCTGTCGTAGATGTTCCACTGGCTGACCTTGCGAATACTTTATCAATTCCGATCAGTAGTAGGAGGATACCGCCGGATATTCTTAGCGCAGCTAATGAAATTCCCAAACCGGTCAGGAGATGCTCTCCGATCAGTGCAAATCCCAACAAGATACCAGCCGCAATTATTGTTCCGCGTATGGC
This sequence comes from Gammaproteobacteria bacterium, assembly GCA_024229615.1. GTDB lineage: Bacteria > Pseudomonadota > Gammaproteobacteria. Next base: position 847 of record JAAESG010000301.1, on the reverse strand, counting down.
TATGGACCGTCGAGCTTCTGAATTTTCAGATGTCGTTAGTGCAGCGAACATCGCGGATACACCAATTGGTCCGATTGTTGCGAAGAGAGTTGTAAGGGCTAGTCCTGCAGTTTCGAACATTTCAATTTTCCCACATGCCGCCTAACGCCTCGTATCAGCGGTCAAAATGAATGCGTAGCGAACATTTTGATCCGTCTGCATGCTCTTATAGGCGCTTTTTTCAGTGTTGCCTGCTTGTTGCATATTTTCTCGCGTAAAAATAGCCGTAAGTCATCAGGATAATCAAGGCAATTGCAAAAAGAAGCAGGATCAAATTAAATTTAATAGTTTCGTCCAGAGAAAACTTGATTCTTACGATTGTGATCAATGCAATAACGAGTATTGTAGGAATCAGTATCCATTTTCGCTCAATTGGTTTTCTATCTGCTATTAGCAACATTACGCCCCAAGAGAATGCAATAACAGACGCGAGCCCCATCGGATAGACTATTTCGGCTACGCCCATTCTTTCCGGTATCCACACAAGGATTGCAATGGTGAAATCTGCCATTGCCGCTATCCAATAACTTAGCCTCAGTAATAGAATTGACTTTTTCTTCATCTGACGCGGTAGAGGGCCTCGATGCTGATTTTCTGCAGGTTTGTATGAAATGACTAAGCGCCCTAATGTCTCGCATCAACGGCGCGGCTTTGCCGCGTCCGACTGCATGCGATTATTATAAGCGAGCTCGTGGTACATAAGTAATTTTGTGTCACTTTCCGAGGTTTTTACGGCTTGTTCAAGGGATCTATTGATAGTCACTTAGATCTTTTGGCGACTCAAGAAGGGTCCCGTTATATTTTGTGA
>JAAESG010000300.1 GCA_024229615.1 Gammaproteobacteria bacterium | reverse complement strand
TGGTTTTGACGTTCGATAAAATCCTCGGCTGCATTATATCCATTGGTTTGTAACAAGTGATTGCGGGTTGCCGCTTCGACCAGTACAGCGAGGTTTCGTCCGGGGGCTACCGGCAACGTGACTTCGGCAAACTCAAGGCCGAGAATTTCGCGGGTTTTGAGATTGTTACCGAGTCGTTCGAATTCGAGCCGGTTGTCCCGGTCTAGCTCGACCATATTGACGATGAGACTCAACGGCATACTCGTTTTCAGGGCGTTGGCACCGAACATCGCGCGTATGTTGACGATGCCGAGACCACGGACTTCCATATAATCGGTGAGTAGTTTCGGACTGCAGCCTTCGACAAGATCCGGTGCGTTGCGTGAAAATAGCGTCACATCATCCGATACCAGACGATGCCCCCGCGAAATCAGGGATAACGCCAGTTCGCTCTTGCCCACAGCTGTTTTCCCGGTGATAAAAACACCAAGGCTATACACTTCTATGTAAACACCGTGTTCACTGGTGTGTTCAGCGAGGTCTCTTGATAATAGATAGCGTGTATTGTCGAGTAACTCCGAATCGCCCAAGGCAGACTGCAGCACCGCGATTTCATGGGCTTCACAAAGTTCGATCATTGCGTCGGAAAGGTGGTTGTCCTGACTGCAGATAATCACGCAAACCGGACCGCGAAACAGGGTTTTGAACAAACCTGTTTGTGCCGTGGCATCCAGTTTCTGGATATATCGAGCTTCTTGTAAACCGACAACTACGATACTCGAGGTACGAATAACATTGAAATAATCGGCAGCGTCGAATGTGTCGGATGCCTGGCGCGATAGTTTGATCTCACGCTGCAGCCCGATTTGACGAGAGGTAAAGCTAAGTTTTAGTTTATCCTGATACTGATTGAGAAAATCCTGGAGTTTTAGGGATGATCTCATTGTTCTGCCGATTGAATGATCTGTGCGATTTCCTCCTTGTTGCCGGCGTTTCGAATCGCGTCACAGACCTCCGGTTTCGAAAATATGCTGGCAAGCGAGGACAGGATCATCAAGTGCTCTTCGGTGGCTTCTTCGGGGATGATGATGGTAAATACCAGGTCGACCGGCTGATTGTCAGGCGCATCAAAATTAACCGCTTCCTTAAGCCGGAAAAAACAGCCGAGGGTTTGATCGAGATCTTCGAGCCGCGCATGTGGCACGGCAAAACCCTGACCCAGCCCGGTGCTGCCCAATCGTTCTCGATTCAACAGGTTGTTGTAAATCGTCGATTCTGAAAGCTGGGTTTGATCAGCAGCTATATTCGCAATCAATTCCAGGAGCTTTTTTTTGCTGGTGACTTCAGAGTCAAGATAAATGCTTTGTGTCGACAAAAGTGCTGAAATTGTCATTTTTTGGAGCTTGGATGCAGGTTGCCTGAAACGAATGCGCGAATCTTAATCCAATTGAACGAGTATGCAAGTGCATTGAGTCTCCTTTTTGGCAAAAAAAGGGGGAGTAAACTCCCCCTGTTGGTCAGGCCACCTCGACGGGCGCACCCTTAAATCGATGGCTTTTTATTTTTTCCTTGTGTTTTTTTCCTTGTCGATCAAGTTTGTCAACGAGACCGTCAATTGCGGCGTACATGTCTTCCTGCACATCATCGGCATGTAGATTGTTGCCACTGACGTGTAAAGTCGCTTCGGCTTTATGGCGCAGTTTTTCTACAGTTAAAACGACGTGAATATCCAGCGCCTGGTCAAAATGTCGATCCAGTTTTCCGACTTTTTCATTGACATAGTTGCGCAGGGAATCAGTTAGTTCCACGTGATGACCGCTTAAACTTACTTGCATTTGTAACCTCCTCGGCTGTTTGATTCGTATTGCGACGAATCGGTGATATCTCAAAAGAGACGTTTACGCTCGTTGGATGGGGGAATGCTCAACGCTTCTCTGTATTTGGCCACTGTTCTCCTGGCAACGTTGATTCCCTGGTCACCCAGTAAAGTTGCTATCTTGTTGTCGCTTAATGGCTTCTCCGGTTTTTCAGCGGCGATAAATTTTTTGATAATAGCTCGTATCGCCGTGGCCGAGCATTCACCGCCGTCGGCGGTACCCACGTGGCTCGAAAAGAAATACTTGAATTCGAGAATGCCACGCGGAGTGTGCATATATTTGTGGGTGGTTACCCTGGAGATAGTGGATTCATGCATTTCCAGCAACTCTGCAATGTCTCGAAGTACCATCGGCTGCATCGCTTCCTCACCATAGTCGAGGAAGGCATGTTGGCGCTCTACGATTGCGCTCGCGACCCTTAGCAATGTTTCGTTGCGACTCTGCAGGCTCTTGATAAACCAGCGCGCTTCCTGCAGGTGGTCTTTCAGGTAAGTATTTTGATCGCTACTGTCGCTGCGTTTGATCAGGCTGGCATACTGGTCGTTCACCCGCAGGCGCGGTGCGTGTTCGGGATTAATGCTGACGCGCCAGCGACTGGCTTGCTTGCTGACGTAAACATCGGGTACGACATACTCGGCGTGATTCTGGCTGATGCTATGCCCAGGATGCGGATTGGTGGTTTGAATCAGTTTGATGATTGCCGCAAGCTCGGCATCGCTGGCTTGCAAACGGCGTTTGAGGAGTGCGACGTCGTTATGGGCGAGTTGCTCGAGGTACTTGTCCACCAATACCTTCGCCTTGGCGAGATGAGGTGTTTCAGCATTGTATTGCTCAAGCTGTATCGCCATGCATTCCCTTGGAGAGTCCGCTGCTACACCCACTGGATCGAAGCGTTGTACCAGGTGTAGCACCGCTTCGACCTCATCCAGCTCGATAGTATCGTATTGCCGCGCCAGGCCCCCATGGATTTCGGCGACGGTCTCGGTCAGATATCCACTGTCGTCGATAGAATCGATGATCGCGAGCCCGATTTCGTGGTCGATGTCGGATATGTGTGCGCAGTCGAGTTGCCAGGTGAGGTGATTCTTAAGCGTATCCTCGGTGCCTGCCTGGTTTTCAAACATATCTCGATTGTCGGCAGCTGAACTGGATGACTGGGGAGATGAAGCGGGCGCATTGTCGTAGATTTGTTCCCAGCGCGCGTCCATTTCTAACTCTTCTGGTAGCGTCTGCTCGGCTCGGTTTTCGGAGATTGTGCTTTTCGGGGCTTTAAAATCGGTAGCATCTTCACCATTAGCGCCACCATCCTTGGTTGCATCAGCGTCAACAACGGTTATTTCACCGAAATTGTCGTCCTGTTCGAGTAGTGGATTGGCATCCAGGGTTTCCTGAATTTCGGTCTGTAGTTCCAGTGAGGAAAGCTGCAGCAACTTGATCGCCTGCTGTAACTGAGGCGTCATGGTAAGGCTTTGACCTATGCGCAGTTGCAGGCTTTGTTTCATAGGCGGGACCGTTCCTTGTCCGATATTTTGTCAGGATACTTATTATCTCCCATGGATACAGTTATAGCTTAAAATCATCTCCCAAGTAAATCTTTCTGACCATTTTATTTTCCAGAATCTGGCCCGGATTACCCTCCGCGAGAACTTCTCCATTTCCCATGACGTAGGCTCGATCACAGATGCCTAGTGTTTCTCTGACATTGTGGTCGGTAATCAGTACTCCGATACCGCGTTCCGCAAGTTGCCGGATGATCGACTGAATATCGATGACTGAAATCGGGTCAACCCCGGCGAAGGGTTCATCCAGCAGGATAAACTCGGGTTGATTCGCGAGTGCGCGAGCGATCTCCACGCGTCGGCGTTCACCGCCGGAGAGCGAAATACCCTCGCTATCGCGAATGTGTTCGATTTGAAATTCTTCCAGCAGATATTCCAGCATCTGTTGGCGCGCCGGCTTGTCGAGATCCTTGCGCAGCTGCAGGATGGCGAGAATGTTCTGGGCCACGCTGAGATTGCGAAATACCGATGCCTCCTGCGGCAGATAGCCTATCCCGAGCCTGGCACGATGATGCATAGGCAAGTGGCTGATGGTGTTCTGATTCAGTCTGATTGAACCTGAGTCGTTTTCGATCAAGCCGACAATCATGTAAAAGCAGGTGGTTTTGCCGGCGCCATTGGGGCCCAGCAAGCCGACGATTTCGCCACCATTGACATATAGTGAAACTGATTTAACGACCTCACGTTTCTTGTATGCCTTGGCCAGTTCGATGGTTTCTAGGAGATTATTGTCCTTCATCGGCGAACTATTCGGCAGAGTTTGAATTTTGCTTGGGCCGGATCAGCATTTTGACGCGCTGATCCGATTCCGAACTGCCTGCCTGTATGCCGTTGCTCTCGGTATTTATGCGAATAAAATTGCTCTCGATGGTATCCCCGGCGTGATTGAACCGAGCATTGCCTCGCAATTCGAGCCGGGACTCGGATTCGATATAGTCAATTTGATCTGCCTGTCCCGACATTTCCTTCTGCTCATCGTCAAGTTGGCGAATTGTTGCAGGGGCACCGGTCATTTCGATCAGCGTCAGGTCATTGGTTTCATTGAAATGGATCACCAGGCGATCGGAGCTGATTTCGAGACTACCGCGTACCAGACTGACACTACCCTCGTAGATGCTGATATTTTCCTGTTCCCGGACTTCAAGACTGTCGGCTTCGACTTCTATAGGCTGTTCACTGTCCGAGGAGAGCGCCCACAGCTGTGAGGGCAGGAACAGTAACAGTAGCGTAATGATTTTAACTGTCGACATGATAATAGGTGGCGCGGGTCTTGTTGAATCGATAAATTTTTGTGGCGAGATCGAATACGGCCTGGCTTGCCTCAATGCGTGACTGCTTGTTGCGAATCAGGACGCTGGCTTCGGTGCTGACCAGGTCCTGATCTGGTTCGAAGCGTAAGCTGTCGGTATACATTTGCATAGGCCTGTCACCCTGTTTTTGCATTACCACCTTATCGCGCAGGTTTAAAACGTTATCCTGGTGTTGAAATTCACCGGTTAACGCATCTATTTGCCACTGATTGGCATCACGGTAAATTTGCACCGACGGTAGTTCGATACTACTGACGTCGGTACGCGGATAGTGCTCGAGACGCTGACTTTTAAACTCATAATCCAGTGCGCCATCGACGTTCATCGCCCGGTAGCGCAAATTGGTCAGAAAGTAGTCAATATTATCTGGAATCACGAGGTCGGTTCTTCCCACCTTTGGGCGTAAACGAGACTCGTAAATCCAGCCGACTGCGATTGCACCGATGCCGAGAATGAGTACAAAGGCGAAAATACGTGTTTTCACTGGATGTAACTATCCTGCTTGGTTGTCAGCAGAGCCTGCGATTGCAATATAAAATCACTCACTTCACGTACCGCGCCTTTGCCTCCAGGCGTGCTGGTAACCCAGTCACAGTGCTGTTTTACGAAACTGTGTGCATTTTGCACGGCTATCGCGAAGCCAACCCTTTGCATCACCGGCAAATCCGGTAAATCGTCGCCCACGTAGGCGATTTGCTCGGGTGTCAGTGCGGTATCCTGCAGCAGTTGTTCAAAAGCAGGCAATTTATTTCTATAACCCTGGTAAATATGCCTGACACCGAGATCACCCATACGATGCCTGACGATTTCGGATTGACGTCCGGTAATAACCGCAACCTGGATGCCACATTCCAGCAGCATGCGGATACCGTGACCATCGAGTGAATTGAATGTCTTGTATTCTTCGCCGTGATTGTCGAAATGCAGGCCACCATCGGTAAGCACTCCATCAATATCCAGAATCAGTAAGTGGACCTGTCTGGCACTGTCGCTTGCGGTGCTTGTCATGCGGATCTCCTAAACAACACCGGCTCTTAATAAGTCATGCATGTTTAACGCACCCTGAACGGTCAGATTACCATCGACTACCATTAGCGCATTTATCTTGCTGTCATGCATGACTTTCAGAGCTTCGCTGGCGATTTGTTCGGCCTCTATAGTCACGCAATTTGCGGTCATGAAATCCCGCACCAGTGCCGAGCCAATATCCGGCATTTTTTCAAAGGTACGACGCAAGTCGCCATCGGTATAAATGCCGACCAGTTGACCGTTCTCGGTTACGCCAGCCATGCCGAGGCCCTTTGCAGTCATTTCCAGCAGAGTCTCCTTGAGTGTGCTGTCGGGAGTGACCAGAGGAATGGCGTTACCGGTGTGCATGATGTCACTGACGCGCAGTAACAAGCGACGCCCCAGGTTCCCACCAGGGTGCGACAGGGCGAAGTCCTGCTCGGTGAAACCTCGTGCTTCGAGCACCGCCACGGCCAGCGCGTCACCCATTGCCAGGGTCGCCGTGGTGCTTGAAGTGGGCGCCAATCCGAGCGGGCAGGCTTCTTTGGTAACGCTAACATCGAGATGAATATTTGCGCTGCGCGCAAGTGTTGAAGCGGGGTTTCCGGTGAGTGCCAGTAGTGGTATGCCAAGACGTTTCAGCAGTGGCAGCAACAATGTAATTTCGCTGGTTTCACCGGAATTGGACAGGGCGACTACGAGGTCATCTGCGGTTATCATTCCGAGATCGCCATGACTGGCTTCGCCGGAATGCATGAAAAATGACGGGGTTCCGGTGCTCGCCAGGGTCGCCGATATCTTGTTGGCGATATGACCGGATTTACCCATGCCGGTTACGACGATACGGCCCTGGCAGTTTAAAACCAGATCGCATGCGTCGTGGAAGCTTTGATCCAGCCGTTCGGTCAGTGCCGTAATGGCTTCCGCTTCAGCATTTAATACAGCGAGGCCAAGCTCGATATAAGCGTGTTTTGTCATAGTTATCCAACCGCGGCCTGATAATACAAATATAGCTGGTAAATAACAAAAGCAACGAGCAGGAAGATACCCTTGCCGCGTGTCAGGTAGCGCGGTATGGTCCCCGGGAAACGCGACATCAGCACCAATATCAAAGTCAAACCAATAACGATCGATAAATCCCGCGTACGCGCAGCGGCTTCGATACTGAATGTGGTCAGTAAAGCCGGCAGGCCAACCACCGCGAGTGAATTAAACAGGTTGGAGCCGATTACATTACCTATCGCAAGATCCGGTTTGCCTTTTTTAAGACTTGCGATCGAGGCTGCGAGTTCGGGCAGGCTGGTGCCAAGCGCGACGATTGTAAGACCGATAATCAGCTCACTGACGCCCAGCGAGCGTGCGAAACCGGATGCACCCCAGACCAGTAGCTTGGAGCCGCCAACCAGTAACACTAGTCCCAGTAGCAACCACCCGAGTGCCGCGGGCATTTTCATGTCGTGCACCATTTCCTCATTTTCGTGTTCCTCTTCGACATAGGCAGCCGGATGTCGACGGTGTTCACGAATCAGGTGTGCAAGACTCAGAATTAACAGGCCCATCAGGGCGAAGCCATCGACGACATCCAGTTCCAGGTCATAAAGGCTCCAGGCCAACACCGCGGTCGCCAGTAAAAGCAGGGGATACTCGGTTTTAAACAGGCGGGTCGCTACCGGAATCGGTACCAGGATTGCTGTGACCCCGAGAATTAATCCAATATTGGCGATATTGGAGCCGAGGGCGTTACCGATGGCAATACCCGGTGTGCCCTCCAGAACCGCGACAATCGACACCACGATTTCCGGCGCAGAGGTGCCGAATCCGACGATGGTGATTCCGATAATCATCATCGACACGCCTAGCAAATGGGCCATCGCCGCGGCGCCTTCGACAAATTTGTCCGCACTCCAGATCAGCAATGCCAGACCGGAGATGACGGCTGCGATGTAGCTCAGCATACTCAAGGTGGTTAGCGCTCAGGCCTCAGAAATTGTCGGTGGAGGTGAATAGGCCAACGCGTAAATCTTTGGCGCTATAGATTTCCCTGCCGTCAACTTCCATTGAGGCATCGCCGATACCCATCACCAGTTTGCGCATTATGACGCGTTTGATATCGATGCGATAAGTGACCAGTTTTGCAGCTGGCAAAACTTGACCAAAGTATTTGACTTCACCGGCACCGAGTGCACGGCCGTGCCCGGGACCGCCTTTCCAGCCGAGGTAAAAGCCGATCAATTGCCACATGGCATCGAGACCGAGACAGCCGGGCATTACCGGATCGGTCTCAAAGTGGCACTTGAAAAACCACAGGCCGGGATTGACGTCCAGCTCCGCGATGATCTCACCTTTTTCAAATTTCCCACCGACCTCATCGATGTTGATGATACGGTCGAACATCAGCATCGGGGGTAGCGGTAACAGTGCATTACCCGGCCCGAACAAATCGCCTTTGCCACATTCAATGAGTTCATCATAGCTAAAGCTATGTCGATCGGTTAAAGGTCTGGACATGTATTTAAAGTTATTGGAGTTCGTGATGCGAACACTAACGATTATGCGACAAATTTGCTAGTAATTCATAGGAATGATCCGCAATTCGCGGGTTCGGCGTTCACTTGTAGGTTATTAGCAGATAGACTCTGCATGGTTTCTCGCTAACCGCTTGCACCAGTCAGTATCGGTTCAGCGTCGATAAGGAAGAATCACGGTTATGATCAATATTTCATCTAAGTTTTTTGGAGTGGTCGCGCTGGTATTCGCCGGTTCCGGATTTTGCGCGACAGACAGGCTGGATCTGCAGCAGGCTATCGAACTGGCACTGGCGCATGATCCCAGAATTGACGAAAAGCAGGCCTTTGTACGTAAGGCTCAGGGTTTGCTGCAAGAAGCTGAAGGCTCTGCAGGACTCCGCTATTCAGTGGACAGTTTTCTGGCTCTTTCCCCGGGTGTCGATGGCGGTTTTTACGATGGTGGAGGATCTTCCTGCAGCGGTGAATGTAGTCCCCGTGATGACCTCTACGATTTTGATGACGGCCTGTCGCTGTGGGGTGGTCTGACCTTCAGCATCATAAAACCGTTGGCAACTTTCGGCCGTCTCGAGAGTTACCAGGAGGCGGCGGCACATAACATTCTGATCAAACGCCAGGATGTCACTCTGCAACGTGACGAGATTGCATTGCAGGTCGTCAAGGCATACTACGGCTATCTTACTGCGCGCGATAGTCGTTTACTGTTGGAGGATACCCGCAGGCGTCTGCGAGACGCGCTGGAACTGATTGAGGGCTGGCTCGAGGAAGGCTCCGGTAATGCCAGTCAGTCAGACAAGTTTGCGCTGCAATCGGGACTCGGCCTGATCGATAACTTTCTCGCCGAAGCCACCAGTCTGGAGCAAATTGCAATGGCGGGACTCAGGCTGTTAACGGGTCGGGACGAGGATGTGATCGAACTCGCAGATCGGCGCTTGCAGCCTTTGACGCTACCGCAACAAAGCCTGGACGAATGGATTGAGCTGGCGTTCACCAATCGGGTTGAATTCAAACAGGTCGAGGCTGGCCTGACCGCCAGGCGAGCCCTGGTTGAGGCGTCACGCGCGGACAAAAAGCCAATCGTCTATGCTGGAGTTGCGGGTTCTCTGGCCTATTCGCCGGGGCGTGATACATTGGAAAATCCGCATATCTACGATCCTTTTAATCATTCGGCTCTGTCACCTGTGCTGGGGATGCGTTGGCAATGGGAGCAGGGTGCGCAACCAGGACGGGTAGCGCAGGCTCAGGCTGATCTGGATGCATTGGTGCACAAGGCCTCGTTCGCTCGTATGGGGATTCCGTTTCAGGTGCGCGAACAATATTTTTCTATGCAAGCGAAGTATAAGGCGATTGACTCGATGCGAGAGAGTTCCCGGGCGGCGCGGCGCTGGATGATTGCTTCATACTCCGACTTCGAAGCAGGTCTCGAAGAGGCGAAAGACATTATCACCGCTTTGCAAGTCTATGTGCTCGCCTACGCTGAATATCTACGTGCGGTGAATGATTTTAATAATCATGTGTCCAAATTAAAAAGTGTGAGTGGGGTGTTTCAGTGAAAAAAATAATTGCCTTTATCTTGCTGCTGGTGGCAATACCCAGCTTGGCTGCCAGTGGTCCTGAGACACTGATAAAGCAAACTTCGGATAAAGTTCTAGCCGAGATCAAGGCCAATGCGGATAGTTACCAGGGTAACCCTCAGGGGGTCTACAAACTGGTCGACGAACTGGTATTGCCGCATTTTGATTTTTTGGCGATGACCGATCTGGCGCTTGGGAAATACAAAGATGAAGTCAATGCTGAACAGAAGCCTACGATTGTGAATGAATTTCGCTTACTTCTGGTTCGTACCTACAGTTCGGCATTGCTTGAATATACCGACCAGACTCTCATCTACCTGCCGATGGAGGGTGTCGAGGCTGACGGCAAAGTCACGGTCAGAACCGAAGTTGAGCAAGCGGGTGGGTTTCCGATTCCGATCAACTACTCGCTGCGTCTCGGTGATGACGGCTGGAAAGTGTTTGATATCAGCGTCGATGATGTCAGCCTGGTGACCAATTATCGCTCCAGCTTCGCCAGGGCGATCAAGAAGAGTGGTATCGACGGCCTTATTAAGACCCTGCAGGATCGAAACCGGCAATAGGTAAAAATCGATTCGCTAGCGTTGCGGCGCAAGCCCGCCCGGCACGATGTGACCTCCAGAGTTATGACGTTCGTGCAAGGTCCCGGACTACCCCTGCGGGGTTTTCGGGATGACGACCGACGGCGTCGTTTTTAAGCGATTTTTCGATGCGGGTAAAACGCTATACTCAACGCGGTCTTCTGATAGAATGGCCGCCACTTGATTCCAGTGGCAATGCATGAATAAGTTGATCATAAATGGAGGTGCGCCCCTGTCTGGTGAAGTGCGCATTTCCGGTTCGAAGAATGCGGTATTACCGATCCTGGCTGGCACCCTGCTGGCGAATAGTCCTGTAATTATCCGCAACGTACCTCATTTACACGATGTCACCACGACCATGGAGTTGCTCGGTCGCATGGGGGTTTCTCTGACCATCGGTGAAAAAATGAGCATCGAGATTGATCCTACCACACTGGAAAATACCTTCGCACCTTACGATCTGGTGAAAACCATGCGTGCTTCAATCCTGGTTCTGGGGCCCTTGCTGGCCCGCTTTGGCTCCGCCGAAGTATCACTGCCCGGTGGTTGTGCGATCGGTGCCAGGCCGGTGGATATGCACCTCAGTGGTCTCGAGGCGATGGGCGCTCATATCGATGTTGAGCAGGGTTACATCAAGGCGCGCTGTGATCGTCTCAAGGGCGCTCGTATCGTCATGGATCAGGTTACCGTGACCGGCACCGAGAATCTGATGATGGCTGCCGCGCTGGCCAATGGTACCACGGTCATAGAAAACGCTGCGCGCGAACCCGAGGTCGTAGACCTCGCTGATTTTATTAATGCGATGGGCGGGCAAATCGAAGACGCCGGTACCGATATGATTACGATACATGGCGTTGAAAATCTGCGCGGCTGTGATTACTCGGTATTACCCGACCGTATCGAAACCGGCACCTATTTGGTGGCCGCGGCGATAACCGGAGGCAAGGTATTGATAAAGAAAACCGACCCGAGACTACTCGACGCGGTGCTGGCCAAGCTCGAGGAAGCCGGTGCCATTGTCGATATCGGGGAGGACTGGATCGAACTGGACATGGAGGGCCGTAAGCCCAAGTCGGTCAATATCCGAACTGCACCTTATCCTGGATTTCCAACCGATATGCAGGCCCAGTTTTGCGCGCTTAACTCGATTGCGAGTGGAACCGGTTCGGTCACCGAAACCGTCTTCGAAAATCGTTTCATGCATATCCAGGAGTTCGTGCGCCTCGGTGCCAATGTGCATCTTGAGGGTAATACCGTCATTATCCAGGGTGTCGAAGACCTTAATGGAGCTCAGGTAATGGCAACCGATTTACGTGCCTCGGCGAGCCTGATCCTCGCAGGCCTGGTGGCCAAGGGTGAGACTGTGGTCGATCGTATCTACCACATCGATCGTGGCTACGATCATATCGAGGAAAAACTCGCTGGCCTGGGTGCGAAGATTCAGCGCGTCCCCAACTAGCCCGGAAAATTCACAAATTATGCACAATCTCGCTTGTCTATTGATTCCACAAGAAAT
>JAAESG010000299.1 GCA_024229615.1 Gammaproteobacteria bacterium | reverse complement strand
GCCGCCGATCAGCAGGCCCACGATAACCAGAACGATTGCGATTTCTACCAGCGTGAAACCTTTTTGTTTTGTTGACTGCATGGAATTTCTCCAGTTGTGTTTTCGATTGTATCTAGAGAAAATAAAAGCATTTATCATGCCAACCTCGGGAAAGGCTTATATTTCTGAAGCGTTCGGTAATTTGGTAGTTTAGTTTCGAGGTTTTTGTCGAGATTCAAACAGTTTCTGTTGGAAATTGGACAACTTGCCTTCGAGAAAACGCCTCTCGTCCGGATCGTTAACCGCCTCGGTCTGCAACAAGGCTTCGATGATCGCGATGGCGGACTCCAGTTCATTCAATTCAGCGAGCAGCAAAAACCGGAAATCGCGCGCCCAGGCGGGCATCACCACCCTAGCTGGCTGGCGCGCAATTTTCTCGGCCATGCGCAAGGCCAGATCCAGATCCCCCAGCTTGTGCCTGGCGATGACGCTGGCCTCGGCCAGCCTGCGCCAGTGCAACTGTGGATCATCGTCAAAACGCCGCTGAATAAAATCGAGAATCCGGCGCAAGCGCTGCCGATCGCGCGTCGTCGTGTATACCCGCGCTGCCAGCAGCATCGGATATTCGGTCCCGGGGCTGATCTCGGTGATCAGATCGAGCCAGTCTACCAGGACTTCGTAATCGATCAGGTTGTAATGGAAGTGTTGCCCGGACTGGTTATCGTGCAATTGCAGACGAATTGCCAGCAAGTAACCGAGCAATTGCTCCGAGCCCATCGCCAGACTGCGGTAGGTCGTCGCGCCGAGAGGTTTGCCGAGCGGTTGGTAACTGGACTCGAAGCGTTGTTGGTCGAGGTGGTGATGAAAGACCTGGGCTGCAAACAACAGCATAAACCCCAGTAATAAGGGGCGCGGCAAGGCCAACATCGGGCGCTCACCTCTACGCACTGGTTTCACCTGTGTACACTAGTAGACTTTCAATTTGATAGTGATGGGTGCAGAGCGTCCCAGTTGGTGCGGGACAAGTGATGTGGCATCCCGACGCAGTCCCCCGCCAACTGGGACGCTCCCTTCGGGCGCGAAGCAAAGCGGCCATTCGCCGTGTTGCGTCTTTTGCCAAGGGATGGGCCATTGGCTGCAAGACGCGCCTTGCGACTGGCCGCTTTGCTTCGCGCTGAACCCGTCACCATCAAATTGAAAGACCACTAGATATTAAACTCCTTACGATAAAAATCGATCAGGCATACCGCCAGAATGAAAAACGCGTAAATGACGACGGCGAACAATTGATCACCAAGCGTTGCCAGCAAATCGATATTATCGAAGAAGACATCACTCTCGGCGAAGCTATCCGTACCGGGAATCACGTAGAGTATGGAGCCAAAAATAAACTCGATCGTCCGACTGGCGACACTGCCTTCAGACAGTTTGACCGACTCCGCCAACATCAGTGTAATCAATCCCGACAACTTGGCCAGCAAATAAATCGCCAGTGAAAAAAATACCGCCTGTGGTATTTTTTCGAGGCTCAGAATCGCCAGCAGGCCGAGCAGGCTGAGCAGAAACAGCTCAAGCCATAGCGCCGTCGCCCAGTAAAAGCCGATAGCGGCACTGCTGTAGAATGAAACCAGCAACGACACCGGCAACACCAGTAACAGGCAAAGGCAGCAAATCACCAGGGTTTGCGCGGCTATATACTGCCAGCGCGCCAGCGGCATGGTCAGCAGGCGCTCGAACTGGCGTGACTCATAGTCTTCGGCGACATTGGTGGCGACCATCAGCAGGGCCAGCAACGCGAGGCTATAACGCAGGAAATCGGCGATGAATGCGCTCACCACGGCCTTGCTGTTAATGATTGCGAGCTCGTCGATGAAGCTGCCGCAGAGGATCGCGGCAAGCACCAGAACGCTAAGCAACACGAACAGGCGCCGGCTCATAATTCCGAGCATCAGGTAACGGAACAGTGATATAGTCTGGGCGAACATTCGGGTTTCGGGCACCTTGATTAGAATCAATTCGTTTTTGCAATTCGGCCAGCAGATCCTGGCCTCCATCCTGCTGCTTTATCACCTGCTGATCTGGGCGGTCGACGAGCCGTTGTTGCAGACCAGCCTGACCTTCATATTGTATGGTCTATTCCTGCTCTGGCAACCTCTGTGGAGCAAAGAGGAAAAAGTCAACCAGGTCCAGGTGGTCATCGTCGCGATCATTTTCGTGCTGTTGGCTTACTCGTTTCCTAACGAATCGCTGGTCTTCTTCGGGCTGATCCTGTCCGGTCTGATCGGCAGTCGCTTGCTCAGCCAGACCGCTTTCAGGTCTTTCGACCTGCTGGCCTTGCTGATTATCACACTCGAAATGCTGGTCGGACTGATCCCGGACACGTTTCAGCAAATCCGGCTGCCGACGCTGTTCGCGGAGTACATGCAGACCGTGATCCTGGTGCCGGTGCTGTTGTTTTTCTTCGCCCCCAATCCGGACTACCAGAAGCAGGGGCGCAGCCAGGTCGACCTGATGCACGGATTGCTCGCATCGACCCTGCTCGGCATCGTGTTGCTGGGCGGCATCGTCATCAACCTGCTCTACGGCGTCGACTACCTCGACGGCCTGTTGTTAACGGTGTTTATCGTCGCGACCCTGACCATCGGCATCAGCTGGTTCTGGAATCCGGGCATCGGCTACTCCGGTATCGGCGTGCTGTGGAATCGCTACGCGATGACGATAGGCGGACCGTTTGAAACCTGGATCAACACGCTGACCACGCTGATCGAAGAGCGTTACCTGACGCCGTCCGAATATCTCGAGGCCGCCTGCGAGCACCTGGTCGGGAATGACTGGTTAAACTCGATCGAATGGCATTTCGAAAACTTCAAGATCAGCGCCGGCGAGAAAATCGGCACGCGCCTCGAACATTCGCTGACCAGGAATCTTAAGGTGGTGCTTTACTTCAAGGCAAATCCCGGCACCGCGCTGGAACAACATACCATCCTGCTGATCCGCATGGCTTACCAGTTTTACCTGGCCAAGCTGAACCAGGAAAAAATGCGCGCGCAGGAGCATTTCGCGACCATCCACCACACCGGCGCGCGCCTCACCCACGACATCAAGAATATCCTGCAATCGATCAAGACCTCGATCGATATTCTCGACATGGACAGGGAAACACAGGATTCGCAAGCATTGCTACAAGCCAATCTGCAACAGATCGGCACCCGCCTCGAAAACACGCTGAACAAGCTGCGCGCACCGAAGCTGAATACACAGATCAGCCTGGTCGACTGTCACAAGTGGCTGAAGCGGATCGGCAAGCAGCACAACGCGAATGCACGCATGCAGTTTCATGGCGACATCGAAAACAATATCGCCTTACCGGTCGACCTGTTCGACAGTGTCGCCGACAACCTGATCAACAATGCGTTAAAAAAAACCTCCGCCAGGCAGATCGACGTGCGCCTGCTGTCGAGCAAGGATGTCATCCTGTTGTCGATTTGTGACGACGGCGACGCGATTACACCGGAAATTGAGAAGAGCCTGTTTGCCCAGCCGGTGTCGTCCGGCAGCGGCATGGGGATTGGGCTTTACCAGTCGGCGATCATGGCGCATGCGTTTAACTACGAGCTCGAGCTCAGTCAGAACGAACGTGGTCGGGTTTGCTTTAATCTGTTTCAGAATCTGGCTGAGTAAAAGTAAGAGGACACAATACTAACGGTACTTAAGCACATCATTCCGATACGTCAACCCGGCGTGCGCCGGGCCGCCGCGAAAGCGGGGATCTTGTAACGGCCGTCAACCCGTGAAATCCGGGGACAGTATGCAAGGGTACTTACTTGAGCTTGCAACCATCGATATGCCAATCCAGCTATGGCCGGATAAACGGTGAAAGTTTTGCGAATGCCTCGGCGGCTATGCCGCCTGCGGTTTACTTCGCAAAACTTTCACCGTTTATCCGGCCTTGAGATTAATTGGCATTTATATTTTGGATATGTTTCGAAAATCCACGCTTTCGCACTAATGTAAGCGCCATTCGGAAAAGTATGCTTATTTCGCTAGCAGAATAGGTATTGAATTGCCGTTAAGGCAACTGACCTGCCTCGATCATTTTAGAGTAAAGCAGGTTGGGCGATATCCATCTTACCAGGTCATCGTACTCTGAACCGGCCGAATCGTTTCGGGTTGAAGAGGTATAGACGAAATCATTAGTGCCGTCTTGAAAGTCATCCCGATTTTCATCCTGGATATTAGATGCGATCAAGCCGCGGTCCTTGCCGGTAGATATTATGACCGCCGCGGCATTGGCGATTACAGCAATGCCACTGATGTCGCAAACCGTGTCCGAAGCGTCTGCGTTATTGCTATCGGTACAAACAGATATATTGGGCGTTACATTGGACAGACCTTCCTCGCCGATTCCGTCCGGTGATACCAGATCGATTGCCGCCCCGGTAGCCGCGTTCAAATCAACTCCCCCACCCGTATCATTACGATTAACATTGGATACATGATAACGATAGGGCTGTCCCCAGGGATCGAGCAAACGCCCGTTGGGATCGATATCACCATTCATGCCGAGCGTAACCGCAGGTAAAAACCCCGAAAACCCTTTGCAACTATCAAAAAAACCATCGGCTCCCACTGTATTATCAGCGTTAAAAATTATATCATCGGGATCTTCCTGTCCATCAGGAGGGCCACCTAATATTCCAGTTAAATTTACATCACTATTGGTATCGGGACAGGGCAGGCGACCGTTCACCTGGGCAAAACCGATCAGATGCGCAACGATACTGTCCATTTCACTCTTTAGTTGGCGATACTGCTTGAGCTCCTGCTGCACCGGGTACAACGCAACCGTATAACCGAGCAGGATCGTGACGATCAGTAGCACGATGGCTATCTCAACCAGAGTAAATCCTTTTTGAACAGCCTTTTTCATCGGTCTAGCTATCATCCACTATCAACATGGCATCGTCACCCCCTTTCGGGTGGGCGGCAAAAGTACCGTCCAACGGTGTCGCATTTTCGCCTTCATACATGCTCCCCAGATCACCGACATTATCCGGAATACTACCTGCGCTCAGAAATAGAGAGGCCTTGTCGTTGGTTATAACTTCAAAACTATCGACTACAGTCAGGCATGGAGGTGCAGTAACGCAACTCGGCGGCAAGGAAAATGAATCCGGCCCATAATCAGGTGCATAGGCCATCAGGATCGAGTCATTCCAATCATCATCGTGGACCCAGATGGGCAAATCGGGATAATAGTCCACGGTGATGTCAAACTGGTTAACCGTCAAGGTTGTCGCGAGATCCAGTGTGCAGTATGCACTGCCAGAATCATCATTGTTGTAAGGCAGGGAGAAGACATTAAATGCACCGCCGACATCATTATCCTGTTCACAAATATCAACCGTTACTTCGACGAAATTATTGGCATCGGTTTCAGCCATGTCGGCAACCGCAAGACTGGTGACTGCCAAGCCGTTAAATACCGCCTGGAATCTGGCGTTGTCAGTTGCGGTAGGCGCAATGGGTGCATTCAGGACCGGGGGCGCGGGTGTTGTGTAATTAAACTCAACCTTGAACTCCTGATCCATATCGAAAGTTAACTTTACCCAGCGGATGCGTATCTTGGCATGGCTGCTCCAGCCAGCAAATGGCACAAAGGCCGTACCCGCCAGATTTCTGGCGCAAGCCTGTTCATTGCTTGACGGCCCCGTGCAAAGTTCCCAACCGTTGGCCGACTGGGGGCAACTGGCGCAGCCGTCCCAGAAAAATAGATCCTGCGTATCACTACTTGGCGCGCTGACCACTGACCCGGTGACCGGGGTGCTACCGGTCTCTACGACCAGGGTCCCGATATCGTCGTCATCCACGTCCGCACTGGCGTCGAAATTAGCCTTGCTGAACGACAGATTGGCGTTGTCGAGATCAATTGTCGGCACTCCGGCGAAAAACCCCGCAAACGCGATCCTGAAAGCGTCTACATAGGTTCCATCTCCATCGGTATCCAGATTATCAATAATCGAATCCAAAGTGATATCAAAATCGATTTGCAGGTCGGAAATGACGACATGGGAATCATGATCGGTATAGTAATGGAGAAATGGGACTCGCCCGACCCGGCTCTGATTCGACACCGCATCGTAGACATTCAAATTGATGATATCACCATGGGCGTTCAACCAGGGGTAACGATAGCTGCTAACCGTGGCACCCCAGATCTCCTGCTGGTAATCGTTAATCGCGTTACGGTAAGCCTCGAGCACCGCTCTTTCCGCCATGTGCGTGACTTCCTCGGCGGTAATCAGGATAAACTGGTCGTTAACGTTGTCATTCGATTGATATTCACTACCCCCGAGGATAAAACCGTCTACCCCAGAACTCTGGGTAACCGTCGCATTGTCTTCCGTGCCCAGAATCAGGTCGAGGTATTTATCTGCGTTGATGATACCCGGATCGGTGTCCAGGTTGGCATCAAACGGATCGTCCGCGTTGCCGATACTGCGGTCCTGGGCAACACCATTGCGCGCGATGACAGCACCCGGCGCGATGATGACTGCGGCAATTCCATATTTGTCCAGGCCACCGGGATTTGAGCCGTCATACATGACGTCTCCCGCCGGACTTTTGATGGTTAAGGTCCCCGAGGTATCACTATTGAGGGCATTGCTACCCTGTGTGGAAAAGGAATCCGACACTATGTACCAGAGACGCTGACCATCGGCATCCCTGAGATCGTTGATACCCAACGCAGCATTCGCCCACGGCAATCTGCCGACAGAACCGCATTCGACAAAGTTGGTGTCAGAAACACCGTCATTATCGATATCCGTACAGGGCAGGTGTCCAGGCCCGAAGGCATTACCGGTGGTTACTGGATAATTGTAGGCAAACTGCAACAAAGCTCGCTTGGCTTCTTCGAGCACGCGTTTGTTATACAGGTATCTTTCGTGGTCGCGTTCCTGCTTCGCCTGCTGGGTGAAACTGACTGCGACCGCGCCGCTGATACCCATGAAGGCCAGCACAGTCAATAGCAGTACATAACCCGACTGGGTTTTGAGGTTCTGGATTTTCATGGCTAATTGCTGACGGTCGCCATGTAGGTGACTTCCATGGTTTCGCCGCTGGTCGCGTAGTGGTGCTGGCCGTCGGGGGCGGTGATTCTGACCCGGATTTCGTCGCCGGGCATGACCTTGATCTTGCTGTTGTCTTCGAGTTGCTCGCCATCCTGGTAAGCGGTTGAATTGATCCACACGGTATGCGAGCCTTCTTGTGACACGCTGATGCCGGAAATTTTATACTCGCGCGACACTTCTTCCTGGAACATTTGCTGTATCGGCGATTGCTCGATTTCCTCGACCACCACCGGCGCCGGCGCCTTGACTTCGTCGCTCTTGTAACGATTCGAGTTGATCAGATGGCGTTCCTGTGGTGTCGTGAACAGGGTCATCAATTCGGTCGCGTTTACGGCTTGCGTACCCAGTAGCAACAAGACAAATCCCGACATCGCAGTTAAGGTTATGGTTAAGCGATTACTTGGCATCGATAGTCACCCAGCGAATAGTGCATTGCGTGCGCAGATTGGTGCGCTTGGTTTCGAGCGAACGCGAGATGTCCGACTGCCGCACCAGGCTGCAGCTGTCCACCGTGTACAGGTTCTTGATCGACAGGCGCAGGCCTTCCAGCAATGCGAACAGGTCTTCTTCGTGCAGCATGCCGATAGAAAGTTCCATTGGAGAACTGTTGACGGCGACGCCGCGCTTGATCTTGAAATCGGGTCGCTTGAATTCTTCCTGTGGATGCAGGTTATAGGTCAACACCGGCAGGCGCAGGGCGTCGTTGGTGGATTCCAGGCTTTCGACCCAGCTCAGCCGGCGCTCCTTGCCCACCAGCCCTGAAGCCTTGTACTCGTTGTACAGGCTACGATACTGTTCCAGCAGATCGATATCGTTGATGATGTTGCTGTAAAGCCGATGCGTAGACTGCAGCGTCGCGAGCGCCTTCTGGTACTCTTCGTGCTGGGCCTCTTCATACTGATAGCCGATTAGGGCGACGGCCACCGAAAGCAGCATCGATACGGCGAGGATAGTCAACGGTCGTCTGAGGTAAAACCAGTCTATTTTATTCACTTGGTTGCTACCTCCCTGACGACGCGAAATCCGAGTTCGGCCGCGGCGAGACGGCCGCTGCGGCTGGCGCCGGCATCGCCGCTGAGGCGGTTATCGGATTCGACATCGAGCGGACGCTTGGTAATTTCAACCGAAAAATACTTGCCCGATTCCGACATCGTCTTTTCGAGATCGTCGACCGCACTCAATGCGTAACGATAATTACCGTCAAAATTGAGAAATTCACCTTCGACCTGGGCAATTTCGAAATAACCCTTTTTCGGCTTGGGTGCATTCTTATTCTTTTTGTCGGTCGAACGCCTGCGCTTCTTCGGTTTGCTCCAGTTGACTTCGCCAGGACTCTCGCTGTCCGAATAATTCGACACGAACCAGTCGACCTTTTTGATGCGAATGTCGGGGAAAATACTGACGTCGTTGCTGATCTGCGCGAGCATTTCCTCCGGATTTCGCAGGTATTTTTCCTGCACCGTGTCGACCGTTAGCACAATGTTTTGCATGCTCGTGGTGGAGGTCGTCGAATCGATCCGGTTTTCACTGAGCTGGTTGTATTTGGCCTTGTATTTCTGCTCGATCAGCGTGGTTTCGCCGATCGTATTGTGGTAGAGCAAACCCTTGACGGCGCTGGTCATCGCCATGCCGAGGCCGATGGTAATTAACGCAATACTGGCGGCACGGAGACCCATGCCGGCACGGTAGTGCTGGAAATAGCGGCGCTCGTTCGACTTGGCGTAATGGTTGAGCGATAACTTCTTACTCGCCAGGTAGCAATAGAGACCGGAGCTGAAATCCTGCTCGTCGGCGACATCGATTTTCTCGCGTTCGAGCAACTGGTTGATTTCGTGGATGGTGAAATCAAAATAACTTTCATTTTCACAGCGCATCGTCAACTTGTCGAAATGCCGTTTATTGGTGACGATGTGAACACCGACGGTTTCCGAACGCTCGACGAAGCGCTGGCTGATCAGGTAACGCTGCGTCGACTCGATATCGCGCAACACGTCGGCTGCATAGTCACCCTGGTAAAAACTCGCGATCGGCACCAGGCGACTCAACACCAGTTTGCCGTCGGTGAAAACCGATTGGCGCAAATTACTCGGTACTTGCTGACTGACCAGGATGATGGTCTTGTGTTCCGACTTCAGTTCCTTGACATAATCTTCGGATAACAGCGGCAGGCTGATGATGCCCGACAACGGTGTACGCGTCTCCTCAATAATTTTCAACCAGGGTTCGAGCAGATACTGATTGGTTAAACCGATCAACAACAGTTTTTCTTCTTTACGGGTGGTCTTTTCTTTGGATTGCGAAATCGCAAAGCGATACTCGGAGGTACGAAAATACTTGGTGAAGTTGCGCTTCAGAATCGCCTTCCGATCGGAGCCGCGTAACAGCGGCACCTTGACCTGACGAAACTCTTCTTCGATCAAATCCACCAGCAAACGCACCGGTTCATTCCTGAAGGAACGCAGGTAGGAACTGAACAGATCCAGCCCCTGGTCATCGGGCTCGAAATAAACACTGCTCGCCAGCCTTGCGCCTGACCATTCCTGCGCGACCATTCTGTACCCGGTGAAATATAGGACTCTTCTCATATCTAACCCGTTAAAAATCGATCGTCGAGATGGTGTCGTAAATCGGACCCAGCACGGATAGCGCCAGCCACAACACGATAATGCCGATGGTTGCCATCAACGAAGTCTGCAGGACCGGTTCCATTTTCTCGATACTGTCGTTGATATCGCGATCGAAAAAATAACTCACGTTATCCAGCGATTTGTCCATTTGACCACTGGATTCACCGACGCGCAGCATGCGCACGACGAGCGGTGGGAATATGCCGATATTCTTGAACGCCTCGCTGATGCTGCTGCCTTCCGATATCTGTTGCCAGGCACGGTCGATACCGTCTTCGAGCACGCTATTGCTGAGTACGCCCTTGCTCAGGTTGATCGCGTCCAGCACCGTAATCCCGGATGCAAACATCAACGAAAAGTACCGCGTGAAACGCGAGATTTTGATTTTTTCGTTAACCGGACCAACGATCGGCAGTTTCAACATCAACCCGTCGAGCCTGAAACGGGCCTTGGTACTGGTGCTGTAAAAATACTTGAGCGTAAAAAATATGGCGAATGGCGTTGCGATCACGATGTACCAGTAGTTGATCAGAAAGTTCGAGGTCGCCATCAACAAGCGGGTTTCAAACGGAATCTTACCGCCCAGCGAGACGATTGCGCCCATGATGTCCGGCACCACGAAAATCATCATGAACATGATCACCGACAATACCAGGGTACCGATCACCGACGGGTACATCATGATCTTCTTCGCCTTGGCCATTAACTCGTCCTGCCATTTCAGGGTTTCGGTAATGTCGACCAACACCACGCTCATGCGGCCACTGCGCTCACCAACGCGGATCAGGCTGACAAACACATCATCGAAAATTTTCGGGTAAAGGTTGAGTGCCTGCGAGAATGAGTTACCACCCTCGATCGCCTCGATCAGACCGGTGATAATATCGCGAAAAGTCGGGTTTTCCTCGCCATCACGCAGGTCGGCCAGGCCTTCCAGAATCGGCACCCCGGCCCGCGTCAATTGCTCCAGATAAAAGGAAAAGTTGATCAGGTCCCGCCGGCCTATCTTGTTGCGACCAAACAGGTCGGTGCCGAGGTCCTTCTGCTTGAAGGTGACCAGGTCCATCTCCATTTTTTCGAGACGCAGTTCCAGGTCATTGCTGTTACCGGCGTCGAGACTACCCGTAATAAACTTGCCGCTGGCGTCGATGGCCTTGTATTGAAAAAGCGGCATGCTAGTCCATCCGCTCGGTCATATCCGCAACACGGGCGACTTCCTTGATCGACGTAATGCCTTCGAGAATGTGACGGATACCGTCATCAGCGAGCGTGAAAAAGCCCTGCTTGTAGGCGGCTTCCTTGATTTCCTTGGTGGTCGCGCCATGCGCGAGCAAGTCGTCCAGATCCGAATTCATTTTCAGAATTTCAAGCAGCGCAAGGCGCCCCTTGTAGCCGGTATTGTCGCAACTGGTGCAACCCTTTGCCTTGTAAATTTTTTGTGGCACTTCGCCTCGGTCGTTGGCGAGCATGCGCAGCTCTTCCTCGCTCGGCTGGTAAGCGGTCTTGCAGAACTTGCAAAGTTTGCGAATCAGTCGTTGAGCAACAACACCGATGATATTGCCCGCCATGATTTCCGGGATGATTCCGATATCGCGTAACCTCGGCAAGGCACCGATCGCGGAGTTGGTGTGCAAGGTCGAATAAACCTGGTGGCCGGTCATCGCCGCGCGAAAAGCCATTTCCGCAGTTTCTTCGTCGCGCACCTCACCCACCAGGATGACATCTGGATCCTGGCGCATCAGCGACTTGATACCGCTGGCGAAATCCATACCCGCGGCCTCGTTAACAGAGGTCTGACGAATCAGCGGAAACGGATACTCGACCGGATCTTCCAGGGTCATGATATTGATCTGCTCGCTGCTCAGGTAATTCAACAATGAGTAAAGCGTGGTTGTTTTACCGCTACCGGTGGGACCGGTAACCAGGATGATGCCTTCGGGACGTGACATCATGATCTTAAGCATGCGCAAGGATTCCGTCGGCAATTCGAGTTTTTCCAGCGGGATGACGCCTTTCTCCCGGTCCAGCACCCTGAGCACGATATTTTCACCGTGAATCGTCGGCTGCGAAGCAACACGGAAATCGATTTGTCGTCCTACGATGGTGCGCGAAATACGCCCGTCCTGTGGCGCACGGGTTTCGGCTATGTTCATGTCCGCCATAACCTTGAGGCGAACCGCGATCGCCGACCAGTAAGTCTTGTGCAGGCTGCGAATCTGACGCAACACGCCATCGATACGATAGCGTATACGCAGGAAGCTTTCTTCGGGTTCAAAGTGCAAATCCGAGGCGCTGCGTTTAACCGCATCGGATAACATGACGTCGACCAGACGCACCAAAGGCTGGCTGTACTCCTCGATATCGCCCTGGTAATTGGTGTAATCGGCCTCGCCGGTCTCGATCTCGCGCAGAATGCCATCGATTGACAATTCGTAACCGTAAAACTGGTCTATCGCGTTTGATATCTCCGCTTCGCCCGCCAACACCGGCAGCAGTTCGATGTGCTGGCCGATCTGGATCCGAATCCGGTCCAGCGTGAACAGGTTGAAGGTATCCGACATCGCAATCGTCAGGGTGCTGCGAATCGGGTCGTAATTGAGCGGAATGATTTTATGCTTGCGCGCGGTATCGGAATTGATCATCTTGATCGCGTCCGGATCCGGCACCACGCGTGATAGATCGACGCTTTCCTGTTCCAGCGCTTCTCCGAGTGCCGAACGCATGATGGCCTCGGTTGCAAAACCGAGGTTAACCAGCAACTTACCCAGCGGTTCATGAACCTTCTTCTGTTCGGTTAAAGCGATGTCCAGCTGATCTTTGGTGATGACACCTTCATCGATCAGGATTTCGCCCAAACGCTTGGGTTTATTCTCCGCGTTCATCGTTTTGCTAACAGCTCCATTCGTTGATCGACCAGATCCCTGTTAAAGGTTGCGAGCCCGTTTTCGAAGTTATCAAGAGCGCGTTGGTAATAGGCCATGGCGGTTTTCGGCTGGGAGATATGCTCCAGGCTAACCGCCAGATTATAGGCATAGTTCGGATCACGCGGATTGTTTTCCAACGCGATGAAATAATAACCCTGGGCTTCCTGCCAACGATTTTGGGCGCCATAGGCATTGGCCAGGGCAAAATTCAGATAAGGTGAATGCGGTTCTTCGCGCAGCATCAGTATCAACTGACTCTGGGTATCCTGCGGGGAAATACTGGCGACCGATATCAACGAGGTCATCGCCAGCGAGTCCTTGGGATTGGCCTCCAGCAATGTCTGATAATCCCTGATTGCGGCGCGGCTGTTATTGTTCTGCACATTGATAGCTGCGCGTGCCAACAGCGCATTGCGATTACCCGGATCGACCTCGAGCACCTTGTTGTAGAGAGACATGGCGAGTTCGTCATTGCCGGATTGATAGGCGGCATAGGCTTCGCGCAACCAGATGTCCTTTTGGGCGACGTGACTGCTTAATGAAATCTGCAGGTTTGACGAACTGCTACCCGGCTCCGCCGCGATGGCTTCGGATTGTGTCGCGATTGCAACCTGAGTACCGGAAGACTGTTCGAGCTCGGGTTGCACTTGATTACCTGGAACCGACTCCGCTTCGACCATTACGCTAGCCACGGTTTCAGATTCGGTCACCACGCTTTTGACTTCTACGCTTTCGACTTCCACGCTTTCGACTTCTGCGGGCTCGCTTGTTTCGGTAACAATCACAGCCCCGCTTGCCACGTTGTCTGCATTTTCAATTATCTTGATCGCGCGCGTATCCACTTCGGTTTCAGTCTCGGCAAACAGGCTGGTCTCCTGCTCTGGTGTGTCCGATTTGATCAGACCCGGCATCGGATCGCGTTTCAACGATCTCAGGCTGGCATCAATATTTTCCGACTCATCGGAATACTCGAAGCCACCAAAAATGATAATGGCGAGCATGATCACGACAAAGATGCCACCATAAATCTTGTAGTGCTGCATGCGTTGTGCCGAAGACTTGCTGCGAAAAACCTTTTTGGCGTAGTCCGGGGTCATCACAACATCGGAGTCTGATTTCATCCCGGCGAATATCTTCGACGCATCGTCGCTGGGGAGTTTCATCAGCGTACGGTCGTAATTGTCCGGCGCATAAGTTCGAGTCGAGGTGGAATCGACACGCGTGTTCGTCCCCTGGGTGGTTTGCGTATTCTGCGCAATACCCGTGGTTGCGGTCGCGCTGGGGCTGGTCACGGAAGTGACGGTGGCTTCGCCTGGCGGCTGGTGGCGTGTCGTATCGACCAGTCCCAGCTCGTCATCAGCGGATAAATCCTGCACATGATCCGGTTGCGTCTGCGTATCGGTGGGCGAGGTTGGCGTATTAAAATGAGTTTCTTCGCGCTCGACCAGCCATAGCGACAGGTCTTCCTCCGCTTCGGGCTCTTGCGTTTCGAGCTCTTCACCGCTCCGACCCAGATGAGCATCTTCACCCGGTACGGACTGGACCGGCACCGCGTGTTCAATTTCGTCGGCCCTGGCGACCGGCAGGCTGATATCCGTTTTGTCCTCATCCGCTTTCAACATGCCGATATCGGTTTCATCTCCACTACCGGCTTCGGCGCTGATTCGGGTTTGGTCCCCAGACTGAATGGGCCTGGTGATATAGGTATCATCTTCTCTTTGTGTCAGCTCGGTTTCCTGCTTGGTCTGATCGTCCTCCGCTTGCGGCTGATCCACCTGGGTTTCTTCCTGCGCCAGCTGAGTCAGCTCGGTTTCCTGCTTGGTCTGATCGTCCTCCGCTTGCGGCTGATCCACCTGGGTTTCTTCCTGCGCCAGCTGAGTCAGTTTGGTTTCATCTTGCG
>JAAESG010000298.1 GCA_024229615.1 Gammaproteobacteria bacterium | reverse complement strand
TGAGCGTGATCGTGTCCCATTTTGCTCTAGCAACAGATCTTTGATTCGTAAAAAATTTCAAAATGATTAAAAGAAAAAAAATTCTTAATATAACTAGGTTTTCTAGCATTGTAAAGAAATTTTCTACACACGAAGGGTCGCTCATGGCCGATATGCCATCTCTGAAAGGACTGCGAGCCTTTGAGGCCGCCGCGCGCAGCGGAAGCTTTGCATCCGCGGCGATCGAGCTCTCTGTCTCACCGGCAGCGATCGGCCAACTCATTCGCTCACTGGAGGATCAGGTGGGGCGCAAGCTGTTTCACCGGGTCAACCGGGGAATCATCCCGACCGAGGCCGGATTGGAAGTTTTGCCTCGTCTGAGCGCGGCGTTTGATGAATTGAAAGGAATATCGCGCCAGATTTCAGGTGCCAGTTCGCATGCTCGGCTGACGATTTCGGCCCCCAATTCTGTTGTTGCTGGCTGGCTGTCGCAGCGGATCTGTGAATTCGTGGCAAGCCACGGCCCAATCAATATATCGCTGCGTAGCGATAACGATCCTGTCGACTTCGAGCGGGATATGATCGACATCAGAATGTCATATGGCCGATTTCACTACCGTACCCACGATACCAGCGAGATAGTTACCGACGCCATATTCCCCGTTTGCGCACCTTCGTTCATGGATCGATACGGCCCATTCACAACGGTTGAACTCCTGCTGGATACATCTTTGATCCATACCGACTGGGGCCCGGCCTCGGCATCCTTTCCCACCTGGCGGAACTGGTTCGAAGCCGCATCAGTTTCACCGGAACGCCAAACCGGCCAAGACCTGGTTGCAGATTCCTCCATCGCTGCAATCAATCTGGCAATCAGCGGTCTGGGTGTAACCCTGTGCCAGGGCCTGCTGGCCACTCAGCTTATCGCCGACGGTTCGCTGGTTCACGCTTACAACCTGGCGCTGCTTCAAAGCCAGCCTTACTGCCTGACGATACCACGACAAAGCGTGAACCGACCCATTGTCTCGATGTTCAGGGATTGGCTGCTGCTGAGCTGCAAAACGACCGTCGGATCACCAAACCTGTATACCCATAGGGTGAGGTGTGATTTGACCCATAAACTAACAGGCGATCTGAACCATTAATTGACAGTCAGACCATCAAATAGACCCCAAAAGGCTGAAGTCTGGACACCTGATATCAACACCTGAATCATAAAATGGCAGTAGCCTTCAAAGTCCGGTCCATCAATTGATAGCGCCAGGTAATTGATTCTGCTGGAGATTCAAGAAAGGCGGAGTTGTTCCTGACATTTGATTAAATAGAATTGTCGGGGTTTTTATTCCGCTATAGTTTGCCGAAACTTGCCTATTAATTTCTGAGAGCGAATGGCTGCAACCTGGAAGTAGGCATTCAGAACTAGACAGCGGGAACGGCCAAAAGCGGACATTCGCTCCCCAATAGAAAAATGCATCGTGTAGACAGCAGAGCCGATTTTGATCGGCGCAAGGATGGCACTTCCGTTCGTAGTGGTTACAATCAAAGAATATGTGGCGAATTCGAATTCTGATGGCTATCTATGTCGCCCTGGGAGTTGCACCGGCGGGTGAATCAGTTGCCGGTGGGTCGCTTGTTCCGACGTCCGTTGTCCCCGCCTTACCCGATACGATCACCGGAAAACCGGGTCCCGGCATGTTTCTGGTGGCTAAGCGGGCGCTCGACGACTCACATTTCGGCCAATCTGTTGTCTACCTAGTAGAACATGGTGAGGACGGCACACTGGGTTTGATCGTGAACCGGTCAAGCGATGTCAGCCTATCCGAAGCGATACCCGACATCGAGGACAAGCAGGCAACAGTCCATGCGCTGCACTACGGTGGGCCGGTTGGACTGCCAATGATACTTATGTTGGTGCGAAGCGAATCAGTGACGGAGGGAATGGCACATGTTGTCGATGATGTCTATATAAGCTCAGATCGACGAGTACTCGATGAAGTACTTGCGGCGAAGAATCCCGGAAGCGAGGTGCGTTTCTACATCGGGTATTCCGGGTGGGCAACCGGTCAGCTTGATTTCGAGCTCGTGCGCGACGACTGGCATGTCGTGGCAGCCGACACGGATGCGATCTTCTCCGGCGAAACGGATTCGCTGTGGAACAGGTTGATCGAGCAATTGGAACCGACTGGCATTCAGGTTGATATTCGACCTTCCTTACCAATCCTGGTGTCTGCTTACCCGATAACAGACGCTTATAAGCAGCTGCCAGGCTGCTGCAAACGGTTAGAAGCGGACGCCCATCGATGAAGCAATATCATGCAAACGAGTCAATAACCCTTTAATTTAACTGTTAGGATGTGAATCTTCGAGAGGTGCAAAATAATGGCAGATTCACATTCGGCATTTACAGGAGAAATTCCGCGAAACTATGAAAAGTATCTCGGCCCTCTGATTTTCAGTGAGTATGCCGAAGATCTTGCAAAGCGTGTATCAGTCCCTTCCGGTGGTGTATTGCTTGAAACAGCCGCAGGTACAGGTATGGCAACCCGCCAACTCCGTGACAAGATAGATCAGGAAGTGCGCATCGTAGTAACCGATCTCAATGAAGATATGCTCGATGTGAATAGAGGCAAGTTTGAAGGTCATGAAAACATTGAGTTTCAAACGGCAAACGCATTGGAACTCCCTTTTGAAGATTCTTCATTTGATGCGGTTGTATGCCAGTTTAGTGTTATGTTCTTTCCCGACAAACTCGCAGCACTGAAGGAAGCGGCTCGCATTCTAAAACCAGGCGGGATGTTTCTTTTTAATATTTGGGATTCGTTCGAGCACAACCACCTCATCCGCACAGTTAATGCGACCGTTGCCAAGTGCCTACCAGACGATCCACCAAACTTCTGGGGGGTGCCTTACGGCTACTACGAAATCGATGTGATTAAAAATCTCCTATTTGAAGCGGGATTTGGAGATATTGAAATCTCGGTGCTGCCGCGCACAAGTACGGCAGATGAAGCGCGTCACGTAGCCGTCGGTTATATTCTAGGAACCCCAGTCCGTTTGCAGATTGAACAGATTGCCCCAGAGTCCATTTCAGAAATTGTGAATGCTGTTGAAAAGGCTATCGGTGAGGAATTTGGTTATACATCGGTAAGCGCGAAGATGCAGGCGATAGTCTTCCAAGCGCATTATCCGGGATAGAATTACTTAACTTCAACCAATGTCTGGGCTTCCGTTATGGGTCGGCTTTTGCCGCCCAGCATAGATTCCCCAGCGGCTGCTTTGGTGCGATTTCAGAAATAGCGGCTCGGTGAAGCGGGCCCTGCCCAGGTGAACCCGGTACTACCTGATCGTAAACTTTTCAAAATCTATAAAATTATCCCAGACTGATCAATCTAGCGCATAATTACATCTGCAAGTTTTTCCGCCATCATGATGACAGGAGCGTTGAGATTGGCGGTTACATTGTGGGGCATGATTGATGCATCAACCACGCGCAATGCATCTGTCTCGTGAACCAATCCATCGGTGTTTGTTACGGAATTCTCACCCGTTCCCATTCGGCAGGTTGAGCTAGGGTGGTATTCCGTTGAAGCGTTGGCACGAAGCCAACTCAGTATTTCGTCATCGCTTTGCTCGTCTTTTCCGGGAGCTAGTTCTTCATGCCGTAAACCATCAAAAGCCGGTTGTGCTGCCATCTCACGTGTTCGTTTGACACCGTTGATCATGGCTCGTCGATCACCTTCCGTTGCAAAAAAATTGTATAAGATTGAGGGATAGTGATTTGGGTTCCCTGATTTTAGCATAACGTGTCCTCGACTCTCAGGTCGCATCAAGCCCATAGAGAACATGAAACCGTCATCGAAGTTTGCTACAGGATCACCCATATCGGCGGTCATAGCATAAAATTCGTGCTGAAGGTCTGCATAGTCAACATCAGGTGAACTCTTAAAGAAACAACCCGTCTCACAAATTGTTGAAGCACCCAATCCGGATTTTAAGAAAATCCATTCAAGACCTACACGATATTTTCCCAATCCTTTGAACTTTAGAGCCAACGAAACTCCCTTTGGCGTTGCATAGGTGATCGGTACAATTTGATGGTTTTCAAGATTTTGCCCAACAGCGGGGACACTGGCTACAGTGGTGATATTATGATCGGCTAGATGGGCAGGGTCACCGATCCCGGATAGCAGTAGAAGCTGAGGAGAGTTGATCGCGCCGCCACATAAAATTATCTCTCGACTAGCCTCGTATCTGATCTGCTCTCCATGTTGTTCCGTAAGAACAGCAACAGCACGTTTTCCATCAAACTGAATTTTGTGAGCCAAAGTGTTCATCAAAACTGTCAGATTGTCTCGTTTCATAACAGGGTGCAAATACGCTTTCGCTGCGCTACAGCGCTGGCCGTTTCTCGTGAAACTTTGTGCAACATGAAAGCCTTCATGCTGTTCGCCATTCTGGTCTGAAGTAAGCAAATAACCAGCTTGTTGGCCAGCTTTCAGGAATGCTTGATGAAGAGGATGTGTTGCTTTGCAGGTTTCGATTGTTTGCGGCCCACTGTCACCGCGCCACTCGCTTTTCCCTTTATCTGATGTTTCCATTTTCCGGAAATAGGGTAGACACTTTTCATAACTCCACTCAGGAAGGCCTTCGTTTGCCCATCCATCATAATCCTTGGGATTACCGCGATTTGCTACCATTCCGTTTATGGCTGAAGAACCACCAAGAACTCGACCGCGATGTTCCAGAATTTGCCGCCCGTCACAGTGTGGTTCAGGTTCACCGATATACCCCCAATCAAAACGCGGGTCACGTGCCGCCATTCCACAAGCTGCGGGCATTTGTATGAGGATGCTTCGATCATCCCCCCCAGCCTCTATCAGCAAGATACGATTGGAAGATACATCAGACAGCCTGTTGGCTAGAACACATCCAGCTGACCCGGCTCCAACAATGATGTAATCAAAAATCTGGTTTTGCTTCACTTGATCATCCCCGAAAAAGGCAAAGGCCCAAAACCCCACCCAGAAAGGGTGAGTGTAATTCACTTTCCCAATAAAATTACCCTTTCAAATTTGATTTTTTATTGCCCGTTTTTTATCGATAATCAAAGTCTGAAACGTGACCAGGTTCTTTCTGTTGTCTGTCCGCTATGGGTCAATGTCGCCGCTGATGCATCGAGTTCGAGCGTCTGATTTCACGTAAGCAGACCCTCGTCACGCCCAGGCGGGAGGCAACCACCTTCGACCAGTTTCGGAC
This sequence comes from Gammaproteobacteria bacterium, assembly GCA_024229615.1. Taxonomy (GTDB): domain Bacteria; phylum Pseudomonadota; class Gammaproteobacteria. Next base: position 23,943 of record JAAESG010000298.1, on the reverse strand, counting down.
CCTCGCATCTGAATCTGTCGGGTAATTTACAGAACACTGTATGTGATAACATCCTCTGAATTCGATTCCAATTGGGCTACCAATGGCTAAGGACGATCTTTCTGGCAAACTTGCTGTCATCTTGCACGCGGATGTCGCCGGTTCAACCCAGTTAGTTCAACAAGATGAGCAATTAGCTCACGAACGTATTCGCGATGCCTTTCGGCGATTCAGTGATACCATCGAGAAGTACCATGGTCGCGTCCAAGAGCTTCGAGGTGATGCACTACTGGCCGAGTTCGAGCGCGCTTCTGACGCCGTAACTGCCGCACTCTCATTTCAATCGGATCACCACGACCTGCTCGCAAACCTAAATGACAATATCCGACCAGATATAAGAGTTGGAATTGCGCTGGGTGAAGTCGTTATTGCCGACAATACAGTAACAGGAGCAGGTGTTGTGTTGGCCCAGAGGATTGAAGAACTGGCAGAACCTGGAGGGTTATGCATTTCCTCAGCGATCAATGAAGCGTTACCGAGCCGCATGCCGTTTTCGATAGGAAGTCTTGGTGAGCAGGCTTTAAAGGGATTTGAAGAACATGTAAGAGTTTACCAGGTACAGCTAAACTCGGGTGAGCCTGTTCCAGCACCACAACAGAAAAGCGATCGGCAGGCAACGCCTAAAAACTGGCTACGGATGACTGTCGTCGTAGTGCTGGTCATGCTGGTAGCTGCAGGAATGGGTTACTGGTCAGAAGGCTCCCTTCCACAAGAACAACCGGTACTGGTAGAAAGCAACTCATTCCCACTTCCAGACAAACCCTCGATCGCAGTTTTGGCCTTCGATAATTTGAGTGGTGATCCTGGGCAGGAATACCTGAGTGATGGTATCAGCGAGAGCATAATCACCGGCCTCTCTCGAATTCCTGAGTTTTTGGTTATCCCAAGACAATCGTCATTCAGCTACAAGGATAAGGCAGTTAAGGCTAAAGAGATTGCATCAGAATTGGGGGTGCAATACCTAATTGATGGCACTGTACAAAAGTCAGATAGCAGAGTCAGAGTAACCGCACAATTAATTGACGCTCTGTCAGGTCATCATCTTTGGACGCAGCAATACAACAGGCAATGGGAAGATATCTTTGCTCTTCAGGATGATATCACCCAACACATTATTGCAAACATCGGTTCGTTCGAGGGACCACTAGAGGAAGCAACTCGGAACCTGATCAAGCAGAAGGTGCCTTCTGACTTGAGAGCGTATGATTATTTACTACTTGGACATGAGCGATTTTTTCTAGTCACGATAGAAGAAAATAGAAAAGCTAGAGAATTATTTCAAAAGTCGATTGAGCTTGATCCGAATTACGGACGGGGCCACACCTGGATCGCATGGACCCATCTCGTAGACCTAACTTGGGGATGGAGCGATGACCCAGAAAAATCAGCGACATTATCACTCGAACATGCACAATCAGCCGTGTCACTGAACAACAGCGACGCTGAGGCGCACTGGGTATTGGGAGCGATACTAACTCAAACTGGGCAACCAGAAAAAGGCGCCCTCGCTTCATATGAGCGGGCACTTTCCCTTAGTCCAAATAATGCTGATCTCTTAGCCGAATATGGATGGAACATTCCAAAACTTGGACTAGCTGAAGAGGCTGTTAAATCGATCGAGAAGGCCATGCGCCTCAATCCAAATTATCCGGACTGGTACGGACAGGCACTGATGTATGCACTATATAATGCAGGGCGTTACGAAGAAGTTGTTGCGGTTTCCAAAACGATTAGTGTCCGCCACCTCATAACATATTTGGACCTCGCTGGAAGTTATGCGTATCTGGACCAACTCGACAAGGCTCGCCTATCGGCAGCACACGCATTGGAAAATAATCCGGGCTTTACGCTCGACTGGTGGCGTGAGAGACAAAATTTCACGGATCCAGCTGCCCTGGAGCACTACATGGGCGGTCTTCGTAAGGCTGGGTTGCCAGAATAGTAGCAATTCTCAGACTACATCCAGACGATGAAATCTCGGTTCAAGAAGATATTCCTGGCAAATCTTACAAAATGACTGAGCGTCTCAGTTGGGTTCTCGATCTTGATCAAGCCGGTGCTCACCTTGAGCCTTTTTATAGCCATACCGGCAGACCATCGATTGACCCTGAACTCACGATCCGGATGTTACTGATCGGATATTGTTACCCCATCCGTTCAGGGCGACGGGAAAGCGTCACGCATAGGAAAGCGTCTTGTATTCCCATTCTCTATCATCCGGACTTTAACCGTCGGCTTCGGATTCACACCGAATCTGCTGACCTCTCGATCTGTCGATCAAAAGCGCTCGCGGGCCTGTGTATGGCCTTGTGGACAAGGACGCTACACTTACCGCCGGTGGGGAATTTCACCCCGCCCCGAGAACGTCACTACCCGTGGTAGCGACTGGGAGTATATGAAAATGGAGGCTGGTTTAAAAGAGCCCGAGTCGAACGCAGCGAGGCAGGACCTGTGACGCGACCCGGGTTTGGCTATCTTTGTGCCTTGGCCCGTACAACACCACGTGGGCCCGATTTGATACCGGCATCGCGTAGCAACAGGTGAAGCTCATGCACGAGCCGTTCATTGGTTTGAATCTCAAGCCATTTCTCTTTGGGTATCCGACGCTTTACCAGTTCACGTATCACTTTAAGACTGAATGAATCGCTCGCCAGGTTCGGGTCCGGGTGACCCGCACTGATGTTTTGAATGGTGCGACTGAGGATGAATGTGGTTGATTCGTCCGCATCCTGGTACAGCCGGGTGCGAATCCGGTTATCGGCGAGCAATTCTTCGGTCGCCATCCGCTGGCTGCGCATCTGGAAGATCAGTACAACCAGCAGGCCGAGGATAAACAAGGAAAGCAATGTAGCGACTAGAGTCATAATTTTCTGCTGCAAAGTTAATGTGTAAAAAGAGTTTAGCAGGTCAAATTCAAGACGTTGGAAATTAGTAAAAAATGTCGCATTTTCAGTCCATATATTCCATTAGAGCAGTTACCAAAGGGTCAAAATTGTCTTATATTCCTGTTTTCTTAAGTCATAAATCGGTTGGGGGCGTGGATCATGAAGAACGCATGGAAATTTGCTAAAACCTGCTGCCTGATAGCACTCTTGTCAGCCTCGCTGCCGGCTATCGGCAACGCTGCCGAAACCCGCGGCAAGATAACCGGCGGCGTGCTGCACGGAGTACCCGAATGGTTCAAGGAAAGTTTTCTCGATATCGCCGACGATGTGGACGACGCGAGCGACGCCGATAAGCACGTTCTGCTGTTTTTCGAGTTGAACGGCTGCCCCTACTGCGACCGTATGCTCGAGGAGTCATTTGAATCAGAGCCCCTCGGTAGCTATATCCAGGCAAACTTTGACGCCATCGCGATCAACATACAGGGCGATCGCGAAATCGCTTTTAACGAGGAAATATCGGTTACTGAAAAAGAACTGGGCGAAATTCTAAAAGTCCATTCGACACCGGCACTTATATTTCTGAATGCGGACAATAAAACCATCACGCGCGTCAATGGCTACCGTGCACCCGAACGTTTCAGGCAGATTCTGGAATTCGTCGCCACTCGCTCCTACCAGACCACCAGCCTGGCGAACTACCTGCAAGCCAGGCTCGACAAAAATGTTTACCAGTTACGCGCAAACCCGTTGTTTAGCCAAATAAGCGACCTGTCGAGTATCGACGGACCGCTAATGGTTATTTTCGAAGACGGCAGCTGCTACGATTGCAACGAGTTTCATGACGGCATTCTAGCCGATGATCGGGTACGCAAGGAGATCGAGCCGTTCACTATCGTGCGTCTCGACACGGGCTCAAACACGACCATAATCGATGTTCACGGCAATCAAACCACGGCGGCAAAACTGGCCAGGGAGCACGAAATGATCTACCGCCCTGGTGTCCTTGCCTTTGACGAAGGCAACCTGCTCAGACGCCACGATAGTTTGATCTTCCCACATCATTTCAAGGAGAGCATGCGCTACATCGCCGGAGGTTACTACGAGCAAACCGACTACCACAGTTATTCGTTACGGCGCACCGAGGAATTGCTTGCCAATGGCATCGACATAGACCTGGGTCGACCGCGCGTACAATCCCGCCAATAAACCCGGTCGGAGATACGAATGACACCGGCTGTAAGCGCACACGCGGTAATGCCACCATGACCGCGCAGCGCGTTGTAGCCGCCCGCGCCCAGCAAAGGTTCCATTTTTCTACAGGGATGGCAGGCACCGGAAAACTCCAGTAGCACATCACCAATGTGAAAATGCTTGTCTTTCAGGGCTAACAAATTGATACCTGAGACGTCGATATTGCGCCGCAATAGTGCAGGATCGATAACTTTCTGGCCGAGGCAGGCGGCAATCACGATCAGATGCTCCTGCTGTATCAGGGTCACCTGTCGTGGACTCTCGGCTCGTCCGCTGAAACGATCACCTTCAAGGCCGGTACCACAGTTTAGTTGCACCACCTCGAGCGCTATCATGGTTTCTTCCCTGGCGGGTTTTACGTCAATCCATTCCACGCGCCCGATCTGCGGCAGCGTATCGAGTAAAACCCGCAACGGACTTGATGGGTTCAATCATCTATATCGACCCGTCTAAAGAAGCAATTTCAGATGCTTTATCAGACGATCGATATGTTCGCGCTCATGCGCCGCGGAAAGGGTCACGCGCAGACGCGCACTCCCGGCGGGCACCGTCGGCGGGCGAATCGCGGTAACGTGAATGCCCTGTTCGAACAAAGATTCGCTTAACGCCAGGGCCTTGTGATTGTCACCGACCACAAGAGGCTGAATCGCGCTTTGAGACGGCATTAACTCAAGCTCAAGCGTCCCGGCCTGCTCACGAAAATAGGCGATCGAATCATTCAGCTTTTCACGTCGCCAGGAATCACGCTCGATTAGATCAATCGACTTCAGCGTCGCCGCGGCAATTGCCGGTGGTGACGCGGTCGTGTAGATATAGGGTCGTGCCTTTTGAATCAGGGTTTCAATCAAGACCTCGCTACCGGCGACAAATGCGCCAGCAGTACCGACTGCCTTGCCCAGCGTGGCCATCAGGATAGGCACCTGCTGTTGATCCAGTTGCAGATGTTCCAGCAAGCCCGCTCCACGCGCGCCAAGCACACCGAATCCGTGCGCGTCGTCGACCATACTCCAGGCGTTGTACTCCAGCGCAAGCTTGCTGATGGTTTCGACATCCGCGCAATCGCCATCCATGCTGAATACGGCATCGACCATGACCAACCTGCGCCGCCCCCGGGGGCTTTCACTCAACAATGTCTCGAGTTGTCGCATATCGTTGTGACGATATCGGATTAGTCTGGCGTTGCTAAGCTTGGCGCTATCGATCAACGAGGCGTGATTGAGTTTGTCCTGGTAGATGAAATCGTTACGTCCGAGCAATGTCGATGCAAGCGCGATATTCGCCATGTAACCCGTGGAAAACAACAGCGCTCGTTCACGTCCGCTAAATTCAGCGAGTCTTTGTTCACAGGCTTCGTGGAGCCGGCTATGGCCGTTGATCAGATGTGCGGCACCGCTACCGACACCGTGATCGGTGACGGCATCGAGACAAGCCTGCTTAATCTCGGGATGATTGGCGAGCCCGAGGTAATCGTTGCTGCAAAACGACAGCAGGTTTTTACCGTCGATTCGAGTCTCTATGCCCTGTGCGGACTCGATGACTCGTCGACGCCGGTACAAGCCATCGACGCGGCGTTGCTCCAGATCGGTTTCGAGATCCTTCATCGGCGCGAGCGCAACGCTCTCGCGATCAGGCCGCCGCGTGGTCGTTCGCCGTGCTTGCCTGCTCTCCGTTGGCGACAATACCAAGCTTGGTGAACAGCTCCATGTCCTGGTTTTTCTCCGGATTCGGTGTGGTCAACAACGTATCGCCATAGAAAATCGAATTGGCGCCAGCCAGGAAACACAGGGCCTGTAATTCCTCGCTCATCGCAGTGCGTCCCGCTGAAAGACGCACCACCGACTCGGGCATCATGATGCGCGCGACCGCGATGCTGCGTACGAACTCGATCGGGTCGAGTTTTTCGGTTCCATATAGCGGGGTATTTTCAACCTGAACCAACAGGTTGATCGGCACACTTTGCGGGTGCTGCGGAAGATTCGCGAGTTGCTGCAACAATGCGGCGCGATCGAGATCGGTCTCACCCATGCCGACGATGCCACCGCAACAGACATTAATGTCTTCAGCGCGCAGGTTTTCCAGGGTATCGAGGCGATCCTGGTAGGTGCGTGTGGTGATGATTTCCTCGTAATACTCCGGTGAAGTATCGAGATTGTGATTGTAGTAATCCAGACCCGCAGTTTTCAGCTTACGCGTCTGCTCACGTGTCAGCATGCCGAGCGTGACACAGGTTTCCATGCCTAAATCCCTGACCAGGCTGATCATTTCGATGACCTTGTCAAGATTCTTGTCAGTCGGATTGCGCCAGGCCGCTCCCATACAAAACCGGGTCGCACCGTTTTGCTTCGCGTTGAGCGCTGCGTTGCGCACTTCCTCGAGGGGTAACAAGCGCTCACGCTCGAGCTCGGTATTATACTTGGCGCTTTGCGGACAATAGGAACAGTCTTCCGGGCAGGCTCCGGTTTTAATACTCAGCAACGTACTGATCTGTACCGCGTTGGGATCGAAATTTGCGCGGTGTGTGGTCTGTGCCTGGAACAACAAATCGTTGAAAGGCAGCGCAAAAAGCGCTTTAATTTCGTCTAGTGTCCAGTCGTGGCGGACGGGTTGCACAGCATCGGTCATCAGGATTGGCCGTAGTTAATGGAGAACGCCAAGTCTATTGCAAGACAGGGAATAGTCAATGTCAGGAAGATATCTATACCGGGGATTCACCCGCTGTATAAACCGATTGCTCGCGCCCGGGATATGCCTCGCCTGCGGATGCGCGCTGAACGATGCCGGCTCTTTGTGCGCCAGTTGCAGCACCCAATTGCAAACGGTGCCGAACCCGTGCCATCACTGTGCCGAGCCCAATCCACTCGAGAGTCTGGTATGCCCGGCCTGTCTGCTCAATCCGCCTCGTTGGCAAAAGATGATCGCTCCATTGCAATACCGCGGACTTGCGCGCGATTACTTGATTCAACTCAAGTTTGCAGAAGCAACCTATCTCGCAAAAACGCTAGGCTTAAATCGTATCGATCGATATCGGCAAAGCCTGCCCAGACCCGAAGTGTTGTTACCGGTGCCGTTGCATCGCAGCCGATTGTTTGAACGCGGTTACAACCAGGCATACGAAATTGCCAGCGTCTGGTCGCAGGCATTGCAGATACCGATCGATCGCCGCGCTTTGAGCCGATCTCGGGTGACCGCGAGTCAATCGGGGTTGAGCGCCAGGCAGCGCGCACAGAACATACACCAGGCCTTCACTTACACACCGCAGCGTAGCTATCGACATGTTGCTCTCATCGATGACATCGTCACCACCGGCTCAACCGTGACCGAGATCAGCAAATTGCTCCATCGCGCCGGCGTCGAGTATGTCGAGGTCTGGGCTATCGCACGGGTATACCGGAGATAGTTTGAAGTGAATTGACAAGAAAGGCGTCCTAACCCGTCATGCCGATACTTTGGACCGCCACGCAAGCGGGAATCTGGAAATGATTGTACCTTACAAGATCCCCGCCTACGCGGGGATGACCACAAAAGCTGCCGCTTGTGGAGCGGCCTGAGGTATCCGGATGACCCTTTAAAATAAGCCTGAGTAAATTGAGACTAGTGCGTGAAGTCAACCACCTGCTGGCTGATTTTTTCGGCCCAGATTCTGGGGCCGGTCTGATGCACCGATTCACCGCTATGATCCACCGCGACGGTAACCGGCATATCTTCGAGCTCGAATTCATAGACCGCTTCCATGCCCAGCTCCGGGAAGGCAACCACTTCCGCACCCTTGATCGCCTGGGCCACCAGGTAAGCCGCGCCACCGACCGCCATCAGGTAAACCGACTCGAAATCACGAATCGCCTCGATCGCGGTGGGACCGCGTTCGGCCTTGCCGATCATGCCGAGCAAGCCGGTTTTCTCGAGCATGGTGCGCGTGAACTTGTCCATACGTGTGGCGGTAGTTGGACCCGCGGGACCCACCACTTCGTCTCCGATCGGATCCACCGGACCGACGTAGTAGATAAAACGACCACTCAGATCGACGGGCAATGTCTCACCATTGGCGAGCATATCGACCATCTTCTTGTGTGCCGCATCCCGCCCGGTCAGCATTTTGCCGTTCAACAACAGCGTATCTCCCGGCTTCCAGGTTTTGACATCCTCACGAGAAACGGTATCGAGATTGACTCGTTTGACGTTGTCACCGGTTTCACGCGTGACTTCGGGCCAGTCCTCGAGTTTTGGTGCGTCGAGGCTCGCGGGGCCACTACCGTCGAGGGTGAAATGGGTGTGGCGGGTCGCGGCGCAGTTGGGAATAATCGCAACCGCCTTGTTGGCCGCGTGCGACGGGTAGTCCTTGACCTTGACATCCATGACGGTGGTAAGCCCACCGAGGCCCTGCGCACCGATGCCGAGACGGTTGACCTTGTCATAGAGTTCGAGGCGCAATTCCTCGGCACGGTTGCTCGCGCCACGAGCCTGCAAATCATGTATGTCAATCGGTTCCAGCAGGGCTTCCTTGGCCAGAATCATTGCCTTCTCGGCGGTACCACCGACGCCGATACCAAGCATCCCGGGCGGACACCAGCCGGCGCCCATCTGTGGCACCACGTTGAGCACCCAATCGACGACCGAATCGGACGGGTTCAGCATCGCAAATTTGGACTTGGCTTCGCTGCCGCCACCCTTGGCAGCGACGTGCACTTCGAGCGTATTGCCTGGTACGATTTCGTAGTGAATCACACCAGGCGTATTGTCACCGGTGTTTGAACGCGAGCCATCGGGATCATCCAGTATCGACGCACGCAGCACGTTGTCCGGGTTCTGGTAAGCACGCCGAATTCCCTCGTTACACATATCACTGACCGACATCTCGGCTTGCCATTGAACATTCATGCCAACGCGCAGGAACACCGTGACAATGCCGGTATCCTGGCAGATGGGGCGGTGGCCCATCGCGCACATACGCGAATTGATCAGGATTTGCGCGATCGCATCGCGCGCCGCAGGATTCTGTTCGCGCTGGTAGGTTTCGTCCATCGCACGGATAAAATCCAGCGGATGGTAGTAGGAAATGTACTGCAACGCGTCGGCGATACTGTCGATCAGATCGTTTTGCTTAATGATGGTCATGATTATGATGCTATGCCGTGGAATCGAGCTATTTTAACTGCTTCGAGGAGATAAGGGGACTCAATAATTAATTCCTCCGGGAATGTAGTGCTGGATCCCGTCGGACCGACGAATCGGATCGCACCTCAGAATGTTAGTTACGGGAAATCGAAGGTTCGGCCAAATTATCGGAAAAGTGCGATTTTAAACCTCGCTATTTTTGCGATAACAAGCGATGCGGCGTCCCGACGGATTCGCGAGCAGGGCCTGAGCGTATACAAAATACGTGAAGGTCCTGCTCGTGAATCCAACGCCGATAGCGCGAAAATAGCGAGGTTTAAAAAGGCCAGACGATGAGGATCATCGGGATCGAGACTACGACAACGATAATCTCCAACGGTAACCCCATACGCCAGTAGTCGCCGAAGCGGTAACCTCCCGGACCCATGATCAGCGTATTGTTTTTGTGCCCGATCGGGGTCAGGAAGGCACAGGATGCCGCAATGGCTACCGCCATCAGAAATGGATCCGGGTTAACGCTGAGGCGATTGGCGATGTCGATCGCGATCGGCGCCGCGATGACCGTAGTCGCAGTATTATTGAGCACGTCGGATAGCGTCATGGTTACGATCATCAGCAATGTCAGTACGATGATCGGCCCATAACCCTCGGCGAAATCGATAATTTGCTGCGCAATCAACGCGGTACCCCCCGAGGCCTCGAGGGCAGAACCGATCGGGATCATCGAGCCGAGCAACACGATCACCGGCCATTCGATCGACGTGTAAATTTCCTTAAGCGGCACGATGTTGACGCCGACCATAACCATACAAACCAGCGCCAGGGCTTCGGGCAGGTGCATGATTCCGCTGGTTGCCGCGGCGATCGCGAGGGCAAAACTGGCGACCGCGATCCAGGCCTTGTGACGTTGCACCACCTGCAGATCTCGTTCCTGCAGCGGCAGACAACCAAGCCATTTGACGACATCCTCGAGCCGCTCTTGGGGCCCGAGTAACAACAGAACATCACCGGCGCGGGTGTCCAGTTTGCGCACCCGCTCACGAAAAACCCTGCCCCGGCGCGACACCCCGAGCAAGGTAATTCCATGCCGATACAACAGCCGCAGGCTAAGCGCGCTGCGTCCTTCGATTCGCGCATTTTCGGTGACCACCGCCTCGGTTAGTACCAGTCCTTCCGAAACCTGGCTATCGTATTTCTCACCACCAACATACTCGAGCTTGAAGCTGCCGACCAGAGCATCGATATGCTCGGCGTCGGCTTCGATCACGATAACATCGCCCTGGCGAATTTCCTCGATACGCGCCTTCCCCGGAAACCGCTTGCCCTGGCGCACCAGCCCGACGATGGCGACGTCGGCTTCATCCATTTCGGGATCGAGATCACGCACCCGTTTGCCGATGATACTCGAGCTTTCACCTACGCGGAGTTCGGCGACATAGTCTTCATGGGGTAACGGGATATCTTTTTTGCCATCCTTGTCGTCGACGACCGGAATCAGGCGCCAGCCGATGAAAATGATAAAAATGACGCCAACCAGTGCGGTGACCGCGCCAACCGGCGAAAAATCGAACATGCCGAACGGTTCCCCAACCGCCTGCTCGCGAAAACTCGCGATAATGATATTAGGTGGCGTACCGATCATCGTAATCATACCGCCCAGAATCGACGCGAAGGACAATGGCATCAGCGTCAGGGACACACTGCGCTTGGCTTTTTTCGCTGCCTGCATATCGATCGGCATCAGCAATGCAAGCGCGGCAACGTTGTTCATTACCGCCGACAGTACCGCGGAGACACCTGACATCACGCTGATGTGCAAGAACAGGGAACGACCGCCTGAAACGATGTGTTGTGCAATTAATTCAATCGCACCCGAGTTAAAAAGACCCCGGCTAACGATTAACACCAGCGCGATGATCACCGTGGCGTGATGCCCAAATCCGGCGAAGGCGTCTTCCTGCGGCACCACGCCGACGATGATGGCCAGAATCAAGGCGCCAAACGCGACCAGGTCATAACGGATCTTGCCCCATACCAGCAATCCGAAGACGACGCCCAACAGACAAAACAGGATGGCCTGATCCGATATCATTCCCATTGAAATATCCTTGCCCCGACAACGAGGAGAATCACGCTGGATACACCCAACACCAGCAAGTGGTCCGAAATCTGCACGATACCGGCGCCATCAATCATGATTTCACGCGCCGCGTCGGTGACATGCGTCAACGGCAGTAGCAGGGCGAATTTCTGCATCCACGGGTGCGCGCCTTCCAGCGAAAACCAGACCCCGGACAAAAACATCATCGGCCAGCTGAACAGATTCAACACACCATTCGCGACTTCCTCGCTGGAGATGCGTGCCGCGACCAGCAGACCGCAGCAAATCAGGTTGATACAACCCAGCGTGAACACCAGCAGCAGATTGAAGTAAGACCCATGCATGCGAAAACCGACAAAATAATCCATGCAGATGAAGATGACGATATTTACCGCCAGTAGCAACCATAGCCGCGACAGAATTTGTGCACTTAAAAATTCGATCGCGGTAACCGGAGTCGCACGCAGGCGCTTGAGTACGCCGAATTTGCGATAACGCACGATGACATAACCGATACCAAACAATGCGCCCCACATGATATTCATCGCGATCACGCCTGGGATGACCCAGTCTATGTAGCGGATTTCACCGCCTTCAACCAGCAGTTGCTGCAATGATTCACCCGAATCGGCATAGGCCGCAATCAACAGTTTCTCGACGATGTAACCGTTGGGCGAAGTCTGGTTGATCCAGTAGCGGCTGGTGGTCGGATCGAACATCAGATCAATCTGATGGCGCTCCACTTTGAACAGGTTCGGTTCAATTTCAGCGAACTCGATAAAGTTAATGTAACGCGTCTCCATAAAGGCGGCAGAAGCCCCTTCGAGCTCACCACCGGCAATCATACCCACCTTGAATTTCTCAGGGTTTTCCTCGGTGAAGGCAAAAGCAAACACGAAGATGATCAGGATCGGTAACAATACGCTCCAGGCAAGTGCCGAACGGTCACGAAAAAATTCCAGGTTGCGCGCTACAAACAGCGCATAGGTTCGTTTCCACATCAGGTGCGTAGCTCCTTGCCGGTGAGTTCCAGAAACAGATCCTCGAGATCACGTGCGCGGATACGCAGGCGATCCAGCGGAATATCGAAATGAAGCAGGTGCTCTATCGTCTTGTTAACGTCCCCGGTGACGATGTGCGCGTTGTCATTGCGATAGATTGCCTCGAACTCTTTTTCGCCGATAACTCGCGGAATGTCGTCCGCGTGAATTTGCACAACGACATCGTCAAAATGCGCCGCGAGCAAAGCATCCGGTGCGTCGTGAGCGATGATTCGGCCATGATCCATGATCGCGATTTCATCGCACAATTCGTATGCCTCCTCCATGTAATGCGTGGTCAACAAAATCGTCGCACCCTGCTCCTTGACGCTTTGCACCTGTTTCCACAGGTTACGCCGCGACTGCGGGTCCAGCCCCGTGGTGGGTTCGTCGAGGAAGAGAATTCTCGGCCGATTGATCATTGCCATCGCCAGCAACAGGCGTTGCTTCTGCCCGCCGGAGAGCTTGCGCGTGTCCTGGTTTAAAAACTCGTGCAGCGCGTATTGATCGGCGAGTTCGTCGATACTGACGGTAATCGGGTAAAAGCGGCTGAACTGCACCATGATTTCGTGCACCGTGATGAACTCCTGCAGCGCTGTGGTTTGAAACATGATGCCGGCTTCATTGCGAAACTGCGCACCGAGCGCTTTGCCCTGGTAACGAATCGTACCGGCGTCGGGCAGCTTGATACCTTCCATCATTTCGATGGTCGTGGTTTTACCCGCTCCGTTTGGCCCCAACAGGCCAAAGCAACGGCCTTCACTGATCTCGAAACTGACATCGTCGACGGCAGTTAACTGACCGAAACGCTTTACCAGATTGGATACTTGCAGGATGACGGACATGGTGACCTCGATAAGAGAGCGCAAAGTATAAACAGGCTTTTGGGTTAAAACTACCTTAGCCAAGATGGAGGTAGGCAACCGCCGGATTTCTACCTTATACTCGGAATCCTATGGGCGAAGAAATTCAGAAAGAGCACTTCGAGCAGGCCGACTACGACCTGTTCCAGGCAAAACTGGAACAGGAAACCGAGTTGCTACGGTCATTGTTTGCCAATCGTTTGTTTGACAATACCAGTCACATGCTCGGTTACGAGCTGGAGCTGTGCCTGGCTGACCGCGATGGAAATCCGAGCAAGATCAACACACAGGTCATAGATGCCGCCCGCAATCCACTGTTCACGACCGAACTCGCCAGGTTCAACATGGAGATCAATGGTAATCCCTTCCCGTATGAGGCTAATGTCTTCAACCTGATCGAAACCGATCTGACCGAATTGTATCAACAGGCACAAGATGCCACCGAGCGCTTCGATTCACAAATTGGCATGTTTGGCGTGTTTCCGAGCGTAACCCGCGAACATTTGAATCCTGACGGCTACATGACCGAGCTGCACCGTTACAACCTGCTCAACCGCCAATTGTTGCGCATGCGTGGTCGGCCGATTCAGCTGAACCTCGACGGTGAAGAAAATCTCAGGGTAGAAAAAGACGACGTCATGCTCGAGGCGCTCGCAACCTCGCTACAGATTCACCTACAGGTGCCGTTCGATGAAATCGTTCCGACCTACCATGCCGGGTTGTGGTCGAGCATGTTGATCCTGGCCGCCACCGCCAATTCACCGTTGGTGCTCGGCAAATGCTGCTGGCAGGAATCACGCATCGCTATCTTCAAGCAGGCAGTCGATACGCGTAACCCGGAAGAAATCGAGAACCATATCATCCCACGGGTTCATCTGGGCAAGCGCTACATCGATTCGCTACTCGATTTGTTCGAAGACAATTTTTACTACAGCCCGATCCTGCCGGAAGTAATCGATCGACCCATCGAAGACCTGCATCACCTGGCCCTGCACAATGGCACCATCTGGCGCTGGGTGAGACCGATTATCGCGCGCAACGGCGACGGCAGCTATCATCTGCGACTGGAGCTGCGCGTGGTACCGTCGGGACCGACATTGATCGACACCCTGGCCAACACGGTCTTCTATGTTGGCCTGACCGAGGGCCTGAAAAGCCTGGGTAACGAGTTACTGACCCAGGTGCCCTATGAAACCCTCGAAGCCGATTTTTACCGCGCCGCGCGCGAAGGGCTCGATGCCTCGGCACACTGGCCCGATAGCCGTGAGCTGCCGCTGCAACAGATCCTGCTCGAGCATGCCATTCCGCTGGCACGCGCCAACCTGGCGCAGACCGGCATCAAAGACACCGATCGCTGGCTCGATATTATTGAAGCCAGGGTCAGCAGCGGCTTGACCGGTGCACAATGGATTTCGAACCATTGGAAGCGTTACGGCGACAGCGCGCGCCTGGTGTGCGACTATATCGAGCAGGCGCGGACGAATCAGCCGGTCCACCTGTGGCGGGGCCCTGCCGCATGATCGAGAATTTTGACCGCTTACACGGTCTGCCCGACGGCTTTTTCGAAATCAGCACCGCCAACATCCGCAGTCTGTTTCCTAACCCGACCCTGATCCAGCTCGACGGCGAGGATGAGAATTTCCTGTTCATTTCGATCTTGCTGCACGGTAACGAATATACCGGGCTCAAGGTTATGCAGAAAATACTGGCGCAGCACGCCGAGAATTTACCGCGCTCGATTCTGCTGTTTGTCGGCAATGTGCGCGCAGCCGAGGCGAACCGGCGTTACTTACCCGACCAGGTCGACTACAACCGCTGCTGGCCGGGCACCGACCTGGAATCGAGCGCCACTTCGCAGATGATGCAACGCATCGTGGAAATCGCTCACGGGCTGCCGTTGTTCGCGGCGATCGATATCCACAACAATACCGGTAAGAATCCTCACTATGCCTGCATCACCGATCCCAATATGAAAAATCAGAACCTGGCGGCCCGGTTCAACCGGGTCGGCATGGTATTCAATCATAGGGGTGTCAGCACCATGGCATTCGACGATATCTGCCCGGCGATCACGCTGGAATGCGGGCTGCCAGGGGATCCACAGGGGATCGAGCACGCCTGCCGTTTTGTCGAGGGCATGCTAACCCTGGACGAACTACCGGATAGCAAACCCACACGCCATGCGCTGCACCTGGTCGAGTCACACCTGACCCTGAACATACCCGAACATATCAGTTTCGAATTCAATCCCGAAGCCGATGTCGATCTGCGCTTCGAAAACGATTTCGAAGACCGCAACTTCACCCTCATCGATCCACAGCAGATATTCGGCTACACCCGGGTCGCACGCCCGTTGTCGATTACCGATACCGACGGACACGATGTCACCGATGAAATCCTGCGTGTCGAAGCCGGCAAGATTTACCTGAACAATACGTTGATGCCTGCGATGATTACGCGTGACCGACTCGTCATCCGCCAGGACTGCCTGTGCCACCTGCTACAGGATTACCTGCACCACGAAGTCGAGTTGTGACTTGAAAATTTAAGCACCTGTCTCTCCGTTGGTTTTTGCGCTAACGGCAGCACCCAGCCCTCGGATTAATTGGCCAAAAGAGTGAAGTTAAATGGCTTAGTGTTTGTCAATTAGCCATAGTTGGCGTATTGACAAACACTAAATTTTCTATTAATGTGTTAAATATGGCTAGTTGATAACCGTATTTGCAATTAAATAGACAAAACAGGCTGCTTATGAAGATCACTAGTGATAACTCAGATAGTGCCGTATTAAAAGAGATTGGCAATCGCATTGCCCAGTATCGCCTGAACCAAAACAAAACCCAGGTTGCATTAGCGCAGGAAGCGGGCATTTCAAATCGAACAATGACCCGGGTCGAGCATGGTCATTCGGTTCAGGCTTCAAGTCTCGTGAGAATCCTGCGTGCCTTAAAACTGACAGGAAATATCGACCGGCTAATTCCCGAACCAGTGGTTAGCCCCGTTCAACAATTTAAAATGCGCGGCAAGCAACGCAAAAGAGCCTCTTCAGAAGCGGCGAAACCAGACAAGGAAAGCACCTGGACCTGGGGTGACGAAGAATGACGATTGCCCAGGTAAATCTTTGGGGAAAATCAATCGGAGCGGTTAGCTGGGATAAAAATGCCGAGCTTGCCCATTTCGAATATGAAGCGGATTTTATCAAAAGCGGCATTGAACTGGCCCCGCACACTATGCCACTCTCGAAACAGATTTACTCATTTCCAACTTTGCCACGAGAGACTTTTCATGGTCTTCCCGGATTGCTGGCCGACTCACTGCCCGATGATTTTGGTAATGCCCTGATTAATGTTTGGCTTGCCACTCAAGGGCGTTCACGCGAAAGTTTTAACCCGGTTGAGCGTCTTTGCTATACCGGTGTTCGCGGAATGGGGGCATTGGAGTATCTGCCATCGCAAGGTCCCTTTACGGATAAATCAGAACCGGTTGATGTCAACGCACTGGTTGACCTCGCCAGTAGAGTCTTGACTAAACGCAATACATTGCAGGGTTCTTTTGATCCCGAACTGAGAGAGGATTCATTACAGGATATCCTGCGCGTTGGCACCTCGGCAGGCGGAGCCAGAGCAAAAGCAATTATTGCATGGAATCAGAGCACCGATGAGGTCTGTTCCGGCCAGGTGAAGGCCGGCGAAGGTTTCTCCTATTGGTTGCTGAAGTTTGACGGGGTATCGGGTAACAAGGACAAGGAGCTGGAAGATCCGGCCGGTTATGGACTCATCGAGTATGCCTACTATCATATGGCGAAGAAAGCCGGAATCAATATGGAGGAGTCGCGACTACTTAACGAAAATGGCCGCAGTCATTTTATGACCAGGCGTTTTGACCGAACCGAGACAGGGCAGAAAATTCACCTGCAGTCTCTGTGCGCCATGGAGCATTTTGACTTTAAAAAGCCTGGAGCCCATTCTTATGAGCAGGCACTACGCACCATCCGCAAGCTCGACATGCCCATGGCAACGATCGAGGAGCAGTTTCGACGAATGACCTTCAATATCATTGGGCGTAATCAAGATGATCATGTAAAGAATATCGCCTTTTTGATGGACAAGTCGGGCAACTGGTCTCTGTCCCCTGCTTTTGATATGACCTATAGCTACAACCCGCAGGGTGACTGGACGAGTCGACACCAAATGTCCCTCAATAGTAAACGCGACGATTTCACCATAGACGATTTTAAAACCTGCGCAAAAAATAGCTCAATGAAGCGTGGACAGGCGGAAGAAATCGTCGATGAAGTGCAGACGGCTGTTTTACAATGGAAGCAGTTTGCCGATAAAACAGGCGTACCCCCCGATGTCGCCGAAGGCATTTCCAAAACTCAGCGCACGGATATCCTGAAATAGGATAACTGCTCTTCGACAGTTTGAAAGTTTTAGCGGTGGATGCGAACTAACAACTGATACCACGCAGAAAAAGGCACTCGTAGATAATAATTCCCGCACGCTGGCAAGGCTTTACTGAACGGATCAAGAAGACAGATGCTGTTGCGATTAAAATTTGTCTAAATGGAGAACTGTTTTAATTCTGCCGGCTCTGTTGCGAACTTTTGCCAGTCTCACTTCAAGATTCGATACCTCGCGCCTTAGGAAAAGCAAGCGGTGCGAGGATGGATTTTTCGCTTCGAGTTGCCCAATTGCTTCTCTGGATTGATTGATGGACCTGACTAGCTTGGTCTCATCGATTGCGAGATCCAGACATATTAAAAGGCGGGTGGTTGATGTCGGTTCTATTTGAGGGGAAATGCTCATCGAGCCTCCTCCTTGTTTCTGGTTATCCCCGATACTACAGGGGCAATTGGTCTGTCCACATCACCCATTTAGGTTAAATGGGGTCCAATGATAATTCTGTCACAAAGCCGCCCTGTCCGACTGGTTACCCTTCCCTGGTACTTTGGTGTTATTGAGGTGAAAGCCATGGCCTGCCAGAATCCACGATGCATGGGCAACTATGATTTTGATCGGATCGCTCATTTTGCGAGGAAGCGGTTTATCGAAGGTTTTAATACAGTCACGCTGCTGAAGCTGGCCGGATCAGAGCGCGAAAAGAAAGAGATTGCGTTTGTCAGCTTGCTCGATGTAGATGATGACAGGATTCGCGACCTTCAACTCTGCTGCGGACATGTTGACTACTGCAGCGTGATCGACTGCAGAGATAGGCTTAAAAAAATGATCGAGAAAGAACTTGAACTAAAGGCATCGACTGAGTCAGACAGGCCAATAGCAGATACTCGTATTGTTAAAAACCTGTAGCTATCAGGAAGTAGAGGCAATCGGTATTATTAACCCGGCGACTAAGCATGTCGCATTCAGCCAAGGCGTCAATTGCGCCTTAGGCGAGAAAGCTTTTACTTCCCAAATCTCAAATTAACTCGTATCACAATCTCGCTCCCTTCATTCGGTCGCTTTCAGGATAGCTCTTGGTAATCTGTGGGTTATGCACTTTCAGACTCGCCACGCATGGAAGGATCGTAGGCCAGATACTTGCGTTGCATGGCAATATGATCCGCGACAAACTTGGCATCATGCCAGACACCCCAGATGAACGAAGATCCCCGTCGTGACTGCCACGGTAATCCCAGGAAACAGACCCCGGGTTCGGTCGAAATGCCGCGCTGATGTTTAGGCTTGCCTTCATCGTCGAGCGCGTCAACCTTCAACCAACTGTAGTCAACCGTATCAGGGTTACCTTAGAAAACGGAATCCGTGTAACCATTCAACGCTGGAAACTGCCGGAACTCGCAATATTGCCCGTGCTGTCGTAGAAACTGATCGCATCGGCTGCCACACTGACCATGAAACAGTCGGCCTTGCCGTTCAGCCAGGACGTATACTGGCGGCAGAAAGTATCGTCCTTAACCCACCATTTACCGGTATCACTGTATTCATCGGCTTTACCCGCGACACCGCTCATTTCACCGTCAGCCGAATAAGAGACGGTGTAGGGGTTGCCATAGGCATTGATGCCTTTCAGTTTGCCCGATGGCATCAACTGCCGGATTTCTGCTCCGCTCAGGAACACCACCGGTACCGTCTCTTGCGGTTTCAGTAGTGGCATTTTTGCTCTCATTGTCTCGGTCAGGTGACTGTAAAAAAACCTCAACATCTGTTCGCGGCTGTCGTTGGCCGCAGCACGGTCATGGCCCACCTGGTGACCCTGATACGCTTGCCTGGAAATTTCGAGATCGAAGGAATGAACCACACCGGGGTAGACGATCGACTGGTAGTCCGCACCGGTTGATTGCACAGTCATGCAGTCTGCGGGTGGTGTCCAGTCATCGTTGGCACCTGCCAGCACAATCAGCGGCGAAGTAAGCATTGCCTTGCTACCGAGACGATTGAAGGTCCCGCACCATGGATAATAGGCCGCACTCGCACGAAAAGCAGGAACGTCAAGTTGTGCCAGTCTGATCGAGACGCTGCCCCCATTGCTCTGGCCCATCTGAAAAACATTATCGGTGTCGACGAACCCCAGCGACCCGAGGTGCTTCAGGGCATCCAACGCGTCAGCCACGCGGTAGCGTCTCGCTGCCATCAAGCGCTCAAAAGATTTACAGACCCAGCCCTCGCCATTTTGCCTCGACCCGAAACTGTCGAGACTGAGTGCGACAAAACCGTGCCGCACGAGATACTCCGCATGCTTGCGCAGGGCAGCTCGAACAGGCGCTTGTAGCCCACCGCAACCGTGCATCAACACAACCGCAGGGAACGGCCCGTCGCCATCAGGCTTGAACAGCTCGGCACGTAGCATGACCGCTCTGTCATCATAGGGCGTAGACGCGGCAAAGCTTATCTCATCAAACGATTCGGCGAGTGCCGTAGTGACGCAAAACAGGCAGCCAAAAACAAACCACAGATACAGCAATTGCCATGGTAACAGGCGACAGGCGAACGACCCTTGCCGCCGGTGTTCAGGCGTCGGACCAATATCACGAATTGTCCCTGGTTCAGGCGTTTCGATTAAATTCCCGACTACTCCATCTAACGCACGCATCATGTTTACCAGACCTGTCTCGGGAATCGGGTATCGGGGAATATCTTTTGCAGAAACAATCTGACCGCCCTGGTGTTGATTTCGTAGTCATCTGCACCGGGATTGAGATGCAATTGTGTCCAGATGCCAAACATCATGACAAAGAGTCCCCGGGTAATGGCGGCTAAATCCTGTTTGGTGTAGCCTCCCTGATCACCGATTTCAACGAGCAATGAGCCATTTCCACCGCATAGCCCACATCTCTGGGCACCACCCGCTCATGGAACATCATATCACCTCTCGAATCTCCCCAGAAAGCATGTCAGGCGGAAACATACTTCGGGTTTTAGCAGGCAAAACGAATGTCTTAATCAATCAGTCGCAGCAGTTTCGAAATCGCCGCTTGCACGTCTTCTTGCGGAATCTCAAGAATCGAAAGACAAATACCAGTCTCTGTCTTTGGAATTGGCGCTTTTATTCGCCAAATTATGACCAGGGTCACCATTTTTAAACCCTCCAAGCCCTATGCTGTCCAATCTTGTGTAGTCGATATCACTGTGTTACAGACTGGATATTAACGGTTCCCAGACCAGGTTTTATGTGATGGCAATTTTAAGGATTATCGGGTTTTGCTGGATCACCGCTATGGGATTCATGGCCTTGCCTGGTATCGCCCTCGGCGCGGAAGAATCCGCCGAACTCAAATTGGGTGGTCCATTCGAGTTGATCGATCACAACGGTCGCCGGGTTACCGACCAGGATTATCTGGGCAAATACATGCTGATCTATTTCGGCTATACCTATTGCCCCGATATCTGTCCGACCAGCCTGGTGCGCATGGCCGGTGCACTGAATTTAATGGACGAAAGAGAAAACACAATCCAGCCAATTTTCGTTTCGGTCGATTCCAGGCGGGACACACCCGAACGGATGGCGCCCTATGTCAAGGCATTCCATCCGCGCCTGGTAGGTTTGTCTGGAGACAGCGATGCGATTAGCGTAGCCGCGGAGAGTTTTTGGGTTCAGTATTTCGCGGGAATGATCGAAGGTGAGTACATGGTTGGTCACACGGGTTATTTCTATCTGGTGGGACCGGATGGCAGCTTCATTGAAAAGATTCCGGATGCGATTGCCGCGGACAAGCTGGCGGACAAATTGCTGCATTACCTCGATCAGTCCACCGGTTGAAACCCTGTTTTTTAGAAAAATCTTTTAACTTTTACATACACTGGCAAATCCTCTAGGAGAGATCATGCGTCATTCCATTTTCATTAGCCTGATGAGCGTTTTTCTGACTCTGTTTGCGTTAACTGCCGCTTCCGCGGGCGGCAACCTGCAGGTTACGGACGTCTGGTCGCGAGCCACACCACCGACGGCGAAAGTCGGCGCGGCATATTTCAAGGTAGAAAACAGCAACAGCGCCACAGATATGCTGGTCGGAGTCGCATCACCGATCGCCGAGCGCGTCGAGATGCATACGCATATGATGATGGACGGCATGATGATGATGCACCAACTGGAATCCGTCGAGGTTCCCGCCAACGGAACCCTCGAATTTAAACCGGGAGGCAATCACATCATGCTCATCGGCCTGGAACACACTTTGCTGGAAGGCGAGCGCTTCCCGCTCACGTTAAAGTTCAAAAACGCCGGCAATGTCGAACTGATTGTCACGGTCCGTGGCCTGGGTGGTTAGAACAGGTAGCGTCGACAAGCGCATTAAGTCAGCAACTCGTTCGATTCCAGTATCGCAATCGACCCATGCCTCCGCCGATATCGATCGACACAACAACAGGATATTGTTATCGAAAACCAGATATCGCTAACGGGTTTCAACGTTCTCGCCATATCACCGGCCGATATCAGCCTTTTGCGTACCAGCCGTTGTCGACATAGAGCGCGTTGCCGGTAATAAAGCTGGCCTCTTCCGAGGCCAGAAAGACTACCGCCGAGGAAACTTCTTCGGGCTCACAAATTCGACCCTGGGCTTCGGCGAGCGCACCTTCTTCCCAGGCCTGGCCAGCAATATCCAGTTCACTGATTTCACGCAGACCGTGCGCGGTTTTTACAAATCCGGGGCAAACCGCATTACATCGAATTCCCTGGTCTCGGTACTCAGCCGAAATACTACGCGCAAGCTGCAGCACAGCGCCCTTGGTCATGCAATATAACGATTCGAGCGCATAGCCAAGTTCGGAGGCAATAGAAGCCGTTATCACAATCGAACCACCGCCGTTATCGCTCATTTCTTTTACCGCGCGCCGACACACCAGAAAGGCCGAACGAACATTAATATCCATCAAGCGGTCGTAGTCCTCCTCGGTTGATTCATGCAGCGGTTTCACGGTAATCGTACCCGCGTGATTAAAAAGCACGTTGTAAGACCCAAAGACTTCGATCACCTTGTCAAAAGCCGTATCCACCTGCCGGGCATCGGAAACGTCGGTTTCGATAAACTCGGCGATACCACCGTTCTCGCGTATGAGCCGTGCGACATCTTCACCCGCTTCTTTCTGGATATCGAGTATGGCGACGCTGGCCCCTTCCCTGGCAAAGGCCAGCGATGTGGTTCGTCCCATACCTGCCGCACCACCGGTTATTACCGCAATCTTTCCAACGAGTCGACCCGGTCGCTCACCGGTTTGCGTAGTATTGATATTGTTATCACCAGGCATATTGTTTTCTCCTATCTGGGATTAAACGTATTTATCCGACAGCCATTGCCGGTTTCCTTAAACCAATTGCTTTCATTCAAGGCGTAAACCCTTAACATGTTTCATTGCTGTTTACGCACCGTTTTAATTTCCTTAAAGAAAATCGAGAACAGTTCCTGTTGCGAGGAAATCTGTAGTTTGCCGTAAATATTACGACGATGAATCCGTACCGTACCGACGGATATCCCCAGGTTCCTCGCAATCGAATCGGAGGAATGCCCTTCCAGTACCTGTGTAACCACCTGGGATTCGCGTGGTGTGATCCGGGAACCGAACAAGGTGCTAACCGTTTTCTCGATAATACTGTGCTTTTCACCGGCCTCTATCTCACATGGTTTGGATTCAAAGCGGGTGTGTAGATCATGCCAGTGTCGCTGCGACAGGCTGATAACGATTGCCGCGACACTGCTCAGCGATTTGAATTCCTTAGCGGTGAAGCGGGAACCATCACCGGCACGCATTAACGAGATTGCGACCGCCACTCCATCCGGGAGATAGAATGTGTAACAGATTTCTTCGGCCAACCCTGTTTGAACATAGTACGAACGATAGTACTGGCTTTGGTAGAAACGATCGGGCGCTACATCCTGCAAGCGGTATAACCCAGGGTCAACTTTACGATCACAGGCCTTGAAAAATGGATCCAGTAGATAAGGTCCGTTCAGGTAATCGTCAACGAAAATAACGCGTTTACCTGGTGAAAAGGTGCTGTACAGGCAAATCGGTTTCTCGTTCAGGTGATATGCAAATGCTACCGAATAGTCAAAATGGGTGATAGATTTGAGTACGGCAACCAGGCTTTTGGGGAAATTATCGGCGCCAACAGAATCGATGCATTCGGACAACAGTGTTATCCATTCGGCGTTTCCGAGATCAATCTTTTTTACCCGCCGGGATTTCGTTGCCATT
>JAAESG010000297.1 GCA_024229615.1 Gammaproteobacteria bacterium | reverse complement strand
GCGATCATCAGTGCGCCAAATACCAGTTGCATCGTGAAACCCATCGACAGACCGATCAGAATTTGTTGGGCCGAAATAAACAATCCCTCCAGCGAGAGCGCTTCAACCTGTGGCAATTCGGGCAACAACGGTAACACCACCACCGACAATACCAGGGTAATGATAATCTTGACTCGTGTCGGTACCAGCCGGGTACCGATTACCGGCATCGCAATGAACATTGCGCTGATACGCATCATCGGCCAGATCAAGGAGCCGACAAATGCTGTAGCCTGGGCGAAATTGAAATCCATATGCCGATCACCCAATCAGACCGGGGATGTTGATATAGAGTCGCCGCGTAAAACCCAGCAGTAGATTAAGCATCCAGGGCCCGGCAACCAGTATCGACAATAGCAACACCATGAGTTTGGGAATAAAGCTCAGAGTTTGCTCGTTGATAGAGGTTGCCGCCTGGAACATACCGATCAACAGGCCGATCGCAAGTGCTGACAGTAGCATCGGCGCCGCAATCATCGCGATCAGATAAAGCGCCTGTTGTGACAGGTCGATAACCATATCGGGAGTCATCTCAGGCGCCCAACAGAAAACTGGAAGCCAATGTCCCCATGATCAACGCCCAACCGTCAACCAGTACGAATAACATTAACTTGAATGGCAAAGAGATAATCATCGGAGACAGCATCATCATGCCCATCGACATCAGAACGCTGGCGACGACCAGGTCGATCACGACGAAGGGAATGAAAATCAGAAAACCGATCTGAAATGCGGTCTTCAGTTCACTGGTGACAAAGGCCGGCATCAGCAAAGTAAACGGAGTTTTTTCCGGGGACTCGATTTCAGCCACCCCGGCTATATCGGCAAACATGCGTATATCGGTTTCACGCGTTTGCGCCAGCATAAAAGTTTTGAAGGGCTCGGTGGCCGCCTGCATGGCATCCATCGCCGACATCGATCCATTCAGGTAGGGCTGCATCGCTACCTGATAGACCTGGTCGAATACCGGTGACATGACAAACAAGGTCAGAAACAGGGCCAGTCCCAGAATGATCTGGTTCGACGGTGTTTGTGCGGTTCCAAGAGCCTGACGTAAAATTGATAGCACGATAATGATGCGCGTAAACGAAGTCATCATCAGCAGGATCGCCGGCAACAATGTCAGCATGGTCATCAGTGCCAGGATTTCGAGCGTCACGGTATAGGTCTGGCCATCGCCACTGCCACCATCGATCGAAATCGCCGGAATACCGGCCGACTGCGCCTGCACTTCGGGAACCATCAAGATTAAAAAAAGAGCGAACCGAAATTTCATGATTTGTCCCGCTCACCCACCAGTCGGTTAAACTTTTCAGCGAACGGCGAAGACGCCATCTCTCCTTCCCCCACCTCAAGTGGCTCAGACATGGTGTGGAGTTTTTCGATACGTCCCGGCGTCAATCCAACGAGGATCTGTTCCTCACCAATCTGTAACAGCACGATTCGATCGCGGGCGCCAATCGACAGCCCCGCGATGATTCTGATCAGGCCGTTCTGAGACTGCTGGTTCAAATTGAATTTCTTGACTAGCCAGGCAAGCCCGAAAATGATGATCACGACCAGCAACAAACCGCCAGTCAACTTCAAAAGATAAGGCGATGACAATGGCTCTAGCGGCATCGTCACGGCAGGGTCTGACTGCGCCAACACGGCGCTAGAGAAAAGCCCGATCAGTAAAACGAGTAAACGATGCATTAGCGTAGATTCTTGATCCGGTCTGCGGGGCTGACGACGTCGGTCAGCCGAATGCCGAATTTTTCGTTTACCACTACTACTTCGCCATGGGCCACAAGAGTACCGTTTACGAGTACATCCATCGGTTCGCCGGCAAGACGATCAAGCTCGACTATAGAGCCTTGATTAAGCTGCAACAGGTTACGAATACTGAGCTGGGTGCGCCCGATTTCCATCGCGATAGTTATTGGTATATCGAGTATAACGTCGAGCTTGACATCGCCTGAACCGGGGATCGAGGTTTCGTTTAATTGCTTGGCTTCAACTTGTTGGAATTCAGCATCGGCGCCAGGGTCTGAGCTGTCATCGCTTTCGGCCTCACCTTGCTCTTCCATGGCTGTCTCCCACTCAGCAGCCATCGCATCCTGATCCATGGCTTCTTCTGTTTCAGTACTCATATCAGTCTCCTGCAGACTATTCAGGTTGCGCGATTGCGCTTTTAATATCTTGGTTTTCGGGATCGTAGATTTCGACGATTTCTTCGACCTTGATCGCGGTATTACCCTGGTGCTCGCCGTACTGGCCACGAATGATCGGCAGTTCTTCGGCGAGTAGTAATACCTGCTCGGGCATATCGATGGGGATAATGTCACCAGCCTTGAAATTGATCAGATCGGATACCGGCAACTGCTTCTCGACAAACAGAGCCTGCAATTCTATCTTGGCATGCATCAATTCTTCCTTGAGCAAAATCGACCAGCGTTCGTCGAGTTCGCCATGGTCGCTCTGCACACCCGCATCGAGCACGGTGCGGATCGGCTCGATCATCGAATAGGGATAAACAATGTGCAGATCGCCACCACCGCCATCGAGTTCTACGTGAAAGTTCGATACCACAATCACTTCAGTCGGACTGACGATATTTGCCATGTGCGGGTTGACTTCGTGGTTATGATAGCTGTACTCCACAGCCATCACCGGCTCCCAGGCTTTCACCAGATCGCCGAAGGACATCTGCACGATCCTTTCGATGACCCGGAGTTCGGTGTTGGTAAATTCACGACCCTCGATCTTGGCGTGAATCGTACCGTCGCCACCGAAAAAGTTATCCACCAGGATGAAAACCAGTTTGGGATCGAGCATGATCAACCCGGTGCCGCGTAGGGGCTCCATTTTGATCATGTTCAGGCTGGTAGGAACATACAGAGTATGAATGTACTCGGAAAACTTGATCATTTCGATACCGTTTACCGATATCTCCGGCGACTTGCGCAGCATGTTGAAAAAGCTGACACGAAAATAACGCGCAAAGCGATCGTTGATCATTTCCAGGGTCGGTAAACGACCGCGGATAATACGTTCCTGGTTGTTGAAGTCGAATGATCTGGCTTCGCCATCGATCTCGATTTCTTCCGCAGACGTATCGATTGCGCCGTCATCGACACCACCAAGCAAGGCATCGACTTCGTCCTGGCTGAGAATATCGGTACTCAAGCTGACCCCCTATTGCATCACGAAGTCGGTGAAGAACACATTGTTGACTTCACCGCCCGAGCCATGCTCATTGATAACCGCCTGCACCGATTCCAGTGCCGATTTTTGCAGCCGCTCCTTGCCCTCGGACGCGCGCAGCTCGGCCGATTTCTGATTGCCGAACAAAACCAGGAGATTGTTGCGAATCAGAGGCTTGTGTTTCTCCAGGTCTTTGGCGACATCATCGTTAAAGGTCAGTACCTGCATCGATATCTGCAGGAACCCGACTGGATCTTCAGGCGCCAGGTTAACGGTGAAGGCGGGCTTCAGATCGACGTAACTGGGATCATCGCGAGTGGTGACCGCTTCTTCTTCGACTTCAACTTCAGCGCTATCGTCTCCACCCCCGACTATCAAAAGGGTGCCACCGATCGAACCGCCAACCAGTAACAGTGCGCCGACAACGATCAGTATCAATTTTATCTTGCCACCACCTGTCTTGCCTTCTTCGCCCTGTTTTTCTTCGTCGGCCTGCTTTTCTTCTTCAGCCATGTTGAACCCCACTGTGCCTGTCAATAACTAAGTTGAGCAATTCGCATGCCAACTAATTTAATTTATATCTTTCAATGGCTTATATTGAAGATTGGTCAAGTCGGCAGTATTTTGACAGGTGTTTACCGGGGCAGAGACAATAACTTGTCGGTCGCGAGGCTAACGATCCACTGCAACAGCGGAAGAAGACCTGCGAGCGCGATGACAGCTGACGCTACCCGCCGCTAGCCCGCATTTCTCACCACCCTTCTACTGCGACGACGCTACAAAAGGTGGTGAGAAATGCGGGCTGGTGCGCTCCGTGGCGCCTGCAGTCTGGTATCAGCCGGGATTTGCCGATTTTCGGTCGTAACGCAAATTAGGGGGTAAAAAAATTGCGACGCGAACGCCGCAATAACGGGGTAATCAGGCGAAGGTATCTACAAGACCATCGCCATTCAGGTCACTGAGCTGTTCTCGTGGTTCATGCTCCGAGGCTTGTTCCTGGCTGAGTTCATTCTGTGCTTCCGCGGTTGATTGCCTTTCGGCATGCGAGCGCGCCTGCTGTTGGTCCTGGCGGTGCGAAACATCGACATTTACATTTTGATATCCACTTTCCTGAAGCGAATCGCGCAATCGCAGGGATGCCGATTCAATCAGATCCCGGGTGGGTGCATGCTGGGTCTGGATCGTGATTGTGGTCAGGTCATCCGCCACTTTTATATGCACATCGAGCTTACCGAGAAAAGGCGGATCGAGTCGAATCGTGGCAGTGTTGTGCTTTTGATTGATCATCCAGTTGACTCGATCGCCGAGGCCATTACCCCACTCCGTTGCATCTGCGTTACGTGTCAGGCTCATGGTTTCGAGTTGTGGTGGCAACGGGTTAACCTGTGGTGTCGGGGTCGCGGCGACTGCCTGGCCAGGCACCGCTAGCGGCGCCAGTTGTGAACCATGGGTGTTCTGGCCCCCATTATTTTGCAGAGAAGGGTTAACGATTACCGGCGTGGCGTTCTCGACACCACGAATTTCGATAGCCACCGGCTCGCGAATGCTGGAGATTTCCACAGCGAGCTTCGGATCTGTTGCCAGAATAGCCTTATCTACCACCGCTTCAGTCCTGGCAGGAGTCGCCTGCCTGTTACTTTGCATCATTTTATCGATGGCCTTCTTATCGATGCCTTGAGAGGCCGTCTGTGCTGACTCCTCGAGCACAGGCGCGAGTTCGGCAATCGAGCCAGGTCTTGTCACCGGGTTGACTGCGCTCACGGTATGCCGAGCTTTGACCGATTCCCCTGTCACCGTTGAAACGACAGTCGATACCAACTCGGCCTCTCGGACTTGCCCAACCTCGGTAACGGGTTTGACCGCCGACACGGTATTCGCTGTAGCGGGTGGAGCGAGTTCAGCAGTGGGAAACCCATTCTTGACCACATCGTTAGTTATGGATCCCTGTTTGACAGACCCATCTGAGGTAGCAACAATCGGCGCAATCTCACTAGCGAATATCGCCGGGGATACAGGACCGTGTAGTCGTGCATTAGTCGGCGTTGATCGAGGAGGAGTCGACGTGACTTGCGGCAAAGGCGATCGTAAGCTGCTCGCCACGACCGTCTCGTTGACATCTAGATTCACGCGTGCGCCGGGTAACACCGAAACAGCGACCTCGACACTGTCACTTAGTTGCGTCCGTTGCGGCAATGGATTTCCGCCGGCAGGCAAAATTACACCTGCTTGCAGATCTGACGAGAGATCAGCGCCTGGCTCGACCAATGGATTACCCGATCGCTCCAGGATGATATTTTCCAGCGTCGGCCGAGCCGGTGGCAGCGAATCCGCGTCCATCGTAATGCCGATTTTATGTTCAGCCAGATACTCGTGCCAGATGGTCCCCGGCGCGACTTCCGAAGCCAGCTCCGGGGTTTCGAGCGCGATCGGGAATTTCTCGTAAAACTCTTTAAAATCAATGACCTGGTCCAATTCCTCAGCACTGGTTGGCAACTCATGATTAAACATGCCGGCAAAGCTATTCGGAACCGATCGAACGGCTACGGGCAGTTCCGGCATATCGAGGGTTAGCGATCGTACGTCGGTTAGCAATATGTTCATGTCGTTATCCAGTCAGTTCCCGTCAGACAATGCACAGTCGCTCATTGTCCGGTTTCAATAAAAGAACTGAATGCATCATGTGTGCCAGTTTTTGAGAAATTATCTCAACGACTGTTGTTTTTGCGCTGTGCTAACTCATCTTGCGCTTTCTGCTCTTTGCGCTCCTGCTCGACAAATTCCTGTTTTTGCAGCTTTTCCACGACCTTGTGCATCTTCTTCGAATCAATTCGCGTCGCTGTCCACAACCGGCGTTGCTGTTCCAGCTCCTGCAGACGCAATTCAACCAGTTCCATCTGACTTTCGATGGTCTGATCAAGCTGCTGCATGAACCGGTTGAATTCCTGCAGTTCGATCGGGGTGAATACGCCGATGTCGATTTTTTTCTTTTGCTGGTACTCGAGCTTGTAGTCCTGTAGCTGAATTAGCCGGGTTTTTTCGCAGTCGAGTACAGCCTGGCTTAGCGCTACTTGCTGTAGAGCGTATCGCTCCTTTTTGTCCGCGTGCTGCATTACCGGACGTAAGCGCTGGGTTCGAGTCATTGCTTATCCCTCATCCCTGGTTCAGGTTCCGCTCTAGCAAGTTATCAACCAGCTGCGTCTGGTCCTTGTTTTCAGTTTGATTGAGCAGCTGCGTCAGCTGATCGCGGCTGCCTTCGAAATCCACCGACTGGTCCATTTCCTGGCCGATGAAATCTATCATCAGCGGATGCATACGCACCGCCCGATCGATAGCGGGATCAGTTCCCGGCTGATAAGCACCAATGCTGATCAAGTCACGATTTTGCTGGTAGAGATTATAAATTCCCCTGAAATTTTGCGTCATGCTCATGTGTTCGGGAGTTGTAATCTGCGGCGTCAAGCGACTAATGGAAGCTTCGATGTCAATTGCCGGATAGACGCCGGATTCCGCCAATTGCCGCGACAACACTATATGCCCATCGAGTATAGCGCGTGCGGCATCGGCAATTGGGTCAGCACTATCGTCACCTTCCACCAGCACCGTATAAAATGCGGTGATCGAACCCGAGTTCAGCGACCCGTTACCGGCACGTTCGACCAGTTGTGGCAGGCGTGCGAATACCGACGGTGGATAACCCTTGGTGGCCGGGGGTTCGCCGATAGCCAGTGCAATTTCACGTTGCGCCTGGGCGAACCGGGTTAGAGAATCCATCAGTAGCAACACGTTTTTACCCTGATCGCGAAAGTACTCGGCGATGCTGGTTGCTTGCATCGCGCCATGAATGCGCATCAGCGGCGATGCGTCCGCCGGTGCCGCAACCACAACCGCTTTTTGCAGCCCGTGCTCACCTAGAATTTCCTGCACGAACTCCTTGACCTCGCGCCCACGCTCGCCTATCAATCCAACCACGACAATATCGGCCTCGGTATAGCGCGTCATCATACCCAACAGCACGGATTTTCCGACACCACTACCGGCGAATAATCCCATACGTTGACCGCGGCCGATCGGGCACAGCGCATTAATCGCACGCACGCCCACGTCGAGTTCCTCGCGAATAGGCGTCCGTGCCAGGGGGTTGATTTCTTTGCCCTGCAAGGCGAACTTGTTACGCGCGCGCAGTGGCCCCTTATCGTCCAGTGGCCGGCCGCGCCCGTCGATTACCCGGCCCAGCAGTTCCGGACCAACCAGCACATCGGAACCATGCCGGGTGGGAATTACGCGAGCATTCGGTACCAGGCCGTGTACCTCCGTGGTCGGCATCAGGTAAAGGCTGTCACCGGAAAACCCGACAACTTCGGTTTCGACACGCTCACCTATGGAGTTGACAACATCGCAGCGTGCACCTATCGGCGCCTGGCAGCCAACCGCTTCCAGAGTCAATCCGACCATGCGGGTCAACACACCCTCGACTACGGGTTTACCATAACGCCTGGATTCAGTGCCAACCCGGGCCAGCGCGGTCATCCAGTCCAGCCTCGCTTTTTCGATCAGCGCTTCAGTTGGCATATCTCACTACCCAGCTCGGTAACTGCAACGACATTGCTCTACTAGCAGACCGCTATATCCGAGCAGGCATGGTACGACCACCAAAAATCTCGCGGTGACGTGGCGTAACGGGATAGACGCATTGGCCATTAATCCTGCTCCCTTTCGCCACCGAGCACCGATGCTGCGAGTTCGGATAGCCTGTTTTCCAGAGTTGCGTTGATCGACGATGGCGGTGCGCTGATTTGACAACCACCGCGAGTAATCATCGGGTCTTCCACAAGTTTCCAGTTATGCTCCTCGTCGCCGGGCTCTAGCGACAGCGCATTACGCACCAGGCGGGCATCCTCGGGATGTAGCAGAATAGTAATATTGCGCGTATTGCCGGGTAACAATTTTACCGAATCACGGATCAGACCGATTATTTCTCCGGGTTCGATCTTGAGTTCGCGTCGTACCAGTTGCTGCGCCAGCGTCACCGCGAGCTGGGTCAACTGGTGTTCGATATCCTCGTTCAGCGATTGCAGCGGGTTTTCGAAAAATTCAATCAATTTCAACAACCGTTGCTGCAGCTCGCCGGCTTCCTGTTGCGCGCGGATCAGACCCTGCTGGAATCCTTCCTCCTCCGCCTGCCGGCGCAAACTCTCGATATCGGCCACGGTTGGAATCGAGGCATCGTCTGTTTCACGGTGCCGCAATACCCGGCTGGGATCGGCTTCCATTACCGGTGCACGCCATTTCTCGACTATTTTTTCAACCTCCATTCCACTATCACTCATCTATTATTGTTGTCAGGCGACGTCCCGCAGCGACGCGCTTAGATCATTTCCTCGCCACCGCCCATCAGCACGATTTCCCCAGACTCTTCCAGTTTGCGTGCGACCGCCAGAATTTCCTTTTGTGCCGCCTCGACCTCGCTGAGCTTCACCGGACCTTTGGCTTCCATGTCCTCGACCAGCATTTCCGCGGCGCGTGATGACATGTTTTTGAGGAATTTATTTTGCATTTCATCGTCGACGCCCTTGAGCGCCAGCGACAGCAGATCGGTGGACACTTCACGCATCATGGTCTGAATACCACGATCGTCGACCTCGCGCAGATTGTCGAAGACGAACATCTGATCCTCGATACGCACCGCGAGATCCTCATTTTCGGTGCGGATCTGTTCCATCACCGTGTTTTCGATCGGGCTGTCGATGAAGTTCAGGATATTGGCAGCGGTTTTCTCGCCACCCACCATCGACGACTTGACGTTTTCGCTATCGCTGAAATATTTTTCCATGATCGAGTCGAGTTCCTTGATTGCCGCCGGCTGCACGCCCTCGAGCGTAGCGATACGCATCAGGATCCCGGCGCGGGTATTTTCCGGCAGGTTGGCGAGCACATGAGCCGCGTTATCGGCATCAAGGTAAGACAGTACGATGGCAATAATCTGGGGATGTTCCAGGCGAATAATTTCGGCAATCGATTTCGGATCCATCCACTTCAACGATTCAAGGCCGTTACTGCCACTACCCAGCAGGATGCGATCGATGACACTGCCAGCTTTTTCACCCAAGGCTTTCTCAAGCATGCCGCGAACATAGGCGTCATTACCAATACCAAGTGAGGTTTGGGATTCGAGCGTATCGAAAAAATCGTCGATGACATTTTCCACCGTCGGGCGTGATACATCTTTCATCATCGCCATGGACGAGCCGACCTTCTGCACTTCCTTCGGGTCCAGATGTTGCAGGATCTCGGCAGCCACGTCTTCACCAAGGGTCAATAACAATACCCCGGCTTTTTCCGATCCCCTGATTGTGGATCCTTTTTGTGGTTGATTGTCCGCCACTATTCGTCACCCACCCAGTGTTTCATCACATTGGCAACGCGTGCTGGATTATCCATCACCATGGAGCGTGCCATATCGACCTTTTGATCGTAGGTCGCGTCCTTACGCCGGACCAGCGCCGCCTGATTGTTCGGGTCGTCTGCCAGACTAGGAATACCGACACTCATCGCACCCGTTTGTTGGCCTGGCATCGCGTACTGCATCTGCGCGGGCGCAGCGTTCGCATTGTCGCCATCTTCACCACTGGCGGGTTGTGAATTGTTGTTTTTCAGAGACAGTGAACGTAAAGCTGGCCGCAGAAAAATAAAGTAGACGAGGACGAGTCCGAGCGCGCCCAGCACCTGTTTCACCAGATTCACTATCCAGGCTTCGTTGAGCAGGCTTTGCCAGGCTGGCACGGCCTCGACCACCGGCTCTTCCACCTCTAGAAACGAAGCATTGATAACACTGACCGAGTCACCCCGATTTTCGTCAAAACCAATCGTCTCCTTGACCAGGTTTTCGAATCGCGCAATTTCTTCGTCGCTATAGGGTGATTTGGAGATACTACCGTCGTCGGCGGTAACCTGCTTGTCGTCGATAATCACGGCTACGGACAAGCGTTGCACGCTGCCAACCGGATTGCTGGTATGGCTGATGATGCGATCTACCTCGTAGTTACGAGTCGCTGATCGATTTTGATTACTCGGAATTTCCCTGGAGATATCGCCGTCCGCCACGTCGCCTTCGACTGCTTCAATCTGACCACTCGGTGGAGGTTGGTTGCTGAGCGCCCCCGGAATACCGAGTGCCTGGGTAAAACTGCGACTCTCCTCTTCGTTCACCTGCTCACTGCGAATAACGCTACGTTCCGGATCAAACGCCTCACGGGTCGATTCGACTGAAGAAAAATCGAGCTGTGCGGCTACCTGGGCATTCACCCTGCCTTCCCCGACTATCGGTTGCAGTAAATTGATAATGCGATCAGAGAAGTTGTCCTCGAGCTTGCGAGAATAGTCGAACTGACGTGTGGTCAGTGACATACCCTCATCCTTGTCATTGGTCAAAAGCCGACCAAACTGATCGACCACCTTGACCTCGGAACTTTCCAGCATCGGGATACTCGAAGCGATCATCTGCACGATTGCCTCTACCTGTCCGGGGTTTAAAACCCGACCCGGATGTAGCTTGACCACGACCGAGGCACTGGGTCTGGTGCGGTTACGAATAAATATGGACTGTTCCGGTATCGCCAGGTGTACACGCGCCTTTTCGACCGCACGGATCGATTCCACCGAGCGCACCAGTTCGGCTTCGAGGGCATGATTGTAACGTGCGGTTTCTATGAATTGACTGGTACCCAGGCCCTGGTCCTGTTCGAGCATTTCTAGACCCTTGCTGCTACCGCCCGCCAAACCTTGCGAAGCCAGTAACAGGCGTGCTTCAGACAATTTCGTCTGATCTACCAGCAAGGTACCGCTGTTGGCCTCAAGCTTGAAGTCGATATCACGTGACATCAGGGCATCGGCCACCTGGGATGCGTCCTTGCCCGACATGTTGGTATAAAGTGGGGCGTAATTCGGTTCCGCGGTCCACAGCACGACAACTGTGCCAACGGCAATCGCCGCCGCGAGCCCGACGAGCTTGCTGATATGGCGTACCGCACGCGACTGTGCCACTGCATCGATCGGGTTCATTTGTCGCGTGGTGACCGACACCATCCCCTGCCCGTCAGCGCCGGGCATCATTTGCTGGTTAATGCTCGCTTCAGCCATGGCTTACACCGACATGTTCATGACATCCTGATATGCGCTCAGGAGTTTGTTGCGTACCTGGGTCAGAGCTTCAAATGAAACGCGGGATTTTTGCACCGCAATCATGACTTCTGAAAGATCGACGTTTTCGCCGAGTTCAAACGATTTTGTGAGCGAGGCGGCCTGCATCTGGGTTTCGTTGACCTGACCGATCGCCTGCTGCATCAAATCGGCAAAATTAGGGCCTTGTTCAGGCTTGACCTCAACTTGTGCCGCCTGGCCGCTGGCCAGGGATTCGAGCGCCTGCATCTGATTTAACAAGTGGTTCTGTGTGCTATTAATCATGAAATTCCCTACCGGTCGATTTCTTGACGGATTTGGCCCTGAATGGCTTACCAGGAGCAAAACTGTTAACTTTTTGACACTAAGTCGGTTTTTTAAACCTTTTCAGGCCCTTTATTGGTAGTGAGCAACAATCGAGCCAACTTTTAGTGCAAGTGTAATTACTGCGAGTTGACTTCCTGGCCTGGTAGTAGGGTCCGACGTTTCGGGCACCAGGCGATTCCAGGGATGATAAGGTTCGGCAAGAACAGACGTCCTCCCCGCCCTCCGAGCTGTGCCTGCGGTTGACTGGTCCGCACTCGACGCACACAGTTCTCCAGTCAGCATTTTCCTTTTCGGGATTGGCTCACCGCAGCATATGTTTCCTGTGAGGTGATAAACCCATGCTAAACGAAGATAGTATTCGGCCAGCGTCGGCGATCGCCCTAGGTCCGACCGCACCCGAGGTGTTTCTGCCGTCCTCGTGTCACGTCACCCTGTCAGGACCGGTAAACACTAGTTGACGCGCTGTCTGGCTTCGTCAATAAGCACGATCGCTTCCTCGGTGATCGCCTCGATTTTATCCACATCCAGCCCTAGGTGTTTTGTCGATTCCAGTTTCTCCAGTTCAATTCCCTGTTCTGGTTTCAGGGCATGTCCCAAGGTATGGACCAATAGATTGGAAAAATTGACAATCATCAACTCATCGGTTTGATTGCCACTGTTTTCAGGATTGTCATGAAATGCCGCAATATCGGTATAGGACTCAGGAAACTTCCAACGCGTCAAAATGCTTTTTCCGAAGCTATTGTGGTGAGTGGTAAGAAAATCATGTAGCTGCTCCGGCACAATTTCTTGCTCCATCGCCCCCAGGCTATCGACTTCAATGATGATTTGCAGTAATAGCAAGACGCCTATATCGTGTAGCAATCCCATCATGAACAGATCATGCGGTTCGCCGATGCCCAGATGAGTAGAAACGATATGCGATGTGTGGGCACAGGCCATAGAATGATTCCAGAGGTCAGCTAACAAGGGTGAAAATTTCTTACTGGAATTACTGTATAGGGCGCGATTGGAGATAATCTCTGTATGCATAGCCGTCTCTTTCAGCCCCAGTCGGTTGATGGCCTGTTCCACTGAGATATTGTTACTAACGCCTTTAAATAATGCCGAGTTGGATATCTTGATTAATTCAGTGGAAATGGCGGCATCATCACTGATTAGCCTTGAGATTTCAGGCATACCCGCCCCTTTGTCAATCAGCGTTTTGAGTTTGTCGTTGATTTCCGGGTAGGAAGGCAGATTAAACTTGCCCTCGCTCAGTTGCCGCTTGATTTCATCAATCAAGCTTGTACGGTTATTGGCTGACGGTGACGAGGTCTCTCGCTGGTCTACCGATTGCGCAATGGGATTCTTGTTTGAGGCCAGAGATGTTTTGCTCTCAAGTTCTTTGACCCGTTTTTTTAGAACCTTAATTGTTCGCAGCAGTTCATCATGTTCAAGATAACCGGCGATAGCCTTTTCAATTGTGAAAGATAATAGTTCGAGGTAGTTTGGAGTTTTCACCAAATAGTTATAGGCACCGGCCCGTACTGCCTCAAGCGCATATTCCGGGTGGTCTATGGGGACAATAAGCAGGGTTGGCACATGGCAATCAACCAGGATATTCATCAAAAAATCGAAACCGTGATTTTCCGTGAAATTGCTGTCGACCAGGATAGCATCGCAGTCATGTTCACTGACCTGATATTCCGAGGGGTCCCTGAGTGTCAGCACAACATGCTTGTTATCGAGTGCTTCCTCGATAAGTTTGCATTCAGCCTGATCACAGTTGGCAATCAGTATTCTTTGCATTGCAATCGCTCTTCAAAAGTCCATATTCCTTGCGAATCTATAAAGTTATCGAATACGTAATGAGTAGAGAAAATCCGATAACGAAAAGTACAGTCAGGGGTACTCGCGTAGAGAGAATGCCCCTTTTCTAGCCCTTGATATTTTGTAAGGCGATAAGCCACCTTATATCCGAGATGAGTACCTTAGGTTTTTTATCTTGCCCTGATTCTTTATTTTACCCTGATTAACTACATCCTTATCAGATAACGCGAATCTTCATTATTATATTAGAACTGAGGTTGAGTACGAATGGAAATAGGTAAATCTGAAATCCGGAGATTTATCACGCATTACTTACGCTTTTCTCACGTAGTGGTTAGTCAGCATCAATTCCGATTGGCATATCCAACTCAAAGCAAAACTAAATACGAGAATACAACGAAGATCAGCCCATGACTCACTGGGCGATCTCTCGCCCTGGGAACATCGGGCTAAACATGGAGGGCTGGAAAGCTCGTAAGTGCACGAGCATCCGGCGCCCGCGCCTGTTAGGCGCATTTTTTGTGACGTCATGCGCCGTCATAAACCTACGGATTCAGGACTATCTCGAGCGCTCTGACCGAGCCAAATGCAGGCAGGGTGCGGCATTGCGTCGTCGCAGTAGATAAGGTGGTGAGAAATGCGGGCTAGCTGGACTAGTCGGGAACGGGAGTGCCGCTGTCGCGCATTTTGGCGAGTTTGTAGCGCAGCGTGCGAGGGCTGATGCCCAGCTTTTCCGCGGTCTTCTTGCGGCTGCCCCTGAAGCTACTCAAGGTTTCCAGAATCACCTCTGCTTCACGATCACGCAGGTCCGAATGCAGCAAACCGTTGTCTTCGAGTGATGCTTCCAGCGGAGCTTGTTCGAGGCCACCTTGTTCCAGCATAATGTCCTGCGGCTGGATGTCATTACCCTGCTTCAGAATCAACGCCCGTTGAATGACGTTATCCAGTTCACGTACATTACCGGGCCAACTGTGCTGGCACAGGACCTTGCAAGCTGCATCCGAAAGCTGAATGGTTTGCCCTGCTGCACGACCGTACTGCGCCAGAATTTTACGCGCCACAGGAACAATATCGTCAGCGCGCTGACGCAGGGCCGATATCGTAATCGGAAACACGTTGAGCCGGTAAAACAGATCTTCGCGGAAATGTTTCTCACGTACTTCGTGACGTAGATCCCGGTTTGTGGTGGCGATAATACGAATATCCAAATCGACTACACTGCTGCCGCCGAGACGCTCTACTTCCTTTTCCTGCAACACCCGCAGAATCTTGGCCTGCAGGGCAAGGTCCATCTCTGTTATCTCATCGAGCAGCAGGGTACCGCCCTGGGCTTGTTCAAACTTACCCATGGTAGCCTTGTAGGCACCGGTAAACGCGCCTTTTTCATAGCCGAACAAGACTGCCTCCAGCATGTTTTCAGGAATCGCAGCGCAATTGATTGCGACAAAGGCCTGTTCGTGGCGTGCAGACTGTTGATGAATAAACCGCGAGTAAACTTCTTTACCCACGCCACTTTCACCATTGAGTAAAACCGTCGCATCCGTTTTTGCCACGCGCCTCGCCAATATCAGTGTTTCCTGGCTGGCAGCATCCACCGCTACCAGACCCTGATCCGCGCAGATCGGGTTACGGATTTGTTTGCGTACAGTGTTGACCAGATTTGATACTTCGAAGGGTTTTACCAGATAATCGGCCGCGCCTGCCTGAATCGCATCCACCGCTTGTGGAATGGAACCATAGGCGGTCATTAGAATAACCGGCACATCGATTTGATTGCTGCGAATCGAGGACAGCAATTCGTAGCCGTTACCCGGACTCATCTGTACGTCGCTAAGTACCAGCGATGCCGTATGCTTGGCCAGAAATCTCTCCGCGGCGAGACCATTTTCAACGTCGTGAAAACTGATTTCATTTAGCTGCAGCGTATCACAGATAGCCTCGCGCAGATCGGCATCATCCTCTACTACCAGTACATCAACCATACTTAAACTCCATTCATGTAATTGTTAATTTCGGGTACTACTGATCTGCGTTGCCATCGCCTGTCTACAGGGCAGGAATATTCGAAAACGACAGCCTCGCCCGGGACGCGAGTAAACTGCGATACGACCCTGGTGTGATTCGATAACGGCTTTCACGACCGCAAGCCCGAGACCTGTGCCATCGGTTTTGGTACTAAAAAAGGGATCGAAGACATGAGTGCGCGTGGCACGATCCATTCCACAGCCATTGTCCTTTATTGAAATCGACAACAGACCTTGCCTGGTTCGCTGGATTGCGATTTCGATGCGCGCTTCCTGCTCACAGGCCTGTAACGCATTCATGCACAGATTGCCGAGTGCACCCAGCAATGCATCCTTGTTGCCCTGCAATTCCACAGAGCATTCCTGACCGCTCACTCTCAATTTCGCAACACGTTGTTGTAACTGTGGCATGAGTTGATCATTGAGCTCGCTGAATAGTTCGGTGACAGAAAAACGGGTGGTTACAAATTGTCCACCATGGGCAAAAACCAGCATGTCATTGATCAGCTTTTCGATATGTCGGGTACGTGCCAGTGCCTTCTGGCAAAACGACTGGATGGTTTCATGTTCGAGGCTGCTTTCAACACATTGCGACAGGTACAACATCGAAGATGCCAGTGGCGTCCTGATCTGGTGCGCGAGGCTGGCCATCATCTTGCCCATCGTCACCAGGTGCAGATTTTGTTGCGCAGTACGTTGTAATTCCCGCGTCTGGGTAACTTCGCTGAACAACAACACCTGTCCTGGTGCGTATCCGAGCGGACGCGTAGAGAGACTGAACTGACGACCATCGGCAGTTTTCAATTCACCCTGGTCGAGCTCCGCCAGGAAAACCCGCTTGACCAGGTCGCGCCAGGCCTGTTGGTAAACAGGTTTGCCGAGTAATTGCCGTGCGCTATCGTTGGCCTCGACAACCAGACCGTGCCGATCCAGTACCACGACACCGCCAGGAATGGCGTCGAAAAGTTGCGGGTTAGCCGCGTGATGCCATTCGCGAGGAAGTGAGTTGACGCGCTCAACGTTGTGATTGATCCGATCGACACTGGCATTCAGGCTCTGTGAGAGTCGATTAAACTGCTCAAATGCAGATTGCAGATTCTGCAGTGGCGATTCGTCAATATTCTGTTTTATATTTTCCACTCCAAATGGAGTGCATAAGGCAAACCAACTATAATAAGTTTTTCAAAAACAGACAGTTAAGATTATTTTTATTTCCGGATGACAGAAAAATGACGCTAATCAACACGCTCGATTTCGTATTTGCGCATTTTCTCGACAAGTGTGGTACGACGCATATTGAGCATAGTGGCGGCACGTGCCACCACATTATTGTTTTTTTCGAGCGCCTGTTCAATCAGTGAAATCTCAATATCGGTGAGATGCTTTTTCATATCGATACCGTCGTTCGGTAACTCGCGAAGGTCCAGATCGGGGGCTTGGGTCTGCGCATCGTCGGCAGAACCTTCTCTCACCTCGAGGAAACCTTCCCCTTGATACTTTTCGGGTAAATCCTTCGAATCAACGACACCGTGTGGGAAAAGAATGGCAAGCCGCTCGATCAGGTTGGCCAGCTCACGTACATTCCCCGGCCAGGCATACTGCTGCAACATGGCAATCGCTTTCTTGCTGAGTCTTACCGAGCCGCGGTTTTCACGCTCAATGCGAGAAATCATTTCGTGAATCAACAACGGTATATCGGACTGGCGTTCGCGCAGTGGCGGCACTTCAATCGGAAACACATTCAATCGATAGAAAAGATCTTCGCGAAACTCACCTTCGGTAATCAATTCCTCAAGTCGACGGTGAGTCGCGGCAATTACCCGCACATCGGCCTTAATCGACTTGTTACTGCCAACCTTTTCATAGCAGCGTTCCTGTAGTACGCGCAATAACTTGACCTGCATCGCCAATGGCATATCACCAATCTCATCGAGGAAGATAACCCCGCCCTCGGCAAGTTCGAAACGACCCTGGCGGGCGCTAATCGCTCCGGTGAAGGCCCCCTTTTCATGGCCAAACAGCTCACTTTCAAGTAGTTCAGCCGGAATTGCCCCGCAGTTGATGGGAACAAAGGGCTTCTTGCTACGTGAGGACTGGGCATGGATATTGCGCGCAATAACCTCCTTACCAGTACCTGAGTCCCCCAGAATCAACACCGAAGCATTCGTATCCGAGACCTGATCGATCATCAAGTTTATGCGCTCGATCGCCTTACTGTTACCAATAAGCGGCTGACACTCGCGATTCTGCATGCGTCGTTCACGCTTGTTGTGTTTGCGTGCCTGGTCAAGAACCTGGGAAAGGGAGTAGTAATCTGACTGGAAACAAAGACCCGAGATAAAAGGCAGCTGTACTATAATTTCGAGCGCGCTGAGTTCCGACTTGTCGGCCAGTAGAATCACCGGGTATTGGCACTTGTCCTCCTTGTTGCGTTGCAGAAAAAACTTCGCGATATCGTCACCATCAATACTGAATATTGCCAGGTAATTGTAAAGTTCGCGGCGAGGAATATCGGGTAGTTGTTCGGGGGTTATGAGCTTGGCCTCAACCTTGATGAAACCCAGTACAGCGAGGAATGAATGACCGCGCGTATAGTTGGAATCGACCACCAGCACCTCGTTGCTGTCCTGGTTCCCACCATCTTCCATCATCTGATATCACCCCGATTTCAAAAACAAATCCTTGCCAGTAATTTGACGGCCTCGGACTTTAATGTTCAGTCTAGTCGAAGCGACAATATCTCGACGATAAAATATGGTCTTTTTACATTAAATATTTTAATCGATGAATTCAACAATTATTTGGGGTCTGAGTCGACACAAAGGTAGGCACGAGTCGCTTTAGACGCATTTCGAATGCGTGCCTGTTGCAGTACTATCGATTGCTTGAAGCCATTGAGCCTGTCCACTACTTGTTGGTTCAGGTCTTTCAAATGCGATGCCTTTATTAGGTCAACTTGTTCAATTGAGTTTGTAAATGCTTGTTCTATAATAGGTTTTCTTTCAATCTCGAGCTCGCTAACGCGACCAAACTCACCTCTGCTCAATACCTCGAGAATTTCATCGGTCAGATTTATCGCCTCGACCAGGGCCTGTTGCCTACTCATCATGACAGGAGATTTGCTAGCTGCTGACATTTTGACTCTGTCCCGGAATCTGCTCCCAGGCAGACTTGATTTCGAGTAAAAGATCGCTGATTTCATTGAGCTTGGCTATATCATCGTTAATATTCGCCTCGGTCAGAGAGATAATCATGTACTGGTAAAGGCTCGAAAGATTCTCTGACAGGTTCCCAGCTTGAGAATGATCAAGACATCCTTCCAGTCCGCCGACGATGGAAATAGTCTTGCCGATGTACTCGGCCTTATGCTTGACATCCTGGTACTGGATCGCACCTTTGGCCTGGGCGATTCGTTCGATGGCGCCATTCATCAGGCGCAGAATTAGTTCGTGGGGATCCGCATACTGGATCGAACTGTTATCTGCAGTCTGGTATTGATTGACCGCTTTAAGTGCAAGATTTCTCATTAATTATTTCTCCGTGGTTTCTACTCTATTTATCGTCTTCGGCAGGATTTTCTTTAGCTAAAGTCTGGTTTAGTTGCCACTGCCGATCGAGTTGGGTTTGGGCAGGTTAGCCAATTGCTGGGCCAGGAAATTACTGGTCTGGTTGAACTGCGCAACCAGGGCATCGAGCGCCGAAAACTGCCTGATCAGACGCGCCTCGAAACTCGCGATTCTATCGTCCAGGCGAAGGCCCTCGTCGACGATATCCTCGAGGCTTTCATTGATGCTTTCTTCCCTCGACGCAATAAACCCATCGGATTGCAGAAAATTGTTCAACAAGATATCCAGGGTAGCAGCTACCCCTCGAGTTACCGAAGCGACACCTAGAGGTCCGGTAGTACCCGGGGACAGTATTTCGAGGGCAAGGCCGTCACTGTCACCGCCCGGACTGGTCATTGTGCTACCCGTAACCAACGCTGATTTGCCGTCGATGGTTCCGCTAAAGTCGATACCCGTCACCCCCTGTCCGATCGACAAGCCGAAATCACTACTGCTGTCTACATCCAGCGCGGTTATCTCCACGCTGGAAGTTGCGCCATAGTCAGCGGAGGTCAGGATGAAGCGATCGTTGGCACCGTCATAACTAACACCAACACTGAGGCTGCTCGACAGTATGGCAGCTGACGAATTGATCTGCGTTTGAATTTCGACTGCCAGTGATGCAGCATCGGCATAAACACCCTGGGTCAGATTGAGCGATCCAGTGGTAACGCCATTGATCGACAGTGTTATGTTATCGTTATCCGCATCGACTGTTAGATTATTGACACCGCTGGCGCCGTTAAGCACGCCCTGGGTCGCCCCGGAAGTAATATTAATCGCATAGTCACCCGTTCTGGTATCCTCGCTCGCCGATAGGTAACGCACACCGGAGTCTGTCGTCGTTCCCTGTAGGCTGAAGAGCGCTTCGACTTCGGCTGGATAGTCGCGTAGAGCCACTGTCAACTTGCTGCTATCAAAATTCAGGGTTCCGCTTGAATTCGTCGTAATACCGACATCTACAAGTGATTTGATATTACTATTCAGACCGGAGACAGCACCGAAGAGGACGTTGCGTATCTGACTGCTGATAGTGCGTACGGTGAAGTCGCCATTCAGGGCACTAGCGGTTCCGCTCTCTGCGTCATAGGCGGTCAGTGCGTCAATGTTATTCTCCAGCTCATTGTAAGCCTCTACAAATGCGCTGACCGAAGCCTTGATCTCATTGGTGTTTTCCTTGATGGCAACGTTAACCAAATTGCCGGCACTGGCCCTCAGCAAGTCGAGTGTGACACCGCTAATGGCGTCGTCGATGGTGTTGCTCTGGCTGCTAATATCCAGTCCGTTAATGGTCAGTGCCGCATCCCTGGCGGCCACGGTTTGCAGCATACTGGTTTGTGCCGAAGCGTTAAACGCCAATTGTGACAGGCCCGAATTGTCGTTATCGTCGCCGTCGGCGTCAGCACTCACGGTTATTTCCATACTGTTGGCGGCACCGGAGTCCTGCGAGCTCAGCAACAGACGATAGCCGTTGCCATCATTGATGATCGACGCCTGTACACCATAAT
This sequence comes from Gammaproteobacteria bacterium, assembly GCA_024229615.1. Classification (GTDB taxonomy): domain Bacteria; phylum Pseudomonadota; class Gammaproteobacteria. The sequence continues at coordinate 12,716 of JAAESG010000297.1, read as the reverse complement.
CATTGTCATTGATGTAGTCGCGCAATGTGGAGACGGTTGTATTGTCGTTAGCGCTGCTGACAACTATAGTTTGCGAACTTTTGGCTGGATCCGCGGTAAACGAGTAAGGACCCGTGGTCGTGGAGCCAAACTGGATCGTCATACTCCCGCTGCCGATCGTATCATCAACCGAGGCAAATGCGCTTGCGGCGTTGCTTGCGAGCGATTGAGCCTTGGCCAGTATCGTTACCTCGATTGAATAATCACCGATATCCGCGGTATTGTCCGCCGTTGCGGAAAATACCGTCGCATCGGATAACGTGATATCTTTTGCAGCGAACGCGGTTGAGGACTGGAGCCCTTGCAGGCTTGTTTGAAACTGTGACAGGGAGCTGCGCAGCAAACCAAATGCTGAAAGTTCGGTATTGAAGTTTTGTTCCTTGACGGCTAGCCGGTTTGCGCTAGGCGCGCGTTCGGCTTCAACCAGGTTCGACACCAACGTGCCCAGATCCAGACCCGATCCAACTCCAAGTGAGCTTATTGCTGCCATATGCGTTTTCCCGTGTTTCAGCTGTTCAAGGGCAGCTTTGGCTAGCCGACCAACTAATCAAAATGAGAAGGGTTAGCTTTACCTAACCCATTCTCAAGACTCTTTAAATAATTAACAGCAAGAAATAGACCAGTTTTGTCAGGTCCTGTCGGAAAATAGAAGGCCTTGACTTACTCCGCTTCCATTAACCGTATCCTTCTGTAAATCACGGAGCCGATTTGCGATTGCCAGTGCTTCTTCAGATGGAATCTGGCGAATTAGTTCACCACTTTCCGAATCGATGACCCTGATGATGGTCTGACCACTGTCTTCATCCAGATTAAAGGATAAATCACGTTGAATACTCTGTACGATTTCATTGATCCTGGAAACAGCCTCACTAATTCCAGCGGAATCAGCGACCTGGGCTGGCAGCTCCTTGCCCTGCTGTGGCAAGGCTTCGCCACCATTTTCTAGCACTGTGGCTACATCAGTCTGCGTGACCTGTGGTGAATTCTTAGCTGCGCCACTCAATACCCTGACCGACGCCATGCTTGAAATCTCGCTAGCCATATTATCTCTCCGCTTGATGAGAAGACTGGCACTGACCGTGCCAGTCTCTCATTCACCTGTTACTGAAGTAACGCCAGTACATTCTGCGGTTGAGCATTGGCCTGCGACAGTATCGCAATACCTGCCTGTTGTAGTATCTGGCTGCGCGTCAACTCAGCGGTTTCAGCCGCGAAGTCGGCGTCACGAATACGTGAACGTGCAGCCGCCAGGTTCTCGGAAGTAACACTCAGGTTCGAAATCGTAGATTCGAAACGAGACTGCACCGCACCGAGAGTCGCTCTCAATCCACTGACTTGCTGTAATGCAAAGTCGAGAGTCAGCAACGCGTCGTTTGCGTTTGTTCCGTTCAAAACGTCGACACCGGTCAGAGTCCTGTCTGCCTGCGTAGCCGCACCTAACAGCGCACCCTCGACGTCGAGACCGACACCGCCAGTTGCAGTAAATGCGCCCTCGGCGACCGCTCCGGCCAGAGTCACACCAGCCTGAAAGGTTTCAGTCGTGGCAACCGCGCCCAACTGACCCGTTCCAGCGTTATCGACAACGATGTCGGAACCGTCTGAATTGCTCAACACGATAGCACCGGTGTTGATGGCCGCAGTCACGCCTGTCTGGGTTGAAACCGCATTGATCGCGGAGGCAGTCGAAGTTGCGTCTCCGTTGGTAACGGTCACCGCGACCGAATTGATGCTGACCACACCAGAGGTGGTGATAGCCAAACCTGCAGCCGCGGTACTGGTAGTAGTCGCTTTCAGCGCCTCAATACCAGTCGTCGCAGCCACCGCATTGATACTGGTGACAACATCCTGGGTCGTAGTTGCAGCCGAAAGATCGATGGCGTTACCATTCAGGGTGACCGTGGTTAATGCCGCGACTTGAGTGTCGGTGAATGAAGCGCTGGTCGAAACCCGTGCGCCCAATTGCGATGTCCTTGAATCGACGCCGTCAACCTGAATCGTCTGACTCTGGTTAGCGCCAACCTGAAAAGTCAGGGTGGCCAGGGTACCATCGAGGATGTTCTGACCATTGAACTGGGTAGAATTCGAGATACGATTCACTTCAGCGATCAGCTGGCTAACTTCGTTGTTCAGTGCCTGTCGGTCGCTAGACGAGTTGGTATCATTAATCGATTGCACCGCCAGTTCACGAATTCGTTGCAGCGCCCCGCCGGTAGTGCTGAGTGCACCCTCGGCGGTTTGTGCGAACGATACACCGTCGTTGGCATTCCTGATTGCCTGATTCAAACCCCGAATCTGGGTGGTAAAGCGTTCTGAAATCGCGAGACCCGCAGCATCATCTTTTGCACTGTTGATGCGCAGACCTGACGACAAACGCTGTAGCGAAGTAGCCAGGCTACTTTGAGAACCGTTGAGGTTCCGCTGCGCCGTTAACGACGCAATGTTTGTGTTAATAATCTGAGGCATTGTTCTCTCCGTAAATACACGCTTCAACAAGCGCAGAATTTAATTTACAGGCCATCCGAATATAGCTAAATGGCCCGCTCAAGAACTTTAGCGGCGGCAAACGAAAAAACTTTAGAAAAATATCGCCTACTTGAGGAAGTTGAACAGCGAGGAACTGGTAATTCTTGCAAATACAGCCTGCGCGGCATCCAGAGTTGTCTGTTCCAGGGCCAATTGGCTGATAGCTTCAGCCAGATCTGTATCGCGCAGGATACTGAGCGTGGAGCGCGCAACCAGGACCTGCCCCTCGTTATCTTCGCGCTGGCCTTGCAGAGCGTTCAACCGCCCTCCGATACGGGTACGAGCATTGAGGGCATTTTCGAAGGCATTGTCAAGATCGGCCAGCGACTGTGCGATATTGGCGGCCCGGATATCACTCGTCGGAGCCGTCTTAAGGGTTTCCGACAAGCTCGCAACAATGGAGAAGACATCCTGGTACTGGCCGCTGCTGATGGTGAACACGTCGCCGGCGGCCGGAACGCCTGTGATTGAGGTCCTGATCCCCTGGAAGTCTATCTGCTGGCTATCGGTATAGGTGGCGCCAGTGACGATGTTGATGCCGCCGGCAACATCGAAGACATCGTACACCCCGGGTGCGGTAAAACGAACCTCATAGTCACCGGCAACAAAAAGTGAACTATCCGCGACGCTGGCAGGTGCGATTACGCCGGTTCCGCCGTTCGCGGCTGCGGGTATTTCCCTCAAGCTTGTCGTCGAAGCAACCTGCATGAATATTTCCTGCCCCGTTATATCGGTATCCATTTGCCTGGTTTGACTGATTTGTACGGCTCGAACACCATCGTCCCCGTTGAAAGTGACGTGGTCTCGGGATCCCGTCGTCGCCCTGGTAAACGGGGCGTTGTTATTCTGAAAACCTGCAAACAGGAAATCGCCATTGGCATCGATGCTGTTTGCCAATGACAAAACCTCGCCGAGGCGTTCGTCTAGTTCCGCCGCAATGGCGTTGCGGGATACCGCGTCGACCGGCGCGTTGTTGGCTTGTATCGCTAATTCCCTCACGCGGATCAGTAGATTGTCATAATTGGCCAGGATCGCATCCTGTTGATTCAAACGTTGTTCAGCCAGGTTGATGTTGGACTGATATTGCAGGTTGAGCGAGACGCTTTGCTCGAGTTCAAGCACTTTAGATGCGGCCGCAGGATCATCGGAAGGTTTACTAAGACGCATCCCGCTCGAAATCTGCTGCTGCAACCGCGCCAGTTTTACCTGCTGTTGCTGGAAACCTTCTATTCCCTGGGTGTAGATCTGCCGGGTGGAGATTCTCATGGTTACCTTACACTATCGAGCAATGTTTCAAATAGGATCTGAGCGGTGCTGATCAGCCGAGCGGTTGCTTCGTAGGCCTGCTGATAACGCACCAGATCAGCTGCTTCTTCGTCCAGATTGACGGAAGCTTTAGAAGATTTTCGATCTATCGCCTGAAATAAAAGTGATTCCTGTGCATCGCGTTCGAGATTAGCCGCCCGGGTTTGAGAACCGACAAAACCGACCAGGGAGCTGTAATCTTCCTGAAAACTGGCGACACCACCATCGAATACGCCACTGTTTTGCAAGTTGGCGAGATTCAGAGCGTTACGATTATCACCCGTACCACCCAGATTCGACTCGATCGTAAAAACATCACCGGCTTGCGCCGCACCATTCAGATTGATTTGCCAGCCATTGGCATCGACGACCATGTTGTTGCTGTAGGGGATCGCAGCACCCGTTGCATAAGCTACCCCACCGACCACGACATCAACATCGGCACGCAAACTGGTCGGTGGATTATCGAAGGTCAGGGTTGCGGTGTTGAGCAGATTTGGATTCGTGACATCAGTAACCACGCCGGCACTGATATTGACGTTACCGAGATTGTTGAGTGATGCGCTGCTGCGAATCGGTAGCGCCGCGGCTATTTCACTCGGGTCGGACGTAATAACCTGCAGACTCTCTGCGCCGTTCACCGTCGGCTTAATCGTGAAGCGATCGCCAGCAACCGCGGTGGCACCATTGATAGTCAGGGTCAAACCTTCAAATACCAGGGTCGCCGGCGCTCCGTTGGCGACACTGGCACTGCTACCACTGTCCGAGGTCAGCGTCCAATTGACACCGTCGAAAGTCAATTGATAGTCATCGGTGGTGAGTGCGCTGACATCGCTAATCACCGTGGCGACGGTTGCGCTTCCGGTATTACTCGCATAAGCAATCGATTGCGGGCCGCTGTAATTGAAAAAATCCTGCCCGAGATTACCGTTTAAATCCATACCATCGCGCATTTGCGCATTGAAAATCTCGGCTAGCCCAATCGCACTGCGACCGAGCGCATTTCGGGTTGGATCAAGCACCCCGGAGCGAAAATCAAGCAATCCACCAAGCTCACCACCCGACAGGTGGGCGTTGATATCGTAGACCGAAATCAGGCCGTTGTAGGCGATGACGTCCTTCGAAGGATCACTGACGTCGGGCTGAGTACTTAACGAAAAGGCCTCGGTTCCGCTGAGCATAGTCTGACCATTACCGATGAAAATCGACAGATTACTCTGACTCTCGTCGATCACGGTAATATCTATCTTGCTCGCGAGCTCATCCAGTAGCGCATCGCGTTGATCGAGTAGATCGGCCGACTGTTGGCTGGCCGCCGCGGATGGGGCGATATCATTCAGCGCAATATTGATCTCGCGTATCTGCGTTACCAGGTTATTGATTTGATCGACGACATCGCGGATATCGGTTTTTGTATTCTGCGCCAGTTCTTCAAAACGGTTATCGATGCTATGGAAACGACCTGCCAGCGATTGAGCGGTGTTGATCATCGCGTAACGTGCCGTGCTCGAAGCCGGATCGTCGGCCAAATCCTGCACTGACTCGAAAAAATCATGCAGCATCGGACTGATCCCGCCTTGCGGGTCGGCGAGCACATCGTCGATGTGCGAGGCCAATTCACTAAACCTGGCGGCGCGTGCATGGACCGACGTGGTATCGCGGACCTCCCGCGTCAAGAATTGATCATAGGATCGGGAAACCGATGCTATCTGAACACCATTGCCATAGAAGTTGCCCCCAAAAAAAGACGGGTTGTTGGTATCAAATTCGACATTCTGACGGCTGTAACCAGGTGTATTGACATTGGCAATGTTGTGACTGGTAGTGCTCAACGCCCGCTGATGAGACAGCAGACCGCTGACCGCGGTATTGAGTAGATCAGGCATGATAGCTTACTCCCTGCTTGAGTTCGGCGAGCATGTCTTGTAAAACCCCGCCATTTAATATGTTAAGCACCTTGTCTGCATAGTGCGGATCGGTCGCATAACCCGCATTGTGGAGCTCACGGATATAGGATTGGTCATCGCCGGCATGCTTCAGCGCCGGCTGATAGCGTGGGTTGTTCTGCACAAAATCAACGTAATCCGCAATGCTTTGTGCCGGCGAGGCGTAGGCGCGAAAACTTGATACCTGGCTTAGCAGGATACCGTCACGGGATTCCAGCGATGATTTGCTCAGCGAACCACCCGGCCAACCGACACCGGCCTTGATACCAAACAGATTGTTACTGCTGCGGCCATCGTCAAATTTCATCATATGTCTGCCCCAGCCAGTCTCCAGTGCGGCTTGTGCAACAAGTAAACTGGCGCTGACACCCAGGGTTTGTGCAGCGGATTCGGCCAGCGGTAAAATATCGGTAATAAATCGGCCCGGAGTTTGCCAACGGTTATTGTCCCGCTCGATGCGCGCGACTTCGGCAAAATCATCATCCAGGACTTTATTCAGCACCACCGCCGAGTACGCTTCTCCATTCCCGGCTACAGTCGTGTGAACGGTGCTCGAAACGACAGGTTTTATAACTTCGGAAACAAAATCGCCAGGCTTCGCGACAGGCATTAGCAGATCGATGTCTTGCGTATTATCATTCGCTTGATCCTGATCGGATAATCCTTCGGTTGCAGGCATTTGCTGCAGGATCATTCTGGCAACGCCGAGTCTGTCCTGCGCGGCGATGCTTTGCGCCAGTTGTTTGTCATACATTTCCTGGTAAAAATCCAGGTGCGCACTATTTTGCACGTTATCGATTTTCGATGCCGAACGCATCGCCGCCAGCATTTGCTGTACGAACAAACCCTCAAACTGTCGCGCGACAGATTGTGCGGCATCATCCGAGCGCTCGCGTGCTGCCAGTTTCATCTCACCGAACTGCTTAAAATTCAGGAAAAAGTCGGCCTGATTGGAAATCGACATGGCTGATCCCGACTAAATCACGATCAATTCGGCGCTCAGTGCCCCAACCTGCTTGAGCGACTCGAGAATCGCTACCAGGTCACCGGGCGAAGCACCTACCTGATTCACCGCACGCACTATTTCACTCAGGGTAACCCCTCTGGGGAAACGGAACATGCGGTTGTCTTCGGCGGTCACCTCGATATCCGACTGTACATTTTCAGTCGTGGTGCCGCCGCTGAAGGGGCCGGGTTGTTCTACGTCGACGGTATTGGTGATGGTCACGGTCAGGTTGCCGTGCGATACCGCGGCTGAATAAACCTTGACATGATTGCCGATCACCACGGTGCCGGAGCGTGAGTTGATGATAACCTTGGCCGCCGCCTCTCCCGGCTGGAACTCGAGGTTTTCGATGAAAGACATGAATCCAACACGCTGCGAAATATCTTTCGGGGCATTGATCGCGACCGTAACGCTATCCTTGGCACGCGCATTGTTCGGCCCGAGGATCTGGTTAATCGTGTCGGCGAGACGTTTCGCTGTAGTGAAATCCGCCCGCTTCAGATTGAGAATGACCTTGTCGCCGCTGGCAAATGGATTGGCAATTTCACGTTCGATGCTGCCACCGCCAGGAATGCGTCCAACGCTCGGCACGTTGATCGTAATCGACGAACCATCGGCGCCTTCGATACCGAGGCCTCCAACGATCAGGTTACCCTGGGCGAGTGCATAAATATTGCCATCGGCACCTTTTAGCGGAGTCATGATCAGGCTACCACCACGCAAGCTCTTGGCGTTTCCGAGCGATGAAACCGTAACATCGATGGTCTGACCTATTTTCGCGAATGGCGGCAAATCGGCGTGAACCGTCACCGCGGCAATATTCTTCACCTGCGGATTGATATCGGGCGGTAAGGTTATTCCATACTGGGAGAGCATGCTTTTCAGGCTTTGCACGGTGAAAGGTGTTTGTGAAGTCTGATCGCCCGACCCATCGAGACCCACGACCAGGCCATAGCCGACCAGTTGGTTGCTGCGAACGCCCTTGATCGAGGTGATATCCTTGATGCGCTCGGCCCAGACATTACCCATAAACCCGATTAAAAACAACAAGATAATAGTTTTCGAGAATTTCATATCACGCTCCTAAAACGGAAACATCGGGCTATCGAAAAAGCGTGATAGCCAGCCACGAGTATTGGATTCGGCAACCACACCGCCACCGCCATAGAAAATTCGCGAGTTGGCCACCTTGCTCGACACCACGATATTGTCCGAACTTACATCCTGTGGTCTGACCAGGCCGGAGATTCGAATAAATTCCGATCCCTGGTTAAGTCCGATGATTTTTTCGCCACGTACCGACAAGTTGCCATTGGGCAAAACATCGACCACGGTCACCGCAATCTCACCGCTCAGACTATTGCTCTGTTCGCTATCCCCGCTACCGGAAAACTCACGTTCACCAAGGAGCGAACTCGACAGCACCGAATTCCCGTTAATCGTGGGTCCGCTACTACCGAAGATGGCGGAAGCACTCAGATCGATTTCATCATCCTTGTCGGTATTGGTGGCAGCCGACTTCGAAGCATTGGTCGATTCCAGCAAGGTCACACTAAGCACGTCGCCGATACGAAATGCCTTGTTGTCTTCGAACAGCCGAATCGACCGTCCAGCCTGGAAAATCGAGCCGTTGGGTTCGGGTTTGTACGCCACCGCTGTCAGGTCTATCGGGGCATACTGCGGATCGGGCTGCACCACGATCCGGGTTTGCGCACAACCCACCCCCAGGCTTACCAGCAGCAGTATCTGAATTGGTCTGGAAAAGCGCTTCATCATGTCACCTAGGTATTGTTGTTGAGGTATTGCAACATACCATCGGCTGTTGAAATCACTTTCGAATTCATTTCGTAGGCACGCTGGGTTTCAATCATGCTGACCATCTCCTCGACAATATTCACATTCGAGGACTCGAGCGAACCCTGACGCAAACGTCCCAGTCCTGTTTGGCCTGGCGTACCTTCTTGTGCGGTGCCGCTAGAAGCTGATTCAACATAGAGGTTTTCCCCGATCGACTGTAGACCGGTGGGATTAATGAAGTTTGCTATTTGAAGATTGCCTATGATGCTCGGCGACGACTGGTTCGGCAGTTGCACACTGACGGTACCATCGGTACCAATGGTCACCGACTGGGTATCGGTCGGCAGGGTGATTCCGGGCTGCAATTCGTAGCCGCTGGCGGTAACCAATTGCCCCTGGTCGGAGATCATGAAACTGCCATCGCGGGTATAAGCGAGCTCACCATCGGGTAATAACACCGGGAAAAACCCCTTGCCGTCGATCGCGACATCGAGCGATTTACCGGTGGTTTCAATGTTGCCCTGGGTATGAATCTTTTCGGTTGCGACCACGCGGCTACCGGTTCCAAGCATCAAACCCGAGGGTAAACGCGTGTCTTCGGAGGTCTGAGCGCCCACCTGGCGCAGGTTTTGATACAGAAGATCTTCAAATACCGCGCGCGATTGCTTGAATCCGGTGGTACTGACGTTGGCCAAGTTGTTGGATATCACCGACAGTCGCGTCTGCTGCGCATCGAGTCCGGTTTTTGCAATCCAAAGGGATTGGTTCATGTTGTGCTCTCCATCTAGGTTCTGACGAAGAACTATGCAGTTACCATGCCAATCGCGCCTGTGAGGCAAGGCGGATTATGATTTTCCGTATGCCAAGGCAGCGAAATACGGAATAACGACTAACCTGTGCCGAATCGAAAGATTTCATACCATATTTTCGAGAGCAGGACGTGAGATAACTTAAACCTGAATCCGTGGGTTCAGGTTTAAGTTATTACTCGAGTTGTCGATAAATTTCCATAAGTCGTTATCTTGTGATCGCGTTCGTGAAGCCTTGCTCGATCGGGATTAGCGATTAAACACAACACGAAATTGCTGTTTAACCAATGTTCAAACTAAGGTATTACTTCTCCATCGTCAGCTTCATCGCTTTTATCGCCTCAGCGGTAACTTTAAGCATTTACTATCGATACACCACGATCGAGCAGCTGATCGAGCTGGAGGAACATAACTACCTGGCCCTGACGCAGACAATCGTCAACACATTATGGCCAGAGTATCGGGATTTTCTAAAAGACGCAGAATCGTTGCCGAAATCACAGCTGGTGAACCACCCTTTGTCGACAAGTTTGCACAACGATGTTGAAAAAATCGTGCAGCAGCTACCCATACTCAAAATCAAGATGTTCGATACCAGGGGCAAAACGCTGTTTTCTACGGACGCTACGCAAACCGGTGACGTCAAAGCGGCGGATTACCCCGGTAGTAAGGTGGCGATTAACGGTCAAGTCATCAGCAAAATTTCCGTAAGAGAGAAATTCCGCAAAATTGATGGCAATAACGTCTTTAAACGGCAAGTGTTGTCCAGCTACCTGCCTATTCGCGGTGGCCGAGGTAATCGAGTCGTTGGCGTGATTGAAATCTACTCCGATATAACCGCGACCCTCTCTGAGATTCAACACAGGCAGTACCAGGTCATCGCAGTCGTATTGGCAATTTTTGGGTTGTTATACCTGATTCTCTATACATTTGTTGCCCATGCAGAAAAGATAATGGCGCGACAACGAGAGGAAAATAAACAGGCCTCCGAAGTTTCGGACCGACTCGGGCATCTGTTGGATGAGTCGTCGAACGAAATCTATATCTTCACAGCCGACAACTTTCAATTCACACATGTGAACCGGGGTGGGCGTGACAATCTGGGCTACAGCACTGAAGAATTACTGCAGATGACGGCGCTGGATTTAAAGCCTGAAATTACCCGGGATCAGTTTCTGGCTTATATCGAACCGCTGCGTATTGGAACGCGCGACCAGGTCTACTTTGAAACAGTACACGAGAGGAAAGACGGCTCCACCTATCCGGTCGAGGTACGACTTCAATATTCGCCCACGGAAGATCCACCGGTTTACGTTGCAATCATACTTGATACCAGCGAGCAGAAAAAAACAGAGGAACGCCTGAATTATCTTGCTTTCTATGATGATCTTACCGATTTGCCAAACCGCAGCCTGTTCGTCGATCGGCTTGCACAAGCCATGAAGGAAGCTGATCGCGATGATCACCTGATCGCAGTCTTGTTTCTCGATCTCGATCATTTCAAGAAAATCAACGACAGTATGGGCCACGACGCGGGTGATCGCCTGTTAATCGAGGCCGCAGAACGATTGCGCAGCTGTATGCGTGCCTGCGATACCGTAGCTCGATGGGGGGGCGATGAGTTCACCCTGGTGCTGCATGATATTAAAACCATACACAACGTCACGGTTGTTGCAGAAAAGATCATCGAGAAGTTTTCTGCTCCCTTTCATATCAACGGCAGGGATTTTTTTACGACGACCAGCATCGGGATCGTGCTGCATCCTTTTGACGATCAAAGTGTAGAGAACCTGATGAAAAACGCAGATGCTGCCATGTATTACGCCAAGAACACAGGTCGTAACAACTATCAGTTTTTTAGCCAGAAAATGACCGCGCAGGTAGAAGAACGTCTGGAACTCGAACACGAGTTAAGACAGGCGTTATCACAAGACGAATTTAAGCTGGTCTATCAACCCCAGGTCGATATCGAAAATGGCAAAATCGTGGGGATGGAGGCGCTGATTCGCTGGGACCACCCAGATCGAGGATTGATACCCCCGGATAAATTCATTCCCCTGGCCGAGGAAACAGGTCTAATCATGCCAATCGGCGAATGGGTGTTGGCTGAAGCCTGCAAAAAGAACCAGAGCTTAGAGGATTTGGGATTCCCCTCGATTCAGGTATCGGTCAACTTGTCTGCTCGTCAGCTTGGGGAGGCTGACCTGGTAGAAAATGTTCGCCGGGTATTAGATGAAACCGGTTTGAAACCTGCGCTACTCGATCTCGAAATTACCGAAAGCATGCTGATGTCTGATCTGGATAGTGTCAATCAGACTTTGAACCAACTATCGGCCCTCGGGGTAACCATCTCGATCGATGATTTCGGTACGGGTTATTCCTCGCTCTCCTATCTCAAGCGTTTCCCGATCTCAACCCTGAAGATCGATCGTTCTTTTATCCAGGACATCCCCGAGGATAAAGACGACATGTCGATCACCATCGCCATTATCAACATGGCCAGGGAATTGGGCATGAAAACGGTCGCGGAAGGAGTGGAAATTAAAGAGCAACTCGATTTTCTGAAGCGGCAGCGATGCAATTTAATGCAGGGATATTATTTCAGTAAACCAATCGCTTTCGACGATCTGGTACTACTGTTACAGGACGAACAGAGTGACTCCGGGCCAAAGGAAGTTGCCCATCCATTTTAAGACCCAGATTCGGCACTCGTATTCAGAACCCGCAGTGACAGAGACACTTTTGTGTTCGACAACACAATTAACTTACAAACCTGGCAGACTCAGCTAGCCCGCATTTCTCACCACCACTCGTTACCACTCGTTGCGAGACGACGAGAGGTCGTGTCCCTGGCGAATTCCTATTTAGTGTCCGTCCATAAACAGCTGATTTTGATCAGCTCAAGCGCAGGACCCTTCGGGCCTGCCTTACCGGGAGCCTTGGGCGAGAAGAGAAGTCGGTATTTTCGTATAACCAGGGCGCGAGGCGCTAAGAATAGTCGTAGGTTTTATCGCAATTGCTGATTTATAAATCCGGTCCGGATGCATAAACAGAGCGCACAGGCCGAAGACGACGCGATCCAGGGCATTGAGTTTTGGTGCACGTTGACGTGATCGAGTAACGATCAATAACTGCTGCTTAACCAGCAAGGATTCTGCCACGACGGACCGGGCTCCACTCGGCCCCATCAATTTGCAAATGGTTGTGATGAAATGAGCGAACAAGATGCCCAGGTCACGCATGGTGTGATCATCGTACTGCCTTGGCAGTCGATGGCAAGCGCTTGGCCTG
>JAAESG010000296.1 GCA_024229615.1 Gammaproteobacteria bacterium | reverse complement strand
TAAATAAACCAACAACCCAAGTATTTTGCTATGACCCAACCCCATCCACGCATGCGCGAACTTAAATTCACCCTGCGCCGAATTTTCAAGAATCCATCGGCCATCATTGGTTTTTCACTCTTGCTCTGTTTTACCGCCGTCGCCGTTTTCGCCCCGTATATCGCACCCCCCAAATACCAACACAATCCGTACCAGATGCCCCACAAAGGATATTCCCAAACGCCCAAACCGCCCAGCAAAGCCCATATATTCGGCACCACGTCCGGGCAGTACGACATTTTTTACGGGGCCGTCTGGGGCACCCGCACGGCATTTAAAATAGGCATTTTCGTTATCGGCATCGCCGTGATCATCGGGGTCGCACTGGGTATTATTTCCGGGTATTACGGCGGCATTATCGACGAGATCATCATGCGCATCGTGGATATTATCTTTGCGATACCCCTTCTGGTATTGACGATGGCCATTGTTGTCGCTTTCGGGCGCGGTCTCGACAAAGTCATGATTGCTCTGGCCATAGTCAAGTGGCGCGATTATGTGCGTGTCATGAGATCGGGAATTTTGACCTTGCGGGAACTCGATTACGTCCTGGCTGCCAAGGTGATGGGCGTGTCCAATTTCAAGATCATGCTAAAGCACATTTTGCCAAACGGCATCTATCCGGTGCTGGTCATGGCCTCCATGGACATCGGGTCCATGGTTATCGTGGCAGCCTTTATGAGTTTTATCGGATTGGGAGCTCCCAAAGGGTATGCCGATTGGGGTCAAATGGTGGCTTTAGCCCGCAACTATATCGTCGGTCCCCCCGATGACCCACTCAAATATTGGCATGCCATTGCCATTCCCG
>JAAESG010000295.1 GCA_024229615.1 Gammaproteobacteria bacterium | reverse complement strand
TTCAATTTCGTTCCTATCGGCAGGCCTTAAGCCAATTTGGCATCTCATTGGGTCTGGACGCCTGGATTCATTGGCACAGTATCGAAGCATCGACCTCCCACTGGATAAGAGATCAGAATCTTGGTCTCGACCCCGAAGAAGTACGTGCAATAAAAAAGACACACTACGATGAACTCATTGCCAACGAACTCGAGTTGAAACCTGGCGCTCGGGAACTGGTAGAAGAATGCTCGAATATTTTCGAGCTAGCTGTCGTTTCCAGTTCTCGTAAGGAATCAATCGAGATCTGTATGCGCAGGTTTAATTTGCATCAGCATTTCTCCGTATTCATTTCCGGTGCCGATCTCGCTCGATCAAGGCCATATCCGGACTCATATCTAGAAGCACTAAGAGTCTTGAACGTAGTTTCAGAAAACGCGATTGCCCTGGAGGATTCTTTAACGGGATTTAGAGCGGCGGTCGCGGCCGGCATAGATTGCGTCGTCTGTCCTGGTCACTTCATTCCCAAGTCTAACGATGCATTTCAAGAAGCTGCCCTTGTAGTAGAATCCCTGCATGAACTTAGCTCTGAAATCCTGCGTAAAGTAAATGCCGGGGGTTAATGTGAGCGTTAATCGTATTGTTGGTTGGCGAGAATGTAACAGATGAAATTCCGGGTCCCCGAGCAACTGGAGTCTGAACGTTTGATCCTGAGACAATTTCAGGATACCGATTGGCATGACTTGCACAAATACTATTCTGACGAAACGGCGACCGCCTTTACTTTTAAACGGGCTTTAACCGAAGGCGATACCTGGCGCACCATGTGCGGCATGATCGGGCATTGGCAGGTTCGCGGATACGGCCCCTATGCCGTTGTAGATAAATCGACTGACAGAGTGCTTGGTACGGTCGGCTTCTGGTACCCGAATGACTGGCCTGAACTCGAAATAAAATGGGGGCTGGCGCGTCAATATTGGGGTAGAGGTTTCGCCAAGGAAGCGGCGGCCCTGGTCCATGCGGCCGGAAGAGAGCATCTCCCGGATCACGTTCTGATCAGTTTAATTCATCCCGATAACAAAGCCTCAATCGGGGTCGCCCTGGCCATTGGAGCAAGACTCGAAAGCTCAGTCGAATACGAAGGTGAACCACATGGTATCTACAGGCACAAGACCACAGCATAACAATCACACGCGGCCGGCTCTGGTAAAAACCGGATCGCTGATGTGCAGGTTCAGCCTTCAGGGTCCATGCGCATTTTTGGGAATCGTAACCCATTATGTTTGACTACAGCTTTACACATTGGAGCACCTTCTTCGTTGCGGCTATCCTTCTAAATCTTACGCCTGGACCGGATATCGCCTATGTTCTCACCCATACCGTAAAAAATGGTATGCGTTCGGGTTTTGCGGCATTGTTTGGGGTATGGAGTGGCTTGTTCCTGCATGTAGTATTTGCCGCTCTTGGTTTATCCGTCATTTTGGCGACTTCCGCGACTGCATACTTTTTCGTCAAGTGGATAGGGGCGCTGTATCTAATTTGGCTGGGCATTCAAGCCCTCCGCTCTAACAGCCCGTCAATTGATTCAAAAACAGGCACTACAAGGTCGTCTGCGAGGAAAATATATAGTCAGGGAGTCCTGGTGGCGACGTTGAATCCCAAAGTTGCTTTCTTCTTTTTGGCGTTCCTGCCACAGTTTGTCGTTCCTGGGGCTGGTCCGGCAAGTGCCCAGTTTTTTTTACACGGTTTTCTAATTTTGGCAGTAGGCGCCTTAGTAGAGCCACTCATCATTGTTGTGGGTGTCAAACTATCAAAGCACCTGCATAAAAATTCTTCTGTCATTGTGTGGATGGAAAGAAGTTTAGGCGCTTTATTCATCGGTCTAGGAGTACGCATTGCTCTAAGCGAGCAATCCTGAATGAAACCATCGAGAACACATGTAGTCGGAAATATTTTCCCCAAGCGCGTATTTTATCGCCGATTTGAGCATTAAATATCAAAGCAAATCCACCCATCGAAATCCGCAATGCAAGCTTACAAACCTGCCATATAGCTGAGGGTATTGTTGTGGTCGTCGATGTTCTGCGTGCATTCACGACGACCGCCTATGCGTTCGACCGAGGTGCAAAAGAAATCGTCCTGGTATCAACGACCGAGGAAGCCTTTGAACTTCGTGACCGGGAATCAGATTACCTGCTAATCGGGGAAGTTAACGGCTTACCCATCGACGGGTTTAATCTTCCCAACTCTCCTTCTGCAATTGAAAATCTGGACCTGAGCAATAGACGCCTGGTGCTGAGGACAACGGCTGGAACGCAAGGAGTTGTGCTTGCGACACAGGCCAGTCAGCTTTTAGTATCGAGTTTATGCGTGGCGACAGCCACGGCGAATTATATTAGCAGGCTCAATCCGGAAGTGGTCACATTTGTCGAAACAGGGGTACGACCCAAGGGTGGTGGCGAAGAGGATGCTGCATGTGCTGACTACATCGCCAGCCTGCTCTTAAAATCTCCAATCAGTGTTCAAAATGTTCGAAATCGAGTACGGGAGTCACGTGCCGCCGCAAAATTTAAAAACACGGAGAGCATCGATTTCCCAGCCGCCGATTTGCAGCAAGCGCTTAAAATTGACTGCTTTCAGTTTGCCATGACAATTGAAAGATCCGACAATTTATTGATATTGAGATCTACGCATGAATAGCAGGTGGCCAACCCACGGCAAAACAAGGCCCTGCGTACGAGCCCGACTCAACCGGAACTACTGGTGTCTGTGTTATGCCTCGTAGGGCCTGGCGAGTTTAGGGTTCACAATGCTTTACCTGAAAAGAAAACTGGTTGTAGTCAAGCCACCTTCTAACAACCAAATGTAACTGGACGCGGCATAGCAGCGCCGCCAGATCGGAGTTTAGACATGTGTTTAAAAAACCTGTCGCTCACTCGGCCATAACATTAATCTGAAAGATGCAATAGTCGACGAACATTGGGATACCTTTGATATGGAGTCGGCTCACTGCATCTGCCCTGCTTGTAACAGGGTGCTTGCCGATGTTTTGCCAAGATCGGTAGACATGGGGAAAACACTGCATCTGAAGTTTTTCGTTATCTGCGCAAGCCTGGTTTTGCTGGCATTGTTCGGACTGATTACCGATACAGGGGCATTAACAAACCGTTACATGTACTGTCGGTCCCTGGAGAGCTGTGATGACAGTATTCAAACGTAGTAAAAAAACACCAACTAACAAGTCATACCATCGAACGGAGTTTTAGATCTGAGGTCGATACAAATCAAAGGTAATCAATCATGAGTAAAAGAGTACTACTCTTCACTACTGGCTCTCCTTTTTCGCGAATAGTACGCATCGTTCTGGATGAACTTTGTCTCGACTACGAGCGGCGCGAGGAAATTACTGCCCCTGCCTCTGAAAGTCGCGCTGAATCAACACCCACCCTTCAAGTTCCAACCTTCTGGGATGGCGATCAACACCTTTGGGAAAGCGGACTCATCGTAGAATATCTCCTGGCGAATTACACGTCGCCCCGGGAAGGCAATCCACCGCTGGCCGGATCTCTGACCCGCAAAAAATCTCAATGGCAAGACCGACTGGTCGCCTCCAGTATTCATACGCTTGGTACAACGGCTACCATCATTGGACAGATGAAATGGGGCGGAACTTCTATCGAGAATTCAGACTACCTGACGGTCTGCTCGGAGCAGTTTCCTTACTTACTCAGTTGGCTGGAAAATCAAATTCCCAGTCTCGGCGAAGGATTCCAACCGGGGGCGCTTTCGCTTCAAGACATTGCTCTGGGTTGTCACCTCGGATATATATTGAACCGACCCATTGGCATTGATCCCAAACTTGAAAACTTCCCAAGAGTTCGAAGCTTGATAGATTCCCTGAACGAAAGGGAATCATTCAACAATAGTCCCATCCTTTGGTGGGAACCAGGCGTTATCGGGTATGCGGGAGATGGGGTAACCCCGGTTTATAAAAATGATTAGAAAGACTTCAAAATGACATCCGCCAAACGCATTAGACAGCGCTGAACTATGATGCGATGATCATTAGCTTCGAATGTGTTGACGGAACCACTGCTTTGATAGTCTTTAGCCCGCATTTCTCACGACCTCTCGTCGTCACAGTAGAAGGGTGGTTAGAAATGCGGGTTCTCGGGAATGAGTCAGTGCGAATTGCAGCAATCCATTTTTCGTGAGCGCTGAGCAAGCGTTTATAATTCGAATGTAGCCGCACAGAGAATTAACCCGCAGGTAAAAATTAACAGGATCAGAAATGGGTGAAAGCAAGACAGGACAGGTTTCCGATGAAGCCGCAAGGGTTTACGATGAATTCTACGTTCCAGCATTGTTCGAGGAGTGGTGCGCCGTCCTTGTCGAAGCAACTCAGCTTAAAAAAGGCCATCGGATAATCGATGTCGCCTGCGGCAGCGGGATTCTTGCAACGACGGTTCTTGAACAGCTGGGCGACGAGTGCAGCATTGTCGGGATTGATAGTAATGAAGGCATGCTCGATGTCGCCCGAACGAAAACAGCACGAATCGAATGGCGCAATGCCTCGGCAGAATCGTTGCCATTTGAGGATGCAAGCTTCGATGCTGTGTTGTGTCAGTTCGGTTTAATGTATTTTGAATATCGAGAGCATGCGCTGCAAGAAATGATGAGGGTCCTCAGGCCAGGGGGGTCACTGGCGATTGCGGTTTGGGACAAGCTTGAAAACAATCCGGGCCTTGCCGCCGAAGAACGCCTTTGGCAAGAACTATTCGGCGAAGAAGCCGCCGACGATGCGCCCTATAGCCTGGGCGACAAACAGGTTTTGCGGCGTTTACTGACTAGCTCGGGTATTGCCGATGGGGAAATTATAACCCGCAAGGGAAGGGCTCGTTTCGCGTCAATCGAGAGCTGGATTCACACCGGCGCAAAAGGCTGGACTGAAGACGATGCGATGAGTGACGCTCAGCTGGACCTCTTGCTTCAAAAAGCACAAACGGACCTCGTATCTTTTGAATCTGATGACGGGACTGTCGAATTTTCAACCTCGGTGCATATTTTCGTTACGAGGAAGTAATGGGAGAAAGAAAGATTTTTTAGGCCAAGGCTGGCGGTTCAGGAAACATCCCGTACCCCAAGGCTGCCGGGAACGGTTCAGTAGTAACTATTTTCACAACGGCTGTCTATTTATGTTTTCGATTAAATCCTGCCCTCTTCCGCCAACTGCGCTACTTGGAAAATATGTGCAAAACGGTAATTACACCGATTGCTACCATACCGATATACCCATGACCGTCACTCACGCGCAATATGTAACGGCTTTCTACACGACATTTGTGTTTAAAGTAGAACGCACACTATTGAAGTGGATGGCGTCAAAACCCTCCACCGATTTCGAGGCTTACCGGCTGGCCGATGGATCTATCGACCGATTTTCCGCATGGCAGGTGGAAGAAAGAGATCAAAACCAGTTGTTGCTAACCGATTTTAGGGGGCGCACGAGATCCTGGCTTATGACCGTCCCGTTTGAAGCTGACCAGAACATCACACAATTGATTTTTGGTTCCGCCGTTGTTGCAACACGGAACCCGGAAACAGGGGCGGCAGGATTGGACCCCGTATTCAGCTTTCTACTAGGGTTTCATAAAGTATATTCCCGGGTGCTATTGTGCTCGGCGAAGATGCGACTGATCAAACAGGCTTCCCGAAGGGGGACTAATTGCCAATGAAATCAGATCAAATGCTGAAAAACAGGCGGCTTTTATCGCCACTGGATCCCACCGGATCACAGCCCTCGGCGCCAGGATGACGGGCACATGGTAAAGAAGTGCGATACTGGCCGAAACCCTGACAACAAAGCTTTGATCGAGGCCGAGCGGGTCACGAGGCTACTTCCGTCACAGCAAAAAAATCATCCCACGACTGTTCCCGCGGACGTCAGCAAGCTCGATCACATCAACACTTACGGATCATTGCCGGAGTATTATATCGACCAGGTCTTTACCTGCAGACAATGTGGTCAGCATGAAATCTGGAAAGCCGAAGACCAGAATTGGTACTACGAGGATGCAAAGGGTCATATCGACGCCATTGCCGTTAAATGCCATGCCTGTCGGAAACAGAAAAGCGCCAAGGGTGTAGCCGAACAGGTTTAGCGCGCGGATGATCAGTAAAGCCAAAAAATTTGCCCGACATGCGCATGAGACAATCGGTCAACGCCGCAAATACACCGACCAGCCCTATATTGTGCATCCGAGGGCCGTCGCCAAACTGGTATCGTCGGTGACCGATGACGAGGCGATGATATGTGCCGCATGGTTACACGATGTAGTCGAAGATACCGTGGTGACAATCGATGATATCCGCACAGAATTTGGAGAGGATGTGGCGACATTGGTCGACCATCTAAGCGACGTTTCCAGGCTTGAAGATGGCAATCGGGAAACACGTAAACGGATTGATCTCGAACATACAAAAACTGCGTCGGCCAGGGCAAAAACCGTAAAACTGGCAGATTTGATCGACAATACCCGTTCTATCGTAAAATTTGACCCGGGTTTTGCCAAGACCTACATGGGAGAAAAACGACAGCTGCTTAAAGTACTGCGCGAAGGTGACAGACGGCTGTACGCAATGGCCACAGAAATTGTCGAGAAATACTATGAGACCTAATCTTCGCCAGCAGTCGAATCCTTATCCACCGCAACGGCAGGTTCGAGAGCTCTACATCATCGGGGTCAATTGTGAAACTGTTTGATTCGATAAGGGCATCGATGCTTCTGGGTAAAGCACACAAGTATTTACAGAACGAACGTTATCAGGACGCGCTGGACAAGGCACTGCAAGCCAGCCAGCTGAAACTGGAAGAACAGTTCGAGTGGCTTTGTCATTCAATCGAGGGTAAGGCACGGTTTCATTTAGGGGACGAGGAAAAGGCTCTGCATGCGCTGCGTCGGGCACAGATAATACTGGCTTCCAGGCTAGAAAAAGAAGCTGATTCAAAACCCCTGCAAAACATAGTCAAGGATATCAACCATTACATAGATAAAATTGAAAAAGCTGATATATAAGACACTCGTCTGGATGATGGCCAGAAAACCGGAGCCAATCAAAGATAAGCATGACAAGATTCGTTTACTTTTTCTAGCACTGATGTTCGCCGTTCTTACCGCGAGCGGTGCAACATCCTATTACGGTCATACCGAGGAGGCCTGGAACAGGCTTAGTAAAGCGGAAAAGTTTCGCTAAGAGCGGAGTATCGGCATATGATCGATGCCAAAACTATCCTGGCTGGCCAGGGTAAAATTGACCCCAGGACACAGTCATTTACCGCGTATGGTAACAAGAAGGCATACTGAGCTTTTTTGCATGCCCTGGTAAGGGTGAGCCAACAAAGCCATTCCTCGTCGTTAGGCGAGACCGGACTTGGGGTCCAAAAATTGTTCCAATTTGATACGACTGCGGCTATCCACACATTAGAAATCGATTGGCTTAATCCCATAGCAGGAGGCTCCTGGTGTAATATAAGTATCGCAGTCGCGGAAGGTGATCGTATTCCCGGAAATGTTCCTGCAGTGCCTGTCCCCACCGCCTTCTGGCTATTCGGCACAGCTCTGATAGGTTTTGTCGGTATATCTAGAAGAGGAAAATAAATTAGTTTTCAACATTATCTGCCGTTCGCTGCCTCCCACGATGCTCTTTTCAGTGTCTCCTATTGAGAAAGCCGACGCTCAAACTCGAGGCAGGCACGAATTAAGCTGATTGCCGTCCCCGAGTTGGCATATCAGATCAGTATGTTGGCGTGCGCTGGACTTACTGGCCCTGCCGCTGTGATTGCAGATCCTCGGAGAGATTCTGCACCGGATCGGCTCGCGCTGGCAATCCGTAAACCGAACCACGCAGCAAAATCCTTTCGCCAGTTACAGTAAAGGCGTCCGCAGAGAGGTATCCACCGCTACCGACCGAGCGAATCACCACGATCAGGCTGGGCAGCTCGCCTGCCCCTAGTTCAGCAAGTAAAATCCGTTCTATACCACCGTCCCGTTTGCGCGTAATGGCCGAAACGAAAAAGGTCGTATCGTCGTCTGTCGCTGCATGCTCGGTTGAGTAAATGCGTACACTGTAGCTGCCGATCGAACGGGCCTCCCAGTCCCCTTCGGAGATCACGGCAACCAGCTTGCCAGGCAGCACCATCTTTTGTAAAAAGCGAGCCGTTTCGGTTGGTTGCGATTCGGCACGCCACAGGCGATGTCGCACTTCTACGCCTGTCGGTAAGTAAACCACGATCGGAAGACGGCTGTTGTAACGGATCAGGGGCGCCTCACCGCCGAGGGTGATAAAGCGCTCAACCAACGGCGCATCGACATCGACCGCCATCAGTGTACCGGCCATGGGCCCGAGTTCCGGCAATATGTATCGGTTGTAGCCCCATCCCGGAATGGATTCAGTTTTCAGCTTGCCGGCGAAAAAGTACCGGTTTTTGGCATCGGTCTTAACCATCTTGCCGACCATCAACTCGACCTTGACGAGATTTTCCTCAGGCAGCTGCGGCAACTGAATAACATGGCGTACCATGCCAGCTTCCGCTGCCGGGAAGGCTTCCAGGTTGTTCGCGACTGATGTGCCTATGGCGGCAACCGGCAGATAAGCCAGCACTCCAACCAGAATCGTTATCAGCAGCACGGAGTTCCTGCTCGGTCGGAATAGTACGATGAGGGGCTTACCAACAATCATTGGCATTGAATCTTCACTTAATACTCATACGAACTGGCTCCAATATAATCGGTTTCCAGCAATGCAGGCAAGCTGATTTCTAAGGGGCCGACTGGTCTTTACTCCAGAAACCGCCAAGTATCCCTTTCGTGCCGAAACCTGCCTTATGACCTGAAGTTTTGAATGACTGCAATCTTGAAGCGGGCAATCAATTTTGAATCATGAATGCGTACAAAGTGCCCATAAGAGACCCTCAACTGGCTGAGCCAGGGGGCAATCTTAGGCCAGTAACAAACGCTTGATCTAATCGAGTTAGAAAACAAGGGTCAGATCTTTGCAGGTACGCTCCAGTCATAATAAACCCTCAAAATGGTTCGTTTATATAGGTGAGTGTATGATTTATACTCTTAAGGCTTCGTACGGTTACCCTGTAACTAAACTGCATGTTGCCCGTGGTAGAAAAGGTACCTGGCCATGACGGATAACAACACAAGCGCTATTCCTGAAGTTGATCCGGAGTCGCTCATTAAGCAACATTTGCCGCTGGTCGGGGCCAGGGTGATAGATGTTGGTTGTGGCGAAGGATGGCTTACCCAACTAGTGGCGCCGGAAGCCGATAGCATCATCGGTATCGATCCGTCACAAGCATCAATCAGACGGGCAAGAGCAGTAAAAAAAACGAGTAACGAAACTTACCTTCTGGCCTCTGCCGATAGCCTGCCCGTTGACGATTCCTGGGCTGATATTGTTATTTACTACAACAGCTTGCACCATGTACCCGCCGAGTTTCAGCCAAAGGCCGTTACGGAAACAGCAAGAGTACTGGCCCCGGGTGGCGTATTGTTTATTGTCGAGCCCATGGCCGGCGGCTCTGCATATGAGTTGTTCCAACCTGTCGAAGACGAGGCTGCCGTATACGATGCTTCGTATCGATTAATTCTCGAGTTGGCCGCAGGCGCCGACTTTGAGCAGGGCCTGGAGGAATTTTTCATCGACTCTTACGTATACCGAAATTACGAAGAATTTCTCGACCATGTGCTGCTTGTGGACGAGAAACGCGAAACGGTGCTATCCGGCATGGAAGACATCCTGCGTGAACTGTTCGATCATCTGGGAGTACCGGTCGAGGGTGGCCGCAGTTACGATCAAGTCCATCGTCTCAACCTGTTGCGCAGGCTATAACAGAACCGAAACCATGACTATCAGTTGCTCCGCATGCAATCACGAAAATCGCGAAGAGGCGCGTTTCTGTTCAGCCTGTGGCACTCCTTTAACGATTAGCTGCCCGGCCTGTGGGACCGTGGCGCCACAGGATGCTGGCTTTTGCGATGCTTGCGGCGCGAATCTAAAAATATCCAGGCAGACCACCGAAAGTAAGGCAATTCAAAATGAGGCTGACACGGGCAAAGTTGCTGGTTCAGCTGCAGAAAGGCGGCATCTTACGGTGCTTTTCTGTGACCTTGTGGGCTCTGCGAGCCTGTCCGAGCAAATGGATCCAGAGGATTTTCGGGATCTCCTGGCAGCCTACCAGGACACCTGTGCCACTGTGGTCATTCATTACGACGGCGTGGTAGCGCGTTATGTAGGTGATGGGCTGTTAATTTATTTCGGTTATCCACATGCCCACGAGGACGATGCGCCGCGTGCTGTACGTGCAGGTCTTGAAATCGTCAAGGCGGTCGGCAAGCTCGATCCGGATTTAGCGTTATCCATCGATTCTTTGCAAGTGCGCATTGGAATCGCCACGGGCACCGTGGTTGTGGGCGATATTGGAGCCGGGGCTCGCCGTGAAGAAATGGCCGTGGTGGGAGAAACACCCAACCTGGCCGCACGGTTGCAGAGCCTTGCGGGTCCAGGGGAGGTCATCATTGCCGAAAAAACCCACAACTTGGTGGAAGGATATTTTGATGTCGATGACCTGGGCGAACACGACTTAAAAGGAATATCCAGGTCGCAAAAGGTTTACCGGGTCCGACAGGAAAGCGGTGCGCTAGATCGACTCGAAGCCAGTGCGCGAACGGGGCTTACACAGTTGGTTGGTCGTCAGGAAGAAGTTGCAATCCTGTCGAATCGGTGGCTCAAGGCGCGGCAGGGAGAGTCGCAGCTGATCACGGTTTCGGGGGAGGCCGGGATCGGCAAATCTCGTGTCGTCAGGGCTTTCAGGGAAAGTATTGTCGACGAACCGCATGGTCGAGCGTTGTATTACGGATCACCTTATCATCAGAATAGTGCTTTTCATCCGATTATCGACCAGCTCGAGCGGGCTCTGCGATTCGATAGCAACGACAGTATCGAGAAAAGGCTCGACAAGCTTGTATCGGAGGTGACCAGGCTCGGCCTCGGAGTCGAGTCGATTGTGCCACCGGTGGCTACCATGCTGTCACTCAAGCCGAAAGATCAGAATTTCGATCTGCCCGAACCTGGGGATCTCAAGCGTCGACAGTTAGTCTCGATGATCGCAATGCTAGAGGCTATGAGCGCTGAAAATCCTGTGCTCATAGTTGCCGAAGACGTGCACTGGTACGACCCGTCGTCGCTGGAAATGCTTGTCGCGATCAAGCAAAACCTGGGTGAATCGCGCATCTTGATGGTGATGACCCACCGCCCCGATTTCAGCCCGGCATTGGCAGGCGTTGCCAATCTGACGCAGATTCCGCTTAGCTACCTGGGTAGCCTGGACAGCACGGTGATCGTTACCCAGGTCGCGGGTAATAAATCTCTACCCGACGAAGTCGCTACCGAAATCATTGCCAAGACAGATGGGATACCCCTGTTTGTCGAAGAACTTACCAAGTCTCTGCTCGAGTCCGGCGTTTTGCGCGACGACGGCAGGCGATATGTGTTGGACGAACCACTGCCACCGCTCGCGATTCCGCCGTCCCTGCAGGATTCGCTGATGGCGCGGCTCGATCGCCTGGCGACGACCAAGGAAATTGCTCAACTGGCATCCTGTATCGGTCGTGATTTCAGTTTTTCATTGCTGAGTGCAGTTTCCACATTCGACGAAGCGGAACTACGAAACGCACTCGAGCAGTTGGTTGAGGCGGAACTGATCTACGAACGTGGGATGCGGCCGGACATCAAATTCGAATTCAAACACGCGCTGGTGCGCGATGCGGCCTACGAATCATTGTTGAAACGCGCCAGGCAGTTAAATCATCAACGCATTGCGCAGACGTTGGAAAATAATTTTGTTGCGCTGGCAGAAACCCAGCCGGAACTAGTCGCGCAGCACTATACCGAGGCAGGCCTGGTTGAACCAGCAGTTGCATGGTGGTACGGGGCAGGCCAGCGTGCTACAAGAATAGACGCCAACCTGGAGGCGATTCAGCATCTGGAGCACGGGTTGGAGTTGGCCGAGCAGCTCGAGCCAGGTGAAGGCCAGGTGCGCCTCGAGGCGGATATGCTCCTGGCACTTGGCAACGCAGTCCGCCTCATCGAAGGCTATGCCTCTGAACGCGCTGGAGAACTGTTCGCCCGGTCTCGTTCCCTTTATCGACAAATATCCGATAAAAATGGAGAGTTTCCGGCGCTTTGGGGATTGGCGCACATGGCGCTGGCAAGCGGTTCTCTCGAAAAGGCCGAGCAATATGCCAGGAAGGTTCTGGCTTTGGCTGAAGAAATCGGTAATCCGGATCTTGAGCTCGAGGCCCATCATACCTTATGGGGTGCCTACTACCTCATGGGTGATCTGAAAGCGGTGAAACATCACTCCGAAAAGGGTATCGAGTTATACCGTTTCGAGGAGCACGGTGAGTATGGTTTCATCTACGGGAATCACGATCCTGGCGCCTGCGCCACTTACTGCAACGCACACGCGCTTTGGTTGCTTGGATATCGCGAGCAGGCCAGGGCACGTCTTGAAGACGCGATTGAACTGATTGAGCGGCATTCCCAGCCGCAATTCATCTCTCATGGATTAACACATTGTTGTATTACATATATGCTGCTGGGCGACGTCGACGCGGTCCGTGAAATTAGTGCTCGGGCCCATCCCATCGCGATCGAAACGGCCAATCAGGATTTGTCCAACCAATGCGAGTTCATCTTCGGCTGGATACGGGCTCAGGAAGGCGGTTATGCGGATGGGGTCGGCAGGATGAAAGATGCACTGGCAGGTCGGCGTCCCGGTGCCAGTAATTACTATCAAAGTTTTTTCCTGTCCGCTCTGGCCGACGAGTTATATCGCAATGGTTTGTACCAGGAAGGTCTCCGATATCTGTGGCAGGCACATGAGGATGCCGATGAATCGGGAGAACATTGGTGGTTAGCCGAACTGCATCGACTTGATGGAAAAGCATACTTTTCAATGGACGATGGCGACCCTCAACTTGCCCGTGAGAAATTCCAGGAAGCATTAGATATATCGCGCCAGCAAGAGGCGAAAATCCTCGAATTACGAGCGGCCGGTGACATGTCACGACTTATGCGAGATCAGGGTGATCCAAAACAGGCTTTTGAGTTGCTCGCCCCCATTTACGAGTGGTTCACGGAGGGTTTGGAAACTGACGACTTACGTGATGCAAGAACTCTGCTCGACGAACTAAGTTAGCCCGTGCGATGCAGTATCGAGCAATCAACAATTACTTTGAAAATTGGGGTTCGCTCAGGGTCGTTCCCGGAAGCTCGTCGTGATTTGCTGGGCATCCGCAGTGTGCCGAACCCGACCCTACCCATAGGATTTTCGAACGACTGCAATCTGGAAGCGGGTAATCAATTTTGAACCATGAATGCGTACAAGGTGCCCTGAGCCGACCCCCGTAGCATCTAAGTGGGAGGCGTCCTTCGTTCAACGGCCGAGGCTAATGGAATGGTCGCGGCGGAAATGGGAACCTAGTCGCGTCAGGGGATTCTGCCGATAATACTGGCTTAGCTGTTGATAAACCGGGCTATAGTGCTGTTGCAGTAATTCGGGTCGTTCAAAGAACACTTCACTCAACACCGCAAAATATTCCGCCGGTGAACTCGCCGCGTAACAATCAATGTCGATGTACTTTCCATGGTTGCACTTGTGCTGTAAATCCTCGAACCCGGCGCTCATCGCCTCTGTCCATGCAATTGGATCCATCCCTGCATGCAAAGGTGGAAAACCGTTGGCGTCCCCATTTTGCATATCGAGTTTGTGGGCGAACTCGTGGATCACCAAGTTATTGCCATCAATAATACCGGCTTGCTCGGCTTCATCCCAGGCCAACACCACGGGACCACGTTGCCAGGCTTCACCGGATAAATCTGATTGCACATGATGCTCCACGCCATATTCATCCCTGATAACACGTTTTGGCGCAAACCCGCTCGGATAAACAATCACCGTAGACCAACCCTCATATTCACCCAACCCCCGATTTAATACTGGCAGGCAGGCCTGGAGAGCAATAATTAAAACCATCGGTTGCGTGATGACGAGGCCATGGGCGCCTTCGATCACCTTGTGATAAATAAACAAAATCACCAGCTCCTGCAGCCGCTGCTTTTCATCAAGCGTCAATCCTTGCAGTAACGGAAGCGCGGAAAACGCGCTTGCCCACTGCGCCGTCGTAATAGATGAGCGATTAAGTATGCGTTGATCCAGCCAGTTGCGGATAATTTCAAACATCGAATTAAATAGATCGTCCCCAATAAGGAGCATTAGCTTTTATGAGACTTGGCCAAAGCCGAAAATCAAAACTATTTTCTGCGCCCGCACCAAGTTTCTCTTAATAATGCGTCAACACCTTGCAATAAAAAGTGGTTATTTAGCCTAAGGACCAGGGTATTCGATTTTTAGCCCAATCATGCTATGCGAGTCCTGGTCGCCCACTTTCGTTTATCGATGACCATTCTACAGGCAGGACAATATTATCACCGCTTGTGCTACCCGATTCTCCAAAGCAGACCCTCAAAAAATAGAGGTGGCTGTCGTCCTTCGTTCAACGGCCACTTTCGGACACTCGCCATTTATTGCATTAGGCAAAATCGTAAAACAAAATCAATCAACACTGAACTCCTTTGAAATACTATTGATATGTACTAATTTCACCCAATCTAATCGGTAGTTTATGCACTTCCCCAAGTACATCGACATCAGTCTCGACAGGTAACCCAGCCGCATCAAAATAAGCGCCGTACATTATATCCCTTCCAGGAGGAGCGCATGGCGCATCGGTCGTCACACCCCCGCCACTGTCAGTTCCGT
Organism: Gammaproteobacteria bacterium; assembly: GCA_024229615.1. Taxonomy (GTDB): domain Bacteria; phylum Pseudomonadota; class Gammaproteobacteria. Next base: position 15,753 of record JAAESG010000295.1, on the reverse strand, counting down.
CACACAATGTATAAATTTCAGCTTCCGGTGCAACAGTAGATGTAACAGCTACACCATTCACTTCATTGTCCATTGCATCAACTGCCCTGGCAATAAGCCAACCTTTACTAGCAATCGTTATACCAGCCCCACCTGTTGCGGTATCAATTACTCCTTGAACGTAGGCAGTGGTTGCAAAATTCGTAGGACCAAAGCCGGTTACGTCAGAGGTTGCTTCGATAGTTTCCATATTGAGTGTTATGAAACCGGGCTTCGAAAATTGTACGGAAACAGATCTATTTCTCTCTACAGTCAAAGTGTAGCTACCGTCTGCGGCCGTCATAGTAGAAGATGTCGTATCAGAGCTGCCTAAATAGAAACCCTTGACGGTTACACCGGGTTCTCCTCCAGGGTTGCCTGTAGTAGCCACAATTCCGCTAATTGTGCCCGTCGAAGATGAACTACCGCCACCGCCACCGCCACAGGCAGTAAGCCAAGTGGTAAATCCGATAAGCAAGATGATTCTTAAGCATGATCCTAGAATTTGCATGACGCCTCCTATTTTATTAAAAGTATGGCGGTTGCTGCAGTTGGCAGCATAAAGAAGGACGGCCGTCAGCTCTAAACACGAGGAACACGCTATTCGATGCGCCTGGCATAACTATACACTTACAAAATTTGTGGGATATCGTTTTTTTCTATCAGTTTTAGATAGATATTAAGAAAATATATACCCAGTTTCGGGAGGGACGAGTGTCTTATTTGGGTCGTAAATCGACGCGTTTTTTGTAGTTTTTGAGCGACAGCTTTCTTGTTAACGGCCCCTCATTCAGTTCCAGTGGGATGCAATCTTCGTTAAGGCTTGTCAGATGCCTGCCCAGGCAGCAATGCGCTGGCAGGGCGGCTCGATGATCAGCGGGCAGGCGTCGGACAAGCCCCGAGGGACGAAACCGCGGGGCGTAGGCAGCGTATATCAGTGGGCCGGAATACTATGGGGATTTGAATGATCTCAGGGATGTGGAGACTTGCGATGATCCTCAGCGGCGGAGCACGCGGTAGCTGCCCTCGCTCGAAGCACTCGATGATCACCATGGGACTACCGCAATCGGGGCAGATGTAGGTGGCTTGAACCTGTTCAGAAACCTCATCCTGCTGTGTTTTCGTATTCTCGATAGCACCCTCGGCGTTAGCATCGTCGTCATCGGTTGTATCGATGAGCAGTTCCCGTGCTCGCTTGAGATTGTCCCGTCGCCCTGAGTTGGCCAGTAATCCATAATGGCGAATCCGGTGGAAGCCACTGGGCAATACATGGATTAAAAAGCACCGGACAAACTCATCGGTTTTAAGCGTCATGATCTTGTTGTGGAATCGTGGTTCGGCGCGGTAGTCTTTCCACTTGAAGGTGACGCCCTGATCATTAAACTTCAGCAGGCGGCTGTTGGCGATGGCCACCCGGCGGGTATAACGCGACAGATAGGCCAGGACTTCCTCAGGTCCGGCAAACGGGGGTTTGGCATAAGCCACCCAATTGATCTTTCGGAGTGGTTTGATCCAATTCAAAAAGGCATTGCTATCCGCCAATGACCGGCACTCACCGAGGAACTTCAGTTCCCCCGCTTGATAGGCGTGGTTGAGCCTTTGCAGAAACAACCGCCTGAACAGGCTCGACAACACTTGTATCGGCAGGAAGAAGCCCGGCCTGCAGTGAATCCACTGTTTACCATCCAGGGACAAGCCGACACCGGGCACGATACCGTGCACATGGGGATGGTGGACCATGGCAGAGCCCCAGATGTGCAATACCAGGGTGAGTCCAACCCGTGCCCCCAGATGCTTCGGGTCTGCCGCGATCGTTCTGATGGTCTCGGCGACGGCCTTGAACAGGATGGCGTAGATGACTGACTGGTTGCTATAGGCCAATGCCCTGATCTGGGCCGGCAACGTGAACACCAGATGGTAATACTCGACCGGCAGCAGATCGGCCTGGCGTGCTTCGAGCCAGCGATGAGCCGGGCTTCCCTGACACTTGGGGCAGTGCCGGTTACGGCAGGAGTTGTAGGCGATCTGCTGATGCTCACAGGACGAACAGCGCAATACATGCCCCCCGAGTGCTGCACTACGACAAATCTCAATCGCCGACATCACTTTGAGCTGACCGAGACTGATATGCCCCGTTTCTCAAACATAAAAGAAACGTTGAAAGGAATTAAAAAATGAGCTCACGGGTTGGCACCCGTTACCGCGAGAGCGGTTTCGTTCTTCGGCCAATTTCAGACACTCGCCATTCGTTTTGATATAACCAAAAAATCAATTATTTGGGTTTGTTTTGTAATCAGTGGGCCCCGGGGAGGGACTCCTCGTGCCGGCGCCATTCTCTAATTTGCTGCGTTCGCAAATACTTCGACGAAAATCAGTTCGGGTCGCCCGCGTTTTCATATTCCAGGGGCACCGCGGTTTTGTCCGCACTATCCCAAAATTCCCCCTGTCGACTATACTTTTCGCAATCCGACGTCAAGATTGGAATCGATTCGGAGGTTTTCGGGCTGAATAGTCCAGCCACAAATTTGAATACACGGTTATGAATAAATTGCCCCGTCTTACATGCTTCTCGTTGCTCGGCCTCGTGCTGCTGACAGTGCAACCCGCGCTCGCGCAGTTGTACAAATGGACCGACGAAAAAGGCAAGGTGCACTTTTCCGACAAACCACCGCCGAAAAGCAAAGGCGAGTCTGAAGTCGTCAACATTAAGAAAAATAAAACTCCAGCTTCGTCGCAGAAGATTCCCAGAGTAGTGAGCCTGGAGCCGATCAAAAACACTGCTGTGGCAAAATCCAGAACGGTACTGCTCGAGCGCGTATTAATCGATTTTCAGGAGGGCAAGAATGAACACTCGCTGGGAAAAACCTACAAGTACACCCGCGACGCCAACAGAAAGGCGAAGAAGTTGCGGCAAAGCGATAAAGCCCCAAGGACGCCGTATCCGTGCATATTGCAGGGTAATCTGACGCTCAACAACGCGAAGTACATCGCCAAGCAAACCGATTTCACCGAGCCGTTCGTAGAAGCCTTCGAGGAAAACGGTTATGCGATTGCCACCGACAAGACTTTCGCCATGGAACAAAGCAGCGGCAACGACTTTAGCCTGGCAGCCGTCATCACCGATATTCGACTATCGCATTGTGGCAGCCGTACCGCGCCCGACCTGCGCACCTTTACGCAGAATGCCACCTATCTGAAAATCGAATGGAAGGTGTTCGATAACCTCGCGCGTCAGGTTGTGTACCAAACTACGACCGAGGGTGTCGAGGATAGTTTCAAGAAATCGGCCCGCTTCAACGGTGCCGCAATCAGCGCCGGACTGGCGTTTCGTCACGCCACCGAAAATCTGCTGGCTCAGCGCGAGTTCGTCAATCTGCTGACCGCTGGCGCGATGCTCGATACCGGGTACCAGGACCAGGGCGAGATACACGACGACATCAAAATAGCGCAAGGCAGTCCGAGTACCAGTTTCGTCGGAAAAACCGGTGAAATCGAAAGGGCGGCGGTTACCATCCGCACCCCGGGCGGGCACGGAAGTGGCTTCCTGATTTCGTCTCCGGGTTACGTGCTGACCAATCAACACGTCGTCGGACAAAGCCGCGAAGTAGTCGTGATCCTGGGTGGCCAGGAAATACGCGCCGTGGTCTTGCGCAGTCATCCCGGCAGGGATGTTGCGCTGTTGAGGCTCAAACGGCACGATGGCGCGAAACCGCTGCAAATAGATGCCAACCAGGTCAGCCTGGGCGAGGAAATTTATGTCGTCGGCACGCCGCTCGATGAAACGTTCGATTTCTCGATCACTCGTGGAATTATTTCCGCCAGACGAACGCTGGATAAAAGGCCTTACTATCAAACCGATGCCGCGGTCAATCCCGGCAATTCCGGTGGTCCCGTGTTCAACAGCTCAGGCAATGTTATCGGCATCACGGTAGCTGGCCTGTTCACCCGCGACGGTGCGTCGAAAAATATCAATTACGTGATACCGATAGTCGATGCGCTCGAAGCGCTGAAAATCAAGCTTCCATAAATCCCGTCAGTCTCATATTCAGACATTAGTTAACGTCATCCCCGCGAAAGCGGGGATCTCATAATGGAGCGGGTTGTAGGATTCCGATACGTCGGATCGCCGCTTACGTGGGAATGACGCTTTGATTTGCTTTGATTTGCTTTGATTTGGTAGGCTCGGAGTCTGTTTTGGGTGGTAAATCGCCGCTAACTCATCAAATTTGAGGGGCAGCTTTCTCGTTAACGGACCCTCGCAAAAGCCTGGCGGGAGGCAATCTCGTTCTACGCCCAATAGCAGGCCGTCAACTTTCGCTTCTCTATCGAACCAGTAATTTACTTTTCGTTTGAATTTGATGACTTGAAACCTATTTGGTTGATTCAAATCAAATCCCTATAAAATGTAAGGCATATCATATTTATATTAGTTATGAGACCGACGATGGCTATCCACTTTAAATATCTGATATGAGGAATGGGAAAATGAAAATCACGACATGGATTTGTTTGATTTGTTGCATTTCTTTTACGGGTTCGGCATTGGCATTCAACAGTCAAGTTACTGCTGGAACAGAGCGCTGGACCTGGTCAGAAGAATATGAGGAAGATAGCGGCTTCACTAGTGAAGGCGACTATACCCAGAAGGAAATCTTTGCCGGCTACACGTATTTCTTAACCCCCGTGGAAGATAATGGCAAGTCACTTGATCTGCTGCCGTTTTTTTTCTCGCGCTCCAGCTATGTGTACGGTAATTTTTATACTGGAGGCTGGGATTTTGAAGACGACGGTTCTGACTATACGAGTGAAAAGGATTGGACTGGCCTTGGAGTGGGAGGGTTCTTTTATTTCGCACCAAGTACCGGTATCGGTGGCGGATTCTTTTCCCAGGACGGTGACTGGGAAGATAATGATGCTGTTGAAGATGACACCTATGACGAAGATCGCCAAGGCTGGAATGTTTCGTTGAGACATTATTTAAACGACTACAATCGCCTGTCGGTAAGACTCAGTCAAACCGATAGGGAACGAGACTATGCCAATGGCTTTGAACGTACCGACAAGTACCAATGGCTTGTATTGAGTTATGCCGGCGTGTTGGGTCAGAATTCCAATATTTTTCTGGGTGCTGATATAGGTGAAGGAAGCAGAGATAAGGATGACTCAAACGACAATGAGGTGGACCATGATCGAACAAGATACGGTATTACGGTGGGCCCGGTTTACCGATATTTTGCAATATATTTTTCCTGGGACTATTACGAGTGGGACCCAAAAGGAGATGCATGGGAAGCCGAAGAGACCTTTTATACCATTTCTCCGCGTTACTGGTTTAGTGAGCAACTGATGCTGGGGGGTGATCTTACCCTCTGGTCCTGGGATGAATCGGGTGACGATTACGACTTTGAAGAAAGCGGTACAGGTATTGAAATCAAGGCTAGATATCGATTTTAAAAATTGAATTTATTCCGCACTACGACTCCGCAGAAGCTGTGTGAAAACCTGACATAGTTAACACGCCAGACTCGGCACCACACATCGGTGATTTCGAAAACTGAACTAAGCGAATGTACATGCACTACCTAGTAAGCACAGGATTGAGTAATAATCGAGCGTCTGTTTCGGGCACTTTGGCCGCTGACGCAGGGCTACATGGACTCCCCCTCCTGTCAAGCGAAGCCGGTGTGTGACTCGTGGTATTAGACTGCAACTCTACATTCGGTCTGCTGAGTGGGTTTTTCGCAGTAACGACAGCTCGTGCAGCTCGAAGAACGGCAACACTTTGTCGTTGAGCATATCGGCCGCAGTGATCGGCGTCTTGGTCGTATAGAGCTTGGCAAAAGCGACCTTGGCATAGGTGTCGACGAAGGTCTGCTGGTAGATACGGCCAACGCCCTTCAGGGTGCCCACATAGAACGTATCCTGGGATCCCAGGTAGCCAGGATGGGCGGTTTCGATCTCGCCGCAGGCTTCATCATCGAGCTTCTTTTTCTCAAGCGCCTGGACCTGGGATTCAGTCAATACCAGACCGTCAGCAGCGACCCTGGCTTCAAGCGCCTTCAGCCGATCCTTGAAATTGGCCAGCTGGTGGCGAATCCAGATACCGCGGACACCGGTCGGCGATACAAACACACCCAGTTTGCGCAACTCGTTGCTGGCTCGAACCTGACCATGAGCAGGATACTCGATCGCATATTCCTGAACACTCAGTTATATCTGATGCGTCTAACCCTGTTAGCATAGCCGTGCTTGATCGATGGGTTGTTATCGGATAGCAATCACTCTCGCTCAATCCGCCAGGGTATAGGAGCTGCGGTAGAAATTCTATGATGTGAAGGAAGGTATTCCCATGCCAGATATAAAATGCTGAGTTTAGAGAGGTAATGAATTTGAAAGTAGCTGAGAACGAAACCATAGAGCGGGTAGCCTACGTTAATGGTGAGCTAGTTGAAGAAAGTAAAGCTACGATATCAATTCGTGACTTGGGACTCGTCTACGGAAGTTGCGTATTTGATACTTCGAGAACCTTTGGTGGCAGAATATTTCGACTACAACAACATATTAATCGTCTCTTTCAAAGTCTCGATTACGTTGGTATTCACTTACACCTGAGCAATACAGAGATAATCGCCGCTACAGAAGAAGTCGTCGCACAAAATCTTTCGATATTAAGTGAAGGGGAAGACTATTGGGTTACGCAGCGTGTGACTGCGGGTGTCCAGCAGTTAGACGGAGAGATAAAAACCAACAATAGTCCAACAGTGATTATCGATTGTATACCTTTACCACTTAGATCTCGGGCCTCATTTTTTAAACACGGTATTGAAGCTGTTGTTTCGAAACGACCAAAGATTGCTCCGGACGCTTTGTCTCCCAATGCAAAAACGAATAACTATTTAAACATGATGCTCGCTCAACAAGAGGTGCAATCATCTTCTCCAGCAGGATGGGCTGTAATGCCAGACTATCAGGGGAATCTCGCGGAAGGTGCTGGATGCAATTTTTTCGTCGTCAAGGATGGTATTGTTTTCACTCCGAAATCCGATTTCGTGCTATCAGGCGTGAGTCGCGAGGTAGTAATCGAGCTTTGCAATAACCTTGGAGTTACCTTTCGCCAATGCAGTATTTCACCAGAGTTCGCAATGCTGGCTGACGAGGCCTTTTTTACTTCCACCAGCTTATGCATTTGCCCAGTAAAGTCTCTAAACGGTAGAAACTATCCATCAACTATTCCTGGGCCAGTTACCTCTCGTCTCACCGATGCATTTATCGAGCTTGCTGGATTTGACTTCGTGAAACAGTATCTATCATTTTCAAATAAGGGGGTTACTGGGGTTGGGTTATAAACTGATGCACGTTGCAATAGATATTCAATACCTTCAACCACTCAGAATTGAGATATGCAGTCAGGACCAAAACTATCGTTCCCTATGAGCAGTCGCTCCCGACCAAGTGGAAACCGACAGAATTCGGCACACTCCAGCCATTAAAATTATAATGTCGAATCAGGATGAAACACCCAACGTAGAAAAACTTAACCAGGCTCTAGCCCGCATCGCTCACCAGACAATTCGTAGAGGCAGATAATCGGGGATTTTTCAACAGATCGGTTGCATCAGACCACGGTTTACTGACTCCAGCGTAGGTATAAGGGATTTTTCCCGTGTTCCCGTTGTTTATGAAGCGCCGGTAAACAAAAATGTCCGGCAAAGGACATGGTTGCCCGTTGGTGTTCTCGACACCAGTATGATTCAAGAGGATCTGTGTGGGCCGTGCTACGTCGCACGGGATACGGGGGGAAGGCGTGCAGATTTTTCATCACCTGCTGGAATATCCGCACATACGGATAGCTCTCGGAGAATGACAACCAGACCTTTCGGGCCGCCTGATTCATCGCATGGTATTGCACCTGCGCCGCCTGTATCGCACAGCCCAGCGCACGCTTCAAACGCGCATTCTTGGCCAGTCCCAGCAGATAAGGCACACCTGGGCGCTGTTCACACCAGGCCATGATCGCATCCGGCAGACTCAACTCCAACCGGTTCAGCGTACTGGAGCTCGCCAGTGGCTTGCCCTGATCCCGCTCCCGAAGTCGATCTTGACCCGTCGGATCAGATTTGCCGACCAGCATCGCCAACAGGAAATCTGAACTCAGTGCATCGTGATCGTTAAGGTCTTCATAGCCCAGCGCGATGCCCAACACCCGTTGCGCCACCAACTCGTCCACGCCGTGTTCGATGCGCTCCGGGTCGCGATAGTCGATAAACTGTCGGGCCAGCCGCGACAATATCCCGGTGCGATGTTCTGTCTCGCGCAGCAGTAAGGCACCGCCATCCGAGCTGATCTGTCCACCATCGAATCGGCCCACAATCTCTCGCCGTCCAAAAGCGTGAAATTCCATCTGATCAAGCGTACACTCTGTCTTCATAAGGCCGTTGTCTCCTTTGGCTATAACTCATTGTTTGCACAAGTGTTATGCCATGGAACTCGGCCTTATTCAATTCCGGTGGTGAGATATGCGGGCTAGTGGTCTTTCAATTTACCTTTGTATGGTAACCAGCAAATGAAATCCAGACTATCGATTGGTGTCGTCCTGTTCCGTGACTTCGAACTACTGGATGTATTCGGTCCACTCGAAATGTTTGGCTTGCTTCCTGAACATTTCGAGTTGTGTATATTGTCACAAACTGGGGCCATAGTTGAAAGCAGGCAAGGGCCAAAAACAGTTGTTGATTTTGAACTGCCCACTGACCGGCAATTCGATATACTACTGGTGCCCGGCGGCATGGGCACTCGACAGGAAGTAGATAACCCGACAATACTGGCATGGCTAAGACTGCAGGCTGCCGGCGCCCACTTCGTGACCTCCGTATGCACCGGTAGCGCGTTGTTGGCAAGATCCGGTTTGCTTGACGGGCGACGCGCAACCACCAACAAGGCCGCTTTCGAATGGGTTAGCACTCAAAGCGAGAAAGTGGACTGGCAAAAAAAGGCCCGTTGGGTCGAGGACGGCAAATTCTTTACCGCCTCCGGCGTATCGGCCGGCATCGATATGTCGTTAGCACTGATCGCCAAAATTCACGGGCAGGAAACATCCGAGCAGCTCGCCCTCTGGTCCGAATACGAATGGCATCAGGACCCTGCCTGGGACCCATTTGCCGAGATACACGGCCTGGTCTAGAAATACGCCAATACCCAGCGACTTCGGTTCACGGGCTTTGTAGTAAGATGCAACCAACTGACAACAATTAACGGAGTCAATCATGGCAAAATTTCTGGTGATCTATCACGGTAGCCCTTCCCGCGACAGAGAAATCAACATGGACAAAGTCATGGCTGACTGGGCAGACTGGGTTTCCGGCATGGGTGAAGATCTGGTCGATCCAGGGGTCGGTGTTGGTATGTCAAAAACCATCACCAACGACGGCACAGTCGTCGATAACGGCGGCAGCAATCCGGTTAGTGGCTACTGTATTATCACTGCTGAAGATATGGAAGGCGCCCTTGCTAAAATTAAAATACATCCCTATCTTTCCATGGGTGGTAGCCTGGAAATCGCACAGACCATGCACTCCTAACCGTCAGCGTAGGGACAAGCAGGGTTATCTTGCGTATTGTCTCCTGGAATATTCGTGCGGGTGGCGGCAAACGTATTGCCGGCATATTGGCACAATTGCTGGATTGGCAAGCCGACGTTATCGGCCTCAGCGAGTTTCGTGGAACTGACGCAAGCCAATGGCTGGCAGTCGAGCTGGCAAAGGCCGGTTACGCTTCGCAGCTGAGCAGTGTCAACCCTGACCTGCCAGCTAAAAATGCACTGCTACTGGCCAGCCGTGACCCAATACACCGTATCAAGGCGCCCCACATGCCACGCAATCGAGAACGCTGGTTACTCGCACATATCGAGGGTCGGCCGAACTTGACACTCGGTTTAATGCACGTCCCGAACTACACTACGCCGACCCTCAAGTATCCTTTTCTGAATGCGTTACTGAAAATGACCGGGCCCTGGAAGCTGGGACCTGCTTTACTGCTCGGAGACAGCAATTGCGGTAAACGCAATCTGGACGAGGAAAACCCACTCGGACCCCGCTTTCATCGTGAGCACGACTGGATCATCGGAATGGAGCAGCGTGATTTTGTCGATGTTTTTCGCCACCTGCACGGTGAGCGTCGCGAGTACACCTGGTATTCACACCGTAATAACGGCTTTCGGCTCGATCATGCCTTTTGCAGTCCGCAGCTTGAACCCGCGCTTAAAGCTTTGCAGCACTGTTGGGGGTACGATCCGCAGCAGCCCGGTCGACGTGATGCATTAAGCGATCACGCGGCCATTGTGATCGATCTCGCCAGAAGCAAGCTTAACTTCGACTGCAATTCCATTAGCATTTCAGATAACAATGCGTAATTATCCCCTGACCTGAATTTTTCACCGCGCTCGCCGCGGAGGTTATACACCGTGCTTGAACTTCGCCCCAATTGTGAACTATGCGACAAGGATCTTCCGCCCGCTTCGATAGAAGCCTGTATCTGCAGCTATGAGTGCACCTTCTGTCGCGACTGTGTTGAAAATCGGCTCGAGAACGTATGCCCTAACTGCGGTGGCGGCTTTACTGCTCGTCCCATACGCCCCGGAAGCGAACACCGATCGGGCACTAGCCTCGTTCGTCAACCGGCATCCGCGCTGCGGGTACACGCAAAGTATGACCTGGAGGAAATCCAGTGCTTTGCAGCAAGCGTGAAAGATATCAGTCCAGAGCTGCGTTGATGTCGAGTGATAATCCCGCATTGTTGATCATCGATGTGCAACAGGGTCTGGCCGAAGCCTCTTTGGGCTTGCGCAACAATCCACAGGCCGAAGATAATATGTCCGCTTTACTCTCGCTTTGGCGCCGCCAACGGCTACCTGTTCTGGGTGAAATGACATAAATCCTGAAACGGAGGTTACAGATGAAACCTGAGCGATGTAAAACCGGAGGCTGCCAATGCGGAGCTATCAGGTATGAACTGATCGGCATGCCGAAGATGTTGTATGCCTGTCACTGTAGCGATTGCCAGAAACAATCGGCGAGTGCCTTTGGTATGTCACTGATCATGGATCCGCGCGAGATCGAGATTTCGCAGGGTGCAGAGCGCCTGCAAAGCTGGGACACCCAGGGCGACGATGGCGCAATCAAACGCTGCAGCTTTTGTCCCGAATGCGGTACCCGCATCTTGCATGGCTCGGACAATCCGCTAGAGCAAGTTAGCATCAAGGCAGGTTCTCTGGACGACACCAGTGACTTGCGCCCGATTGCGCATATCTGGTTGAAAAGCGCTCAACCCTGGATATCGGTCGACCCCGGTCTATACCAGTGCTTCGATGAGGAACCCGAAAACCTGGACGGGCTCAGAAAACTCTGGCAAGCGCAACATGGGGATAATTAAACCGGCTCAATCCTGGTGGCACAGAGCCCGCGCCGCTGGCTCGCCGGGTCTCGAAGTTTTCGGCCACTAGCAATGTATCCGCTAGAGCATTTTCTGACAACGCGAGGTATGATCGAGCCTCACTGGAATTAATACTAACCGGCTTAAGGAATTCCGCCATGGCTATGATAAAACTACTGGGGTTGAGAATAAGCGTTTACACACGTATCGCGAGCCTCGCGCTCGAAGAAAAAGGTGTTGATTACGAACTCGAGGAGGTCGATATTTTCGCGGATAATGGCCCGCCAGAAGAGTATTTGGCACACAATCCCTTCGGCACTATTCCGAGCCTGATACACGGTGATTTCTACCTCTACGAGACCGGCGCGATCACGCGCTATATCGATGAGACCTTTCCGGGGGTCGCGTTGCAGCCTGCGAGATCCGCCCAACGCGCGCGCATGAACCAGATCATCAGTATTCTCGATTGTTATACCTATAAGCCAATGGTCTGGGATATTTACGTGCAACGTATCGTCGTCGCCGAAGGAGGTGGAAAGACTGATGAGGCACTGATTGCATCGGCTCTGCCGACCTCGCAGAACGCCTTGCAACAACTCGACGAATTGCGGGAGGATAACGAATTCCTCACAGGTGAAGTCGTAACACTGGCGGATTTACACGCCTACCCGATTTTGCGCCTGTTTGTCGAGACCCCGGAGGGTCAGGCGATGCTGGATTCTTTTCCACGCTTACAGCAATGGATGACGACGATGCAGGACAGGGCAAGCGTGCGCGCCACAAGTTTTGCTTCAACCGATGAAACTGAAAATGGCTTTTAAACGACGCGCTACCAATCCTGACGACTGAGACCAGATCGATGCTTGTCGCCGAAGAAAAGGGTTCGATTTACCGGGTGCATTACAAGAGTTATGTCATATCGTTGATTCTTCTAAGCCTGCCGCCCTTGTTGTTGATCGAGCACGGTCCCAGTTTAATCGACGGCAGAATCGAGATCGGTGAACTGATCGGCTTCATTATTGGAATCGTATTTCCGTTGTTGGGCGCCTATTACTTCCTAGAATTTGCGAGTTTCACCTTTTCACGGGACGACGACCTGCTGACCTGGCGCTGGCGCAACCTGATCAGAAATAAATCCGGGCAGGTCGCGTTCGCAAGAATCGTCATGGTCAGGCGCGATGCGATCGAGTCTGGCGATTCCGGCGGCCTGCAGTATAGCCATCGGCTGGTGGTCATTCTCGACGATGGCACGATGATCCCGTTAACCCGTGGTTACTCGGGTCTGTACAGCAAAAAGCTGGATCAGATTGTCGATCAGATTCGTGACTTAATCGGCCATTCAAGATAATTCTGTTAACGCCAGCGTATCAATCATGATCTATTACATCGTCAAAGTAGTGATTTCGGCGATTCTGATCGTGGTAATTGCGGAAATCTCGAAACGTAGCAGCCTGATTGGCGCAATCCTGGCATCGGTGCCATTGGTATCGGTGCTGGCGATGATCTGGCTTTATATCGACACCAAAGATGTCACCAGGGTCGCAGGGCTTGCCAGCGGCATTTTCTGGCTTGTATTACCGTCGCTCGCCTTCTTCATATCATTGCCAATTTTATTGAAACAGGGGATCAGTTTTTATCTCAGCATGGGTACGTCGATTCTGATCACGATTGGCTGCTACTGGTTGATGATGACCTTACTCGAGCAAATGGGGATCGATCTCTAGCCCGCGTTTCAACAAGCGCAGGAGTTTTGTCGCATCGATGTAAAGCTGGCACAACTGGAGCAGGCCGAGACCGACCGCAGCGCTCGGATTTTGGCTACCACGAGTAACCAGGCAAAAATGCTGATGAAAGATGATTTTGCCCTCGAGGCGCAGGCTGTATATGCCGAAATCGAGGCTTGTATGCGCCTGCAGGGTTACCGCAAACGGAGATAGTTGAGGTCAGAACCGGTGAAAATTCGGCTAGAGAACAAAACCGACTATGCGGCGGTGCATGACGTCAACCTTGCTGCATTTGGAAGCGAAGACGAAGCCAACCTGGTAACACGCCTGAGGCAGCAGGCACAGTCTTATGTTTCGCTGGTCGCCGAAGAAAAAGGTGTCGTAATCGGCCACATTATGTTTTCTGGTGCCCACCTGTCTGCCGATCCAAAACGGTGCGTAATGGCACTTGCTCCAATGGCGGTACTGCCGGAGTTCCAGCAACGCGGTATCGGATCCTCGCTGGTAAAATCCGGACTGGAACACTGTGAAAATCAGGGTTACGGAGCAATCTTCGTACTCGGACATGCGCAGTACTATCCGCGCTTTGGATTTAAACCCGCAGACAGTTTTTCGATCGATTCGGTCTACGAGGTACCCGCCGGAGTATTCATGGCATTGGAATTGACACCTGGCGCACTCGAAGGAATGGCGGGGCGGATGTTCTATCACGAAGCATTCGACGCTTTGTAACCAGTGGAATCGGAACTGGTCAGCAAAACAACTTATCTGTTCGCCGCAGACGCCGTTCTGCTCATCCATTTTCTATTCGTCTGCTTTGTCGTACTTGGATTGGTGTTAATTCTTGCCGGCAAACCACTTGCCTGGGATTGGGTGCACAATCGACCGTTTCGTATTGTCCATCTGTTTGCGATCGGCATCGTTGTGGTGCAATCCTGGCTAGGTGCAATCTGCCCTCTTACCCTGTGGGAAATGAACTGGCGTGAAAAGGCGGGCGATGCGGTTTACACCGGCTCTTTTATTGCGCACTGGCTCGAGAGACTACTCTTCTATCAGGCCCCGCCATGGGTATTTATATTGATTTATACTCTTTTTAGCTCGCTCGTTGCCCTCAGCTGGTACTGGGTAAGGCCTCGAAAATAGCTTCGCTTGCTTTCTGGTTCCTCCGCATGATGCTTTATTCCATCAGATCGGGGTAAAACTTGCGTGCGATATGCGGGTAACTGCGTACCCAGCGCTGCCAGTATTTTTCACCGAACACAACTGGTCTGACCTGGCTCTCCATGCTCTCGGTACCCGAGGCCATCTCTGCTCTTGACGCCATCAAACCCTCGTTTCGATGACGCTCGCTGTGCCGAACACGATTGATAAAAGCCGAACCTATCGGCAGTGGGTCGAGCACCGTGTTCAGGTCAGGACTATAAAAGAAGGCTGAAGAATAACGTTCTTCTTCGGATTGATTGATCACCCGGTGCGGAGTAGCGATAAAATAGTTATCTGTCACCATCTGCAACAATTCACCCGTATTGACGACCAGGCTGCCAGGAATCGGATCCACCTGGTACCAGGTATTGTCGTTGGCCTGGGCTTCAAGGCCTCGATTTTCATCCTGTAGCAATAGCGTCAGAAATCCTGAATCCTTATGTACACCAACCCCCTGCCCACCATCGAGAGTCTTCGGATAACGGATCAATTTCAGATAAGGAGACGGGGTTGTTCCAAAGACACGCTCGATATGGTTTTCTTCGAGACCCAGTGCCAGTGACATGATACGCAGAATCTGCCTGGAGACCTCGGCCAGACGGTCGAAGTAATCGACTACGGTTTGCCTGAAGTACGGGATCAGGGATTCGTCGGGCCATTGATTGGGACCGACCAGAGCCATGTAGTAGGGATCCGGGTCAGGAAAGGCTTCACGCTCGACCCCGATATCGATTTGTTCACGAAAATCGACCTCATTGTTGGTCAACTCCGTGCCCAGTTTTTCCCAGCCGCGAAACTGTGCGGAATACTGTTTGTCGATAGCCTGCCTGGTTGTCAGCGGAAGCGCGAAGAATGATTTTATTGCCTGCAGATAGGCTTCACTGGTGGCTAGCGGAATACCGTGATTGATGACATAAAAGAAGCCTGTTTCATGCGCCACCTGGCCGACCTGCCGAGAAAACTCGAGCCGTCGTTTGCGGTCATTGGAAAACCAGGCTGCGAGATCGATTATCGGAGGCATTGCGGACATGCACTTAGATCAGACACTGCTACGAATCTATGAGAGGATAGCGCCAAAGTATACCCGATTGGTAGACCTTTTAACGATGGCAACGTGTGGATAAGGAGCGCATCAAACAGCAGCTTGGGCCCAATGGATCGATGCAATCGTGTTACTCGTCGGTACTTTCGCGATGGCGTTTGTATTTTTTGTATTACCGCTAAAATATCGAAGCTCGATTGCTGCAATACAGTTTTATCGGGAGCCTGGTCTGTACCCCGGTCATCGCCTACATGATGTACCGGGCAACTAATATCTCTCGACCTGAGAGAATCGCCATACCTGGTCTGGTTTTGGTCGCGGTAATAGCGTTGATGATCG
>JAAESG010000294.1 GCA_024229615.1 Gammaproteobacteria bacterium | reverse complement strand
TGAACCAGGCCGTGGACGAGGTGCGCAAGGAGGAGTGGCGCGCCCTCGACACCGCGGGCCGCAAGGCGATCAAGGGGCTGCGCTGGCTACTCGGCATGCACTCCAGGAACCGCACCAAGGGAAATACCCGCTTCCTCAACAACTTGCGCAAATCCAATCGCCGCATTCACCGCGCCTGGGTGCTCAAGGATGAGTTCGAGCATTTCTGGAATTACAGTTATCGCGCTTCGGCGGAGAAGTTCCTCAAACGCTGGATGACCGCTGCCCTGCGCAGTCGTATCCCCACCTTGCGCAAGTTCGTCGGCACCCTGAGAAATCACTTCGAGAATATTCTTGCCTTCGTTGACAGAAACCTGACCAATGCCGTCGGTGAGGGCCTGAATCGTATTGTCAAAATCGTCAAAAACCGGGCTTCCGGATATCGGAATCTGCACCACTTCGCCGACATGATCTACCTGACCGTAGGCGACCTCGATATCCCTGCGCAGATTCCAAGCGATTTGCGTACATTGTGAGATAGACTGAAACCCTGTGAAACAAACGAATTACTGTAATTTGTTGGTGGGGAAACCCGGATATAGCCGGAAATACAGGCTGAATTGGCGACACGCAATATCACCATCAGCGCACGTGAAATCGGCTTCTTAAGCAAACGATTTATTGTCTATCTGACGTTGGCGCATCAAGAATGCCAAGCAGATTTAAAGCAATACATGCATTTGAAAGGTGGCTATATCCTGCATATGGACGGTACCTGCGAAGGAGACAGTCCGCACCTATTCAGTTGCATGGATGAAATCAGCAATATCGTGCTTGGTAACAGGAAGATGCCGAGCGAAGACAGTCAATACATCGGGCCGCTCCTGCAACGCCTGAAAGCAGCTTACGGCATGCCAATGGCGCTGGTGCATGATATGGGAAGTGCGATCTTGAAAGCCGTTTCGGTAGTTTTT
>JAAESG010000293.1 GCA_024229615.1 Gammaproteobacteria bacterium | reverse complement strand
TCGTGTGGGTCACGATAGAGATGATCAACACGTGCCGTATTAAACGAAGAAGCTCGACGCTTAATTCCGTGAACCACATATCCTTTGTCCAACAAAAACTCAGCAAGATACGCTCCGTCCTGTCCTGTAACGCCAGTTATCAAAGCTACTTTTGGCATATTTCCCTCTACCTGCATTTTCGAGTTGGTAAATGCATATTTAATATACCGATAAAATTCATCGCCCAATGCCTCGATAAAGCACATCTTGCCCCTTGATTACATTACCATCGAGACAATTTCTGCCATCGACAATGACTTCGACATCAGAATCGCGTAAATCGAAGTTACGCAACTTCTCGGTCACATCCGAATGCTCGGTCACAATGACAATTGCCTTTGCCCCGCCGATGCACTGATCAAGCGACTGAACGGTATTTTCGCTGGTCACCCAGCTGTCAAAAACGCTCAGCTCAGCACCCTTCTTTTGCAGAATTTCTCGCAACTTGTAAAAAGGCGATTCGCGGGGATCATCGACATTTCGTTTGTAGGCGACCCCCAATACAGCAATTTTGGTACCCTTTACCGGATACCCCTTTTCATTTAACAAATCCTGTAATATCGAAACAGTATACTCCGGCATGCCGTTATTGGTCATGCGCGCTAGTTGGATCATCTCCGGCATGTAGCCTGCTTTTTTAGAGGCCGCTTTCAACCACTCGGGATCGACCGCAATACAATGCCCGCCGACGCCTACCCCCGGATAGAATGGTCCCTTACCGAAAGGTTTGGTTGCCATGCCGTCGATGATATCGACGACGTCGAGCTCCAGTGCATCGCTGATCTTGGCGAGTTCGTTGACGAAGGCGATATTGACATCACGTACCGTGTTCTCCATCGCTTTGACCGCCTCGGCATCACGAATCGAGTGCATCTTGGTGACGCTGCCGAGCGGTACCTGGGCGATATGGAGTCCTTCAGATGTTTCGCGAAACTTGGGGCGCAGGCTTAGCTTGATATCGCGTACGTCGAGGATATCACCCCCCAGGATCGACGCGTAAAACTCTGCGGCAACCGCCACGCCTTCGCTGGAAGTCGCACCCACTACGCGTGGGATATTTTCTGACCCCCAGAATGGGTCGCCCGGGTTCACCCGTTCGGGACAGTGCGCAAGATGAAAGTCCTTGCCGACATCCAGGTTTGAGAGTTCCTCGAGTAACGGCGCTACCACCTGTTCGCATGTACCGGGAAACACCGTGGATTCAACGACGACCAGGTCGCCCTTGTTGAGATGGGGTGCAATGACACGACAGGCACCCTCCAGCGGTGCCAGATCGGGATCATTGTTGGCGTCGACCGGGGTCGGCACACAAATCAGGTAAACACCACAGTCGGCAACACCCTCGGCATTGGTCGTGGCGGTAAAATTTGCGGAGGCCACTGCGGTCGCCAACAACTGCTCTACTGCCTCATCCTTGATATGGCATTTACCCTGATTGAGCAGTGCAACGACAGGCTCGCTCAGATCGAGGCCAACCACTTCGTAACCCTTCTTCGCACACAGTGCGGCCAGCGGCAGGCCGACATATCCGAGGCCGATGACAGCAATCTTCCTGTCTAAAAGTTTCATTTCATGTCCTCAATGGCCAGTCGCTTGTTAACCACCATTTTTTGTCGATGCGGAGATGTATTCGAAGACCTCACTAGTACAGTTTTCGAGCCGACTCTCGGTATCAATCGTCAAATCGGCATATTCGGGCTCTTCGTAAGGCGAGCTGATCCCGGTAAAGTCGGGAATCTCGCCGGCGCGCGCACGCTTGTACAGGCCCTTGACGTCGCGGTCTTCGCAAGTCTCGAGGCTGCACCTGCAGTAAATCTCGTGGAAATCCGATCCGCCGATTTTACGCACGTTGTCGCGATCGGCTCTAAATGGCGAAATAAACGCGGTCAGCACGATGATCCCTGCTTCGACGTAGAGCATAGACATGTGCCCGATTCGGCGAATATTTTCCTTGCGGTCTTCGTCGGAAAACGACAGGTCCGCACACAGGCCGTGACGCACGTTATCGCCATCGAGCACGAATGTGCGAAAACCCTTTTGGTATAGCGCTTCCTCCACCGAGTGTGCCAATGTCGACTTGCCGGCACCCGAGAGGCCGGTAAACCAGAACAATCCACCACGGTGCCCATTTTGTGTTT
The DNA here is from genome assembly GCA_024229615.1 of Gammaproteobacteria bacterium. Lineage (GTDB taxonomy): Bacteria > Pseudomonadota > Gammaproteobacteria. The sequence goes on along the minus strand of JAAESG010000293.1, from coordinate 1,102 downwards.
CCCGACGCTCGCGGGTTACGGTGGCGTTGTGCCACACTACGTTGCTGCTTTTTTCGTGTTCACTCATCCTGCTTCACCAAATTGAAGGTTAAATTGCTCGACAAACTGCGTCAGCGAACCCTGCGCCAGCGCATTAATTCCGGCAGCGGCTTTGCGACCACCCCCCGAAGGGAACTGGCGGCAAAGCGCATCGGCGCCGTCTTTGCGATTATAGGGTGCGCGCACACTAACCCGATGATGCCCGTCACCCATATCGACCAGTAAGGCATGTGCCCGATCGGGAAACTGCTTGGCCAGATCGTTGCCCATGACCCCGACGATGCGTCGTGCCCAACCCTCGTTAGGCAACAGGTAAACGGCTCCGGCCGTTGATTCGGAATCGGCCAGGGCGCCCTCTGCACGTGACATATCATCCCGGTACTGGGACAGCAGTTGTGCATATCCAGCCTCATTTACGATGAAGTCGAGCGGGTCCTGATAAGGATGCACCAGCGCAAACAGGTCGACCGGATGAAATAACAGGTCATCGAGATCGAAACCGTAACCATTATAGTTCAGGCAAATCCCGAGTTGCTGCAGTTGTTCGAGTTCGGCAGCCTTCAAACCAGCTTTATAGCCCAGGTCGCTTGCCTGTGGGTCAAAATTATCACCATATGCACCCACCACTGCCCAGCTAGCCTCGGCACCGTCGAGCAGATTATTGACGATTAAGCTGGTACAGGTATCCGCGGCAACATCGATATGGCAATCGAGCAAATCGCTGACGGGTATTTCACCGGGATAATGGTGATCGGCATAAAAAACATGGGCACCGATATTTAGCACATCGATCAGTGCATCACGATTTTTATCGAGAGACACGTCGAGCACGGTAATTTCATCGCCAGCGCCGGCGTCAACCTGTTGCAACAGATCGATATCGCGCTTTAGGCCGCTGATTCGCCGTGCTACACGCGGCTGTTGCAGACGTAGTTGCTGTAGCGCACAGATTCCATCGGCATCGCCGTTGAAGACATCGTAGCAGGTCATGAGAACTTGCCCTCGGCGTCAGTGGATACCGTCGGTCCGACGCATCGGGTCAAGCCGCGGGATGACATTCCCG
>JAAESG010000292.1 GCA_024229615.1 Gammaproteobacteria bacterium | reverse complement strand
GTCCGCAGTAACCACGCATAGCGGTTTCGAAGGGATTGTCATAGGTGGCAAGTTTCGTCTCAAACTGGGTACTTTTCATCATCAGATGTATCATCGCTTCTTCGAGTGCAATTACGGTGGCTTGGAAATTCCCTGGGCTAGGCTCGTTTCACGATGGCACTGCGGAATCCCATCAGCAGTTTCTAGTCAAACGACGCCGCTAGGTTGCCTATTTTACTTTCATCGGGAGAGATGCCAAGACCAGGCAAGGCAGGCAGGTTGATATGGCCATTTTCGATCCTGATGCCGTTTTCAGGATCGTAGTGCTCTGTGTAGTAGGGCGCGCCGATCCAGACACCTTCGAGTAGTGCGGGGTCGACTGTTGCACCGGCGTGGACGCAGGCTGCAGCAACGATGTCGCCACCGGAAGCATCGTCGCAGGAATGCGGCAGCGAACGCGCGGCACAAATATCGCGTACCGTGGTGAATGCGTTGAGGCCGCCCAGTCGGGTCAGTTTCAGACCGAAGCCGTCGCAAATGCCGAGCGAAATAGCGCGCAACACGTCATTCAGGTTTTCGGTGTTTTCGTCGAGGTAAACCGGGTGATGCAATTGCGCTCTGATCGATGCGATCTCTTCCATGGTGTTGCAGGGCTGTTCGATTACGATAGGGATTTGTCTGCAGGCGAGGCTCAGCAGCAGGGTGTCTCGCGAGTTAAGGCTACGATTGGCGTCGATGGCAAGACGAACCTTATTGCCCACAGTTTCCCAGATTTTGTGGATTACAGCGATATCCTCGTCGATACTGCGTCCGCCGCATTTGATCTGCAGGCGTGGGTAACCTTGAGCCATTTTTTCTTTAGCCTGTTTGGCACTGTCTTCCGGGGAAGCGATTCCGATTGCAAAATAGGATGGGACGCTTTCAATGATGGCGCCGCCGAGCAAATCGCAGACGCGTAATTTGAGAAATTTGCCGATCAGGTCCATGACCGCGATGTCGATCGCGGCCTTGGCCTGGTTGTGGCCGTTGAGGCTGGCATCCATGCGGCGGCGTAGCAGCAACGGGCTCAACGCTGGTGCACCGATTATCGCCGGTGCCATCTGGGTCAACGCAGCCCTGGCACCGAGTGCGTGCTCCGGTTGATAGGTAGGACCGACCGGACAGGTTTCGCCCCAGCCGACAAGACCGTTGTCGCAAACCAGTTTAACAATGCTTGAATCGAGCGCATGCAAAACCGTTCCTGCCATGCTGTAAGGCTGGTTTAGCAGTAGTTCTTTCTGGTAAATATGGATTTCATTGATGCGCATGTCTAGTCCGGAAATTCTATAAATTTGCGCGAATATCGCGCAGGATATTGATTTCACCAGGAAATTCCCGAAGAAGCCTCGTATCAGTGATTACGAGCGACTGAGGCAATACTCCTTGTGGAATCAATAGACAAGTGAGATCGTGCATAATTTGTGAATTTTCCGGGCTAGACCTTGCACAGTGCATAAACCGCCTGCGGTTCTGCAATGCCTTTCATCTGTTGTTGGCCGAGAAATTCCGAAGGGATTTCGATCAGCTCAGAAAACTTTTGTGAGAAAAGAATATTACAGCCAAGTTCCTTGGTCAGTGATTCGAGGCGTGCTGTGCGATTGACGGCGGGTCCCATGACAGTGAAGTCGAGTCGGTCAGGGGCGCCGACATTGCCATAAATGACTTCACCGACGTTGAGTCCGACGCCGAATTCGATCGGCGGCAGGCCATGTCGACGGCGTCGGTGGTTGAGGCTGGCGAGTGTGTTTTGGGCATCGATAGCCGCGTCGATGGCCGCGTTACAGGCGGTTTGCTTGCATATATTGTCATTGATTGGAAATACGATCAGCATCGCGTCACCGATAAATCGCAGGATTTCACCGCCACGCGCGGTGGCCGCTGCCGATACGAACTCGAAATATTCGTTTAACATTTCGAGCACTTGTTGCGACGGCAAGGTTTCGGTTATCTGAGTAAAATTGCGTAGATCGCTAAACCACAATGCGGCGTTGATAACATCCGCGTCACCGCGCTTGATCATGCCGGCAAGAACCTTCTCACTGGTGCGTTTGCCAACATAGGTATTCATCAGCGAGCGAGCGATATGTCTGAGCGAATGCACTTCGAGAATAGATGCAAGATAATCCCGAATACGTCTGAAGCTCTCGATATCATGCTCGCTGAATCCCCCAATCTTTTTGGTGTTAATGATAATGGCAGCGCCCGGCTGCGCAGTTTCGCCAAACAGTACCGGTAACGCGACATAATCGGTAAAGCCGTCCTCAGCCAGTTCTGTATAGGCCCGGTGAGCATTTTCCGATAGCTGATCGAGTCGTTGCCGAACCCGTTTGTGCGTTTCGTAGATGGCTGCCAGCGGGCTGCCGATATAGCGTTCGGTTTCACGCACGCCATGTGACGCATGCAGGGGTGTGGTGATGTTGGTTGACTTCAACCAGGTTTCAGAAGTGCCGACTAATTGCGGATTGAGTGTTAACAGCGATACCATCAAACGGTCAATTGACGCATCGTTCTTATTCAACTGTTGTGCGAGTTGATGCACAAATTGGTTAGTGCTTTCGATACGTCTGCCATCTGTAAATAGCCAGTCGATCACGGCTTGCGGTGACCATTTGGGTTGATCTTGTAGTTGCTGTGCTTTCATGAATGAACATTAAGCCCGTGTCAGGGCCCTGGCTCTAGCCCTTCTTTTTTCGGTGGAAACCAGAATGATACCCGAAACTACGATGATGATGGCGCCGCCGAGCATGGTTGCAGTCGGTTTATCGCCCCAGATCAGGTAGCCGTAGATTAACGCAATAATAATGCTGATATATTTGAACGGTCCGAGGAAAGAAAGTTCACCAAGCCGGCTACCGATAATTAGTAAAAGATACCCACAATAAAGTGCCGCGCCGTGTGCGACAAACCACAGGTACCATTGCAGGTCGGCCTCGCCCCAACCCTGGTAGAGCGAGTACAGGCCGCCACCGATCATGACTATCCACGCGTTGGTAAAGGCTACCTGCGTTGAAGGGATATCGTTGGGTACATAGCGGATTGCAATGTCGCGCAGTGCGACAAAAAAAGCGCAGATAATCGGGAAAATAACAGCCCAGGAAGCCTGACCGGAAAATGGATTGGTAATCAATATGACCCCACCAAACCCGATCAGAATGATGACCCATCGATCCAGGCCGACTTCCTCCTTGAGTATCAGCGCCGCCAGTAGAGCCAGGAATATGGGTGAGGCAAAGCCAAGCGTGGATGCCACCGCTATGGGCAACATCGAGAGGCCGGTCATGAAGGCCAGCGTGGCGGCAAGTTCAAACAGCCCGCGCAGCAGGTTCCAGCGGTGCAAGCTGTAGCGATTGATTACGGGTTGTCGGCGCAAACGCATGATACTCGCGAAGATGATGCAGATCAGCGCACCCCGCAGAAACATGATTTGGCCGACGTTAAAAACCTGCGTGATGTGCTTTACGATCGCGTCATTGGTGGTAATCATCGACATCGCGATGACCACAAACGAGGCTGCCTTGAGATTGTTAAATTCCACGTGGAGGAGGGTAACAGTCTTAGGACCCGTTAACACTAAATGAAATTCAACGCCGCCAGGAGTCCGTCGGACTTGGGGAAAATCTACTGCGGCGATGGGAAACCGGCCCATTTTCTCGATCTTTTTCATTGCGTAGTTCCCACTATGCGTCTCAAAAGATCAAAAAAATGGGTTCGATTTCCCATTCGCCTCGCTACGATTACCTAAATCCGACAGACTCCTGGACGGGAAAATAGCCCCAGCCGCGACACATACCGTTTATATGAGGGGGTTGCGTCGGAACAAACGCCTCTCGGTGTTTGCATGTTCGAGTATCTGCATGACGACTACCCCGAAGTTGCGATTTCGGCATGGCCTGAAGAACAGGTCGAACTGGAACACTGGTTGGGAAGTGGCTTGATCGATGCCGCATTGGGTTATACGTCGTCGGTGGTCGAAAACAGGAGCCAGCATCGACTGCAAGCCGATCGGCCAGTACTGGTTTCTACTCGACCCCTAGGCTGGGTTTATGGTCGTAGCGAGTAAGTTCGAAGCTGACGGAGTTGTGATCTCGATATGTTCACCGAGAGCGCGACGAATGTCGCTGAGTGTCGGATAGTCGCCGCCGCGAGGGCCCCACTTTCTGGAACAGATCAGGGTTTGCACATCGGGTTTATCTACCGAGCTTGATTTTATTTCCACATGGTAAAGGTAGTAACTTGGTGACCCCTCTCTGTTCCAACGCGTGTCAAGCGAAGTTTTATAGTTGGAAAATGCCAGCCCGAAGGACCCGTTACTACCTGGATCCATAAGGGTAGATCTGGATGACTGAAGAAGACTGCCTGCCTTGGTGACGGCAAAGCTGCCCGGTGATACCGAAGTCAGGTAATCCGCTTTGCGTTCGGGATTGTAGACGTGTAAACGGCAGTAAGTCACCCACTTGTCCAGGCCACCATCGGGTATACGCATGCCATGCTGAAAATAGATCCGGCTGTAATTGGGTAGCGAGTCGTAGGCCGTATCTACCTGAACCGTGAAATTTGAATTTACCGGTGGTGTATTGGAGGTCCTGGTCGACGCACACCCTATCAGTAAAACAACCAGGACTATTAAGGAGTACGCTTGTATGCATAATGATATGACTCCGTCGACCGGGCTAGTGCTCAATTTTACTCGAGCAGTAATAACAATCAGACCACAACACCTTATCATTCCGAAATCTTCCAGGCAGAAGACCGATCCAGTGCGTTTGTAGCGGATATTCGTCACCCGGAAGATACTGTTCAGTATCAGGCAGACCACTATTCCGTCATTGATTATCTATTCCCCGATTGACAAGGTTAAATAGTTTGCAATAGTTTTACTCAAAACGTTGTTGCGGTGCAGCAATTTTGCGGTTACGATTTCACAATGAAAACCTGCGTATCGCAAATTCGCACATCCGACACTCTGGTGGACGGCAGAATGGTGTATTTTCGTGGTATTGCTCCGAGTGACCGAGAAGCCCTGCACAAGGCCTTTCACAGGCTTAGCCCCGCATCTGTGCGTAGCCGATTCTTTAATGCCAAATTTGACCTCACATCCGGTGAGCTTGATTTTCTAACCGAGGTCGACTTTTTGAAACACGTCGCACTGGTTGCGGAAATCGATATCGATGAGCAGCGTTGTCCGGTCGGAATAGGGCGGTTTGTACGTGGGCGAGATCACCCCGGACATGCAGAGATTGCGCTGACAGTGGCTGACGAACATCAGGGCAAGGGTGTCGGCAAGGCGTTATTGAAACAACTCATCAAACTGGCCAGAGAACTTGGGATCAGGCATTTCGACGCGATGGTTCTCGCAGACAACAAGCCGATGTCCCAGCTTATGCTCAGCACCGGGCTCAAAGTAGAGTCCAGCACCAGTGAAGGTGTCAACACGATCTCACTGCAACTGTAACTCTGGACAAGTCAGCGCCGGGATAGGGCTTGGGCCGGTTACATACGGTATTATTGGTAGTATCCGAAATATTGCCGGCTTACTCCAACAATTCAATAGATTAACTCAAGGCGCGAGACCGACTGGTGCAATATGCAGGCTAGTAGTTAGCTCGAAGCTGGCACAATAAGGTCTATACCGACAGTCTATTGCCGACATACCGATCTGGTTAGGAAATAGAACTATCTATCGGCAGGTCCTGAAGACTGGTGGAGACGACGGACCTGCTGTAGAATCTGCGTCTTCGGTCGGAGTGTGGCGCAGCCTGGTAGCGCACCTGTCTCGGGGTCAGGGGGTCGCAGGTTCGAATCCTGCCTCTCC
>JAAESG010000291.1 GCA_024229615.1 Gammaproteobacteria bacterium | reverse complement strand
GCGTGCGGTCTCAGTGATTCGTGGCGGACAGGCTGCCCGAACGTTTCTCGTCCCCATCACGCCCCAGGATCGTTCGATCGGCTGGTCACCGTCACTTCGTGTCAGGTCGGTCGATCTAATTCCCTCCTCGGTTTCTCGGCGCCACTGTCGGTAGCGGTTTCGCGCGGCGCCACTTTCGCGGTCTACGTGAGCTTGACCGCGACCACTTGTTCGCGGTTTATTTCTCCTTCTGTCCCAGTTACGTTTTCGTCTCAGCTTTTCTGAGCTGGTCCTCTTGATTATCCATTTGTCACGGTTACCATGTTGCTGTCGACTCTTGCGACGCTGAAGAATTCGTTTGTTGGCCGCAAGGGGGAAAGTTGTTGCGGTTGCCGCGCGGCAACTCAAGAAACATCGGAAACTCTTGCTCCTCGAGGCGAGATGCGGTACAGGTAGTGTATGTTTGTACATATAGCTGCCATCTTCAATCCACCGGCAGCGTGTCCTGGATGATGGGGCATCGTTTCTTCGCCGCACCAGGAGGACGGGTTCCTCTTCTCTGTTCGGGCCTTTTTCCCCGGGGACATGGCCGAATTTGTGCACGAAACGAACTCTAACCTGCGCGTCGAATTGATGGGTCGCGATTCGCATCACGGCAAGGTACGTCTGCGTCCGATAGACTTCGATGCTTTGAAACGGACGGTTTCGATTGTCGACCTATTGGAAAGTGTTGGATGGAAGGTCGTTAAAACACGTCGAGGCGGAAACGAACTTCGCGGCTCATGTCCGATCCACGTTTCACGTTCGGAGACAAGCTTGATTTTTTCGGTTACGCCATCTCGAAACATCTTCAAGTGCTTCAAGTGCGACGCGGGCGGTGATGCGATCGCGCTGGCCGCGTATCGGTTCGGAATCGCACGGGACCAGCGAGTGAAAGCAGCGGTTGCGCTATGCAAACAGCTGGGAATCGATGTCCCGCGGTTAAGGGCGTAAGAACAGAGAAGAGGAACCCGTCCTCCTGGCGGACCTTTTTTCTTGGTGCAGAATTCTCATCATCCCAAGTGTCTACCACTTTGGGTTTGACGGACGAATGCCTATGGGCACAAATCCGCAATCCGAAATTCGGGCTAGGGTGGACCAGTGAATCCACAACCACTGGTTCAAATTGGCCCGCGAATAGGGTCCCGTTCTAAACCGCGATCGACAGATAGGGCAACGGTGGGAACCGACCCGAGCGCCGACCCAGGGGCCAAGACCGAAGGGCGGGTGGTACGCCGCCCGACCTTCTTTTCTACACCCCTTCGGGATTGGCACCAAAGCGATAAATCCCTCGGGGCGAAGTCCCGAGCTTAATTCCAAATACGCCGTCTTCACCCACAGATTCTGCTGAAGACCCATTTGTTAGATGCGCACGTACCAGTTTGGTCCACAATTGATAGCCACGGTGCGGAAGGATTCGAACCTTCAACCTTCGGCTCCGGAGGCCGACGCTCGATGGCGTAACTATCGACGGAGTACAGGGTTACGCTAGGCCGTTTTGTGCGTGGTGAGCGC
>JAAESG010000290.1 GCA_024229615.1 Gammaproteobacteria bacterium | reverse complement strand
TGGGAATTACGCGACGAGGGCGCCGGAACCATCGTGAAATCCGGGAAAAAGATGATCTGGGGTCACAAGGCCAGCATCATCGGGTTGCCTGAACAGGGTATCGCGATCGACGCTGTCGCCATCTCCGATGCGGCGACTCACGATGGCCAGACCTTTTTCCCTCATGTAGAGAAAGTACTTGGAGACTACCCCGACCTCGCCCAATCGGTGCAACGCGTGCTCTATGACAGCGCCTGCGATGACGCCCCACTCAAGCAGCGTTTCCAAGACGATCTTGGCATCGTGCTGAAGGCTTCATTCAATCCGCGCCGCAGCAAAGAGATTACCAAAGCGTTACCGCGCGGTATCGAAAAGATCACCCCCTATGGTGTCCCCATCTGCCTGGCAGGACATGAGTTTGACTACCAAGGTATTCGCTACGCCAACGAAAAATTTATCTACCGCGCACCGCAACAAACTGATGGGATTTCCGTCTGCATTGGATGTGAGAAAAAGACACAGTGCTGTAATCGCTCCAGCCAATCGGGCCGAACCATCACTGTCTCGTTCGATACCCTGAAACATATCGACCCGAACGATCCCCCCATGGCTAAGCGATTCAAGGCGATTATGACGCGTCGTCCCTCTGTGGAACGTATGATAAAACGTCTGAAGTGTGACCTCGGTGATGATCGACTGAGCAAGCGTGGAAACGATTCGTTCCAGGCCTACCTGGATAAGACGATGATCAGCTATCACCTGCTGA
>JAAESG010000289.1 GCA_024229615.1 Gammaproteobacteria bacterium | reverse complement strand
GACTCATGATTTATCCTCCTGGTTGTATTCTTAGGAGTCTGTCGGATATCGGGAGAATCTGCTGCGGCGATGGGGAAACGGACTCAATTTCCCACTCGCCTCGTTACGATTTCCTAAACCCGACAGACTCCTGGCGAACCCACATTTGTATCGTTAACTCCAAGCGAAGCGGGGTTGCTCGTAATGCACCACACGCGTGTTCTTACCGAGCAAAGCGACTTCGCGAAACTGGAAAGCGATCGCTGCGCTGGGTGCCGCAAGCCATTCATCACCGAGAGGCATTTTCAATACCGGGTGATCACTTTCGGAAATTGCTTCCAGAATGGGCGCATCCTCACGCAATAGCTCGTCTAGCGGGATACGATGGATCTTATCGACTTCTCCCGGATTCGGTGCCAATTCGGCATCGCATCCACCCCAGACAATCACCGGCGAAATGACAAATCCCGAACGCGTCGCGTAATCATCCAGCCGACCGAGCACGCTATCCTGACCCAGCTTCAGGCCGACCTCTTCGCCGAGTTCACGCAATGCCGCCTGCTCAACACTTTCACCGGGATCGAGCCTGCCGCCCGGATAGGCGCGTTGGCCGGCATGGCTGGAAAGTTTCGCCGCCCGAGTCGTCAGGATAAATGCTGCCTTCTCACGCTGTTCGACAAAATAGGGAATGTTTGCCATATCGGCAGGCTCGCTGCACTCAACCAGGGTGAACGCGACCGCTGCATGCTTGCG
>JAAESG010000288.1 GCA_024229615.1 Gammaproteobacteria bacterium | reverse complement strand
CGGTGTCAATATTGCTGCTCGCATCCAGGAGGCTGCAGAATCTAATAGCGTGTTCGTCAGTCAATCCCTTTTCGAGCAGGTAAAACGTCAATCACCCTATAGGTTTGAGGATTTAGGCCTGCACTCGCTGAAGAACATTTCTGAGCAAATCCGCCTTTACAAGGTGATCGGCGACATGCCGACCCATCGATTTTTAAGTAGCCCATCAAAAAGACACGCGAGCGCGGCAGGGGTTCGCGAAGCATCGATTGCAGTCCTGCCTTTCGAAGTCACAGGTGGCGATGAAAATCAGCAGTACTTCGCTGACGGGCTCACCGACGACATCATTGTGGAATTGGCACGTTTCAAGAAATTGTTTGTTAGCTCGCGCAGCGCGAGCTCTGCCTATGGAACACAAGATACCGATCCGCGTCAGGTTGGCCGTGAGTTGGGTGTTAAACATATTCTTGAAGGGCAAGTCCGACGCCTTGGCGATCAAGTGCGGATCTCGGTACGTCTCATAAGCGTTCAAAGTGGCAAGCATCTGTGGGCTGAGCGCTTCGATCGTCCTTTTGATGATCTTTTCGAAGTATTGGACGAGCTTGTTAGTCGTATAGTTGGAACGATTGTCGGTCGGGTGGAAGCATCGGATATGGCGAAAGCTCGCCGGAAAAGACCTGAAGACAGAACGGCCTACGACTACCTGCTTCGGGGCCTCGAATACCATCGGCTGGGAGGCGTCACTCTTGATAACCTGCGCGAAGCGGTCAAGTGGTTCGATCGTGCCATTACCGCGGACCCCAACTACGGCCTTGCTTATGCTTGGCGTGTTTGCGCCTGCTCCATGTTACCCGACTTTGATCTCAATGAGGCCATAAAGACCATTCAGAAGGCAATCGAACTTGACGAAAACGATGCCGAAGCCCATCGTATAATGGGATCCGCACAGATGCTTTACCGTGACTTCGAAGCTGCTGAATATCATCACCGCCGGGCAATGGAACTAAATCCCAGCGATGCATACATCAAAGCCCGCTCAGCTGCTTTTTACACTTTCAAAGGTGAGCCGACCCAGGCACTGGAACTGATCGAAGCAGCGGTAGCCCATGACCCGTTCCTGCCAGTTTACTGCATCGAAGAACGGGGTGTAGCTCT
>JAAESG010000287.1 GCA_024229615.1 Gammaproteobacteria bacterium | reverse complement strand
GAGCTCCCGGAAATGAAGCTTGATCACCTGAAAATCCTTACCGATGATACTGGCATTTTGCAACATGCCAACCATACCATCCCCAATCGCGACCATGGCTACTGCACCGATGATAATGCCAGAGCGCTGATGGTTGCTGCTATGGGCCGGAAATATTCGCTTTCAGACAGCATGGGCTTCGATTCCCTAAGCAGCCAGTATCTCAGCTTTCTCCTGTATGCCTTCAATGTCGAAAAGGGGCGGTTTCGTAATTTTATGACCTATGCACGGCAATGGACTGAGGAGGAGGGATCCGAAGATGCTCACGGCAGAGCGCTCTGGGGCCTTGGCAAGGCCGTGGCTTTCCTTGACCATCCCGGGCAGATGGCAATGAGCACGACGCTCTTCAGCCAGGCGATAAAAGCTGTCGAGCACTTTAATTCGCCCCGAGCCATCGCTTTTGCCCTGGTGGGCATTCATGCCTACCTGCATAAATTTTCAGGCGACAGTGAAGTGCGCAGGGTTCGAGAAATCATTGCAAATAGGCTTTTCGATCAGTTCGAGAACAATGCAACAGAAAGCTGGCCCTGGCCTGAAAGCAGCTTAAGCTATGCCAACGGCAAGCTGCCCCATGCCCTGCTTCTATCCGGCCAATGGATGCAGCGCAGCGATATGATCGATATGGGACTCAGATCCCTCGAGTGGTTGCTCACCATCCAGACCGAAAAAGGCCATTTTGTGCCGATCGGCAATGACGGATGGTATGAAAAAGGGGGAACCAAGGCCCGTTTCGACCAGCAGCCAATCGAGGCTAATGCCATGATCGAAGCCTGTGTCGAAGCCTTTAACATCACCCGGGACAAAACATGGATCGACAATGCGGTCATGTGCTTTAACTGGTTTCTCGGACAGAACGACCTGAACATGCCGCTCTATGATCCCAAAACCGGCGGCTGCCGCGATGGACTGATGGCTGATGGCATCAATCAGAATGAAGGCGCTGAGTCGACCCTTGCCTGGCTGCTTTCGCTTATGACATTGCAAAAGCTTTATGCCGACGAGATTTTAAAACAGCCATCGTCCCAATCAACCGAATAGCTAAAGGATTAGCTATGCGTATTGCAATGCTCTCACCAATTGCCTGGCGCACGCCGCCGCGACACTACGGGCCCTGGGAAAGCGTTGTCTCCCTTCTGACCGAGGGGTTGGTATCTCGCAGCTGTGATGTTACCCTTTTTGCGACCGGTGATTCGGAAACAAGTGCTACGCTGCATGCCGTTTGCCCGCGGGGCTATGAAGAAGACCGCTCCATTATGCCGAAAGTATGGGAGTGCCTGCACATTGCGGAACTCTTTGAGCAGGCCGAAGATTTTGATCTTATCCATAATAATTTTGACTTTCTGCCCCTGACCTATACCGGCCTTATTGCCACCCCGGTCGTTAGCACCATTCACGGCTTTTCATCGCCCGGGATTCTGCCGGTTTACAAAAAATACAACAGCAAAGTATTCTATGTTTCCATCAGCGATGCCGACCGGTCACCGGATCTTGACTATATCAAGACCCACCATCACGGGATAGATATTAGGCAGTTTGATTTTCAGCCTGTGCCGGATGATTATTTGCTCTTTTTCG
>JAAESG010000286.1 GCA_024229615.1 Gammaproteobacteria bacterium | reverse complement strand
GCTGTTGTCGCGATCGCACTCGAGCGGCTCTTGCGTTTCTTCTTGAGCGCTTTTGGCCAATAGTGATATCGGTATCGGTCATTCATCTATCCTCAGGGGGAAAGTTATAAAGGTATGCTCACTATACCTGCGAAATCTATCGAGCGACCGGGATAAGCGCGCTGTTTGAATGGCCACTCCTCCTGCAACCAACGGTCAACACTTTCAAGCAAGGCTTGATCCAATTCAACTTCGCTATCTTTTACCCACAAATATACCTCACAATCAAAATTGGTAAACCTCGTTGGGTTGATATAAACACAGCCGATATAATTGTCTTTCATGGGATTAAATACCGCGTAGGCAAATGCCTCTCTCGCTTTAAACTCGTCCTCGTGCATGATCAAGTCTTTTTTATTGAACTCAAAGCTCATGTCATCCGCTGGCCAGTCATCATTCTCCACAAAGACATGCCGGAGACGCTCCCTACTCGACATGACCGCCTCATAGTCAAGTTCGCACAGACCGGGCTCTAACACTTCAAAGCGAAATTGTTCGTTAGATAAATGCCGGGGGATTTTGAAGTCAGCAGGAATAAACATATTTATCTCGTTTTCAATTATGTAATTTTGCCGTATACCGTAAACGTCCGCCGAACCACACCTGCCGTTATTTGCTGATTTGGGGCAAGTCCACCGTCCACGGCAGCAGTGCATCCAGGTCTTCCGGCTGCTTTGGCAGTTCTGTCAGCAGCAATTGCAGATAATCGAACGGGCTGATGCCGTTGGCCTTCGCCGTTTCCACGATGCTGTAGAGCGTCGCACTGGCCCGCGCCCCGTTGCCGGTATTTGAGAACATCCAGTTTTTCCGGCCGATCACGAACGGCTTCACCGCCCGCTCGGCGCGGTTGTTGTCGATTTGCAGATGGCCGCTGTCGAGATAACGAACCAGTTTGTCCCACTGCCCGAGCGTGTAGGCGACCGCCATGCCGAGCGCCGTCTTCGGCGGCACCTGATTCACTGATTTGTCCAGCCACACCTTGAACTCGTCCATTAGCGGACGGGCGTGTTGCTGACGCTGCTCATGCTTCTTTTCCGGTGCCAGGTCGCGGATTTCACGCTCGATCCGGTAAAGTTTGCCGATGTGGCTGATCGCCCAGTCCGGTTTGCCGGTTTTGCCCTTGACCTGCGCCTGCTTCGCCTCGACGAACTTGCGCCGCGCATGCGCCATGCAACCGACCAGCGTCGCGGCGGTTTGCTCATATCCAGCATAACCATCGACCTGCAGATAGTGGCTATATCCCTCCAGCCAGTCTGTCGGGCACTGACCACGGCGGCTCGGCTGATAGTCGTAAAGTACGATGTTGCGCAACTGGCTATCAGGATCGGGCGAGTCGCCGCCGGTGCAGTACACCCACATGTAACAGCGGCTCTTGTCCTCATGCACCACTTTCAGCGGTGTTTCGTCCGCCTGGATCACCGGCTGTTGCAACTGGATGGACCTGAGAAGCTGATAAAGCGGTTGCAGCAACTCGCTGCAGCGGATCATCCAATCGGCCAGCGTCTTGCGGCTAAGATCGATACCGTACTGTTTGAACATCTGCTCCTGGCGATACAGCGGTAGCGCGTACTGGTATTTACTGATGATCACCTGGGCGAGCAGTGACGGCGTCGCGATACTCTTCGGAATCGGGCTCAGCGGTACCGGTGCGATGCGGATTGCGACCTTGGTACCCTCACGCTCACAATGCCGGCAACCGTACTTCGGCCGGATATTCTCGATCACCTTGACCTGTGCCGGGATAAACTCGAGCTGTTCGCTCTTCTCCTCGCCGATGCGGTGCATCTCGTGACCGCAACAGGCGCAGGACTTGTCTTCGATATCATGAACGACGGTTTCCCGCGGCAGGTTGTCCGGTAACGGCTTGCGTTTCGGCTTTTTCCGCGTGTAGGTGAGGGTTTCCTGATCGGTGGGTTCGTCATCGGGCTCGACCAGGGTCTCGCTCTCGTTGAACAAACCCAGTTGATCGGCCGATTCGCTGGACTGGCCAAAGCGGCGCTGTTGCGCGAGGCGAAACTGCTCGATCAATGCCTGGTATTGTTGCTGAAGTGCTTCGAGTTGCGAATCCTTGTCCCGGATGACGGCTTCTTTTTCCATCCGCTGCGAGCGTTCCAAAAGCAGCAATGATTTCAGTTCATCGGGGTCCGAAGGCAGGGATTCAGCGGGTGATTGCATGACCGCGATTTTACCACTAATCGCAATCAAATCAGAGAGTTATATCAAATAAATCAACCTGATAATCCGCCGCATTGTCGATACGCCAGCGCCTCGTGACCGAGCACGTCAAAACCCGACAGCAGCCATTGCCACTGAGACTCGTCGAGTGTCATCACCGCCCCCGGATGACGCTGCGGCCATTTGAACTTCTCGCGTTCGAGGCGCTTGTACCACAGCGCGAATCCCGTCCGATCCCAGTACAGCACCTTGAGGCGATCACGGTTGCGATTGCAGAATACGAACAGCGCCTCTGCAAAAGGTGACAACTCCATCTCCTGCTCGACGATGGCTGACAGACCGTTGATCGACTTACGGAAATCCACCGGGTCCCGGTGCAGGTAGATTGTGCCGGGGTCGACGAACATCTTCATGCCAGCTTCCTCATCAGCATCGCCAGCCAGGACGGATCGGTATCCGCCGGTAACTGCAAGCGACTACCCTGGAACTGTAATTCGAGCCCGGGTGCTGACGGTTGAGGTTGAAACGGTTCCGTCCTCAACTGCACGAAGGGCGTGGTGGCCGGGGCCGGTACCAGTCCTTTCTTCCGTAATGCTTTGCGTTGACGATAGAAAGTCTTCGCATACAGTCCGCGTTCCCGGCAGAAGTCCAGGGCGCTCTGGCCGCTTTGCGAATGCTCGAAGATCAGCGACTGCCATTCGGCCTCGCTGCGGTGGTTGCGTTCGGACATGACCGACCCTCCAAAAAGGAAAATCAGTCTACCGATGAAATCTGCTGAGCATAGGTGGGGTTGGCCGGACGTTTACGTCTCTGTTTGCACCTCAAAGACTCTAGAGGGCCACTTTGCGACCACATCAGGAAAATCTGCCGATAATCCTGCGCTACGCATATAGATGAGGTT
>JAAESG010000285.1 GCA_024229615.1 Gammaproteobacteria bacterium | reverse complement strand
TCGGTGGTTGCCCATAATCTAACGCTGTTCGCTCGCTTGAAACCGACTTGATACCGTAGGACTGATCAGTCATCTAACCTGAAGTCTGGTTTGATTCCAGCGGGTGGCAATATCCGCAGGTTGGCAATTCATCGTCCCGCTGGATTATTATCACCAAGACTTTTAAAAAACATAAGTTACAATCCGGGACACGCACTACGCAGTGAACCGGGGAAATGCCGTAATATCGCAGGCGCAACCATAATAGTCATGCCAATTTGACGCAGCAGCAGAATCTGCGTGATGTGCGGGCGTTGTCCCAAAAGCTTGATCCGCAAAGCCATCAACGAAAATACCAATGAGGCAAGCATCAGAAAGGCAATTCCTTTCAGATTATCGGGCAGTCGATAGAACCAGTTCAAGCCATACAGCCATAGATTAGATGAGGTGGTGACTGCGCTTCCCTTTGATCAAGAAGATCGTCACCGCAGATGGACGTACCGCATTGTCACCAATCCCGGCCCGGAGCGCAAAAAAAACCTAAAAGCAGACTCTCAAAGTTAACTGTTCAACAGCCAACTGTGTTAAGGATTATCAGATGCCTGCCCACGAAGCAATGCACTGGTAAAGTGGCTCGAGGATCAGAGGGCATGCGTCGAACAACCCTCAACAAGAGCGGGCGAAAAGGCTATACCACGGAGAGTCCGCTATCCCACCACGGCGCTAGTTTGAAAATTCACCTTGAGAGGCAAGAGTCGATCCAAGGCATACTTCACAGGTTCAGAATTTCATCCACCATGACAAGTAGAGAACCGAGGGAATTGTTGCGTATAGCCCCACACATCGGTTTCCACTAGTGTGCATCCAGGTAATTGCCGTTGACGCCAACACCATGGACGTAGGTTAGCGTGCCTCCATAATGTGCGGTCACAGAAACTCCCACACTTGCGAGCAATAATGTGACCACAAGCAAACCCCTGGTTATTAAATTCGGCTGAAGCAGGGTGATCGCACCAACCACCACTGAAAAAGCCGTCATCCCAAGCGTACTGTAAGCAAAAAAGTCGTGTTGTTGCAGTGTCACAAGAGCTGCCTCGGGCAATCCCCGGGTATGCGGGTGCATTGGGAATGCCGCAACATAACCCCCAAGTACACCCGTCAATGCGAAAGCTACGGCAAGTGCCACCAAATGACGATGCGTGATAAAAACACCCATTAATCCGAACAGCAAGGCCATGGGAATCATTATCACCGGCACGTGTACGACCATGGGATGTAGGGTTGGAAAATCGTCGAAAGTAAAATCTTCGAGCGCCTCACCTAGTCTCGATACAGGATCAGGATTTGCTTCCATCACCGGCATCTCGGCCATGGATTGTACATTGTGAGTTTCAGGTTCGGATTCGAGCTCGCCATCGGATTGATCACCCCTCAGAAATTTTGGCGCCTCTTCCAATTGATCGCCTGCTGAAATGTCGGAAGCAGGACTTGTAACATCCGTTTGTTCGACTGCCTGGCTTTCTGCGGCATGAGTCTCCGTTCCGTGTCCAAACGTAATATCTGAAAATACGAACAATCCTGCGACCAAAATTGAAGTGGAAATTAATTTCATTGTTAGCACTCGTTGTTTGTTTACGGTTGCTGTAGCAGCTGCGGTATCAATTCCTGATATGGCCGATAGCCTTCAATTTTTTCACCATTGCTTTTAACCAGTGCCGGGGTGCCCCGGATACCAACTCGATTGCCGGCTTGATAGCCGCGGTCGATCATTGCCGATTGTGTGCAATCGCCTGACGGCAACCCCTCGAATCGATCGTTCTTGGCATCCGTCATGGCCTGGTTTCTATCTTCCGCGCACCATACCGATCTAAGAGTTTCGTAGCCCGGCCCGTTTTTTCCGCCCCTGGGGTAAGGCAGATATCGCACGGTAATCCCTGCTTCCTGCAATTGGCCGATTTCGCTATGAAGCTTTTGACAATATGGGCAAGAGGTATCGGTAAACACATTGAGAATCGCTTTGGTTTCGCCCTTGGCGGCAAATATTACGAGATCTTCATCGCTAAATTCGGAAATCGTCTCGACTACATCCGCCCCTTGTGACTGCTCGGTTAAGTTTCGACCGGTCTCCAGATTAACAAGATCTCCCATCAACGCGTATTTACCGTTGTCGAGCAGGTATACATATTGGTTACCAACCCGAGCCTGCCAGACATCTTTGATAGAAGTCTCCTGGACATCATCAATCTTTGCGTTACCGACACGCTGTCGCAGTAACTTGGTTAATGAACTATTGGCAGGAACCACAATATCGCCCAACGATGGTAGCTCCGAACTTTCGAACCGACCCGCCCAGCGTTGATAAATATCATCTGGCCATTTGGATTGAAAAAATGCGATTACACTGTCGATTTCCTCTGCACTCAATACAGTTTCAAATGCTGGCATTTGCCCGCCGAGTTTTGCCCCACCTTCACGAACAGTACGGCGTAACAGGCCAAGGTCGTGGTGCCATGCATGGGCGGTGCCATTCAGCGGTGGCGGTGGGTAGTTACCATTGGCATCGGTTTTTTTCCAATCAGGCGTCGCCTCGGCATTCTGGCCATGGCAGCTGGCGCAATTCTGACGGAATAGTCGTTCGCCCTGCGAGACTTGTTGCTTTGAATACCAGGGTTCTTTTTCAGCCGCAAAAGATTGCCCAACGATTAATAGTCCTACCAAAATAAGGGATCGTATTTTCATCACTGGTCACCTCGTTAGTAGAGTTTCATTTGTTGCTGGAAATAACGTATAAACGGTACCACGCTGTCCATTTTTTTCGGTGTCATACCTGCTACTGCTGGCATATCACCGAATTCCCAGTGATGTTGCCTGACGCCTTGTAACGCTGCCCGATAAAATGACTTGTCACCATGGTGCGAAGGTTTGTAAAAGGGGTGTATCAGCGGCGGACCCTTGTCGCTGCCATGAAGCTCCGCTCCATGGCAGGAACTACAGTATTTTGCGTAAAGTATTTGGCCCTTGGCCAGGTGGAAAGGGATTTCGATATCTTCAGCTGCCTTTATCGTGCCAGTCGTTAAAGGCAACAGCAAAAGTAAGCCAAGTGAGTACTTGCATGTTTTTTTCATTGGATTTCCTGAATCTAAAGTAACAAAACGCGATCAACGCGCGGCGACTTACAAGTTCAGGTAATCGGTGGGCGGTATATCGAAAACTCGAGATGAGATTGATAATGAGATGTGACGGAATGTCGGTTACCGACAAGAGAGTGCCTTTGCATTGGCGCCCAGAACGATCTCGAAAGAATACTGGTGATGTTTTGCGCCCCGCAATATCCGCTCGACATCATGCACTGGGCGTCATCGCATGTACCTTGGTCAACAACCTTATCCATATTACATCCGACACAATCGACCAACATGGATTCCATATGATCCATATTGCCTGCATTGAGATTTTGTAACGGAACCAACCCGATGCATAACATCAGTAAAAACAGTAATACAGTTTTCTTGTTAGTCATGGTGAGAGCGTAGAACCAGTTTTTCGGACTTCAATGAATAATCAGACACTAACAACTTAGCACAGTTCGAAAAAAGAGAACAAAAAAATCAACACCACTAGGCTGTAATGACCCGCTTTGGGTCCAGACTGTGTGAAAACTCTGATGCAGGTATAGTCAGACTTTCCTACAGATGGATCATCGAATGAGCCGATTCATTAAAGGCGAGCCCCGTAGCCAAATCACTTTATTTCCCGAAGCCGTTGACGAATATATCGAGAAAGACAACCCGGTCAGGGTGATCGATGTGTTTGTCGATGACCTCGATATCTAGACACTGGGTTTTAAAACAGTCCCCGCCGATACCGGACGTCCGGCCTACCACCGTGGAGTGATGCTGAAGCTGTTTATCTACGGCCATCTCAATCGAGTGCAGTCCTCGCGTCGGTCAACATACACCCCATCCATGAACAACATATGAAAGTGGATATTCAGGTTGAGCGCCGAACAAAATCACTGGATCAGCGTTACCGCGCAAGTACGGGCTGTCTTTTTCGAATAGCCTGCCTTCTTGACCAGATGCATGGAGATGACGCGGTAAACGATACCCAGCACCTGGCCCGTGATCACCGGACGGCTTGCGAAGAGATCAGTTTGACTTAGTCAGTTCACCAACCAGACTCAAAATTGCTGCGAGCAAAAGTAGTGGCAGGTAACCGTTATGCCTGGTGGCTGAAATTTGACAGGATTGGCCGGTGGGAAGGAGCACCAAAAGTAGACGCTTTAGGCGATATTGGGCGTGTCGACAGGAATCACTCTGATTTCGGGCACTTCAGGGCAGGCGCGGCACCGTGAATCTCTTTCTTTGCTTGGTGGAATCGTGAAAACAGGGTGTTAATTCTTCCTATACCTCGAATCAAATCAAATAGGTATACTGTCCCCGGAGTCCGGGGGGGCAAGCAGGTGCTCACAAAGGGTATAACAACTAGCATAGCGTTTTTGATGATTTTCGGCCTGGCCTTCAGCCTGGCGGCACAGGCCGAAGACGACTCTATCTGGGATGACTTTTTCGACAAGGAAGATGGTCAGCTCGACGTCGGTGACTGGCTGGGCAAGCAGTATGGGTTTCTGCCGACGCCCATCCTAATCACCGGGCCCACTTTTGGCAATGGTATTGGACTGAACCTGCTGTTTTTACACGGCAGTTTCGCCAACGACTCCACCGCCACAGGCCGTTACATTCCACCCAGTATTTCTGGCGTTGCGTATGCCGCTACCGAAAACGACACCAAAGTCGGTGCCGGCTACCATATCGGATTCTGGAAGCGTGATACGGTCCGCACCACGACATTTATTGGCCGCCCCGACGCCAATCTGGATTTTTTTCCTGATATCCCGATTATCGGTGAACGCGAAATCAGTATGAACCTGGAAGGCTGGGCCGGTTACCAGGAGGTGAAATTGCGACTCGGGGAAAGTAATTTCTTTGCAGGCGGCAACTATCTTTATTTTGGCTCGACAACGTCTCCGAACGATTTGCCATCATTCATTCCAGAGGACCTGTTGGAGCAAGAGATCACCGTTGCCGCACTTTCGGCGGTTATCGAGTATGACAGCCGCGACAGTATCTTCACCCCGAACAATGGCATCTATGGCAAACTGGTCACCGCGCGATACGACGAAGCCGTCGGCTCTGATTTCGACTTCTGGAATTACCGCGGGAAAGTATTCTATTTTCAGCCTGTGGGTAAATCCTTCAACCTCGGACTGCGATCCGAAGTACAGAGCATCGATGGAAAAGCACCCTTCTATATGTACCCCTCGGTCGATATTCGTGGCATCGCCCATGCCCGCTACCAGGGCCAACATACCTTTGTATTCGAAGCTGAAGCCCGCTGGGCAGTTTCCAATCGCTGGAGCCTGATTGGATTCGCGGGATCCGGCAAGGCATTTGGAAACGACACTTTAAACCGTGAACAGGATTTCTCCGAAGCGGACTGGAACAGCTCCTGGGGCGCTGGCTTTCGCTATAACATGGCCAGGAAATTCGGTCTGCACCTCGGGCTGGACTACGCTTTTGGCCCGGAGGAAGACAGCATCTATATCACGATGGGACAGGCCTGGAACGCCTTTTTCTAGCCTCTCAAACTTTATTGGGGGCAGGCAGCTGATCGCGGCAATGCAGGCGTAAGCCTGTATCTGCCCCAATATACGGATCTATCAGAGAGTGTGTTAGCGACCTGAAAAATACCCATGAATAAGTTTACCGAGAACCAAGTGGTAGAAAAATCACCGGGGCAACGGATATATCGGACGTGTGAGCATTCTGGAGCAAGAATCGATCACGATACTGAGTTATCACACAGCCTCGGTCGCAAGCCGACCCACTAACCGATTCTTTAAGCCTCCGCTTTCGGGAAAATATTCGATGTGGACAGACGGTTCCAGGAATCAATTAAATCCCGCCGGAACCTAATCCGGCGGGATTTTTTACAACTGCAAATACTCGCTGGCGCGAGTATGGCCGCAAAGTCGTCTATAGAGCCGCGTCGAGCTCGGGTACCGCTTCAAACAAGTCTGCGACTAGACCGTAATCGGCGACCTGGAAGATCGGTGCTTCGCTATCGTTGTTGATCGCGACGATGACCTTGCTTTCCTTCATCCCGGCGAGGTGCTGGATCGCACCGGAGATTCCGACGGCGATGTACAGATCGGGGGCAATGACCTTACCGGTTTGACCGACCTGGAATTCGTTCGGCACAAATCCGGAGTCGACCGCGGCACGCGAGGCACCTACGGCGGCACCGAGTTTATCGGCGACCGAATGCAGCATGCCGAAGTTGTCGCCGGACTGCATACCGCGCCCGCCAGAAACGACGATCTTGGCCGAAGTCAGGTCAACCTGATCGTTGTTGGAAACGGCCTGAGAGACCCAGCTCGACAGGCCGGCATCGACACCGCCGCTGATCGCCTCGACGTTGGCAGAGCCACCTTCGGCCGCCGCGGCTTCGAATTTGATCGTGCGCACGGTGATCATCTTGATCTCGTCCGACGACTGTACCGTGGCCAACGCATTACCCGCATAGATCGGGCGTACAAAAGTGTCTGGCGATTTGACTTCGACGATCTCCGAAATCTGCGCCTTGTCGAGCAGTGCCGCAGCACGCGGCATGACATTCTTGCCAAAAGTGGTGGCCGAGGCCAACACGTGACTGTAAGCCGGGGCGACTTCGACGATCAGGGTCGCCAGGTTTTCCGCCAGGTGATGTCCGAACTTCGCATCATCGGCAACTTTTACCGCATTGACGCCAGCGATTTTGGCAGCCGCATCGGCGACTGAACCGCAGCTTTCACCCGCAACCAGCAGGTCGATATCGCCACCGATTTGCTGTGCGGCGGTAACCGCGTGCAGGGTCGCGGCGGCGACTTCGTTATTGTCGTGTTCGACGATTACAAGATTTCCCATGACTAAATCACCTTCGCTTCGTTGCGCAGTTTTTCCACCAGCTCACTGACACTGTTGACAATCACACCGGCGGCACGACCTTCCGGTTCCTCGACCTGCAAAGTAGTCAGGCGGTTGGCAGTATCGAGCCCGAGGCTGTCGAGTTCGATCTTGTCCATCGGCTTGCGCTTGGCTTTCATTACGTCGGGTAGCTTGACGTAACGCGGCTCGTTGAGGCGCAGGTCCGCACTCATGACGGCTGGCATCTTGACCTCGATAGTTTCGAGACCGGCATCCACCTCGCGGATTACCGTCGCCTTGTCACCGTCGAACTTGATATCCGAACAAAAAGTCGCCAAAGACCAGCCGAGCAGAGCCGACAGCATCTGTGCAGTCTGGTTGGAGTCGTCGTCGATGGCCTGCTTGCCCGCCAGCACCAGGCCAACATCTTCCTGCTCGGCGATATTCTTCAATACCTTGGCAATCGCCAATGGCTCCAGAGCATCCTCGGTCACGACCTGAATCGCACGATCGGCACCCATGGCGAGACCGTGTCGCAGGGTTTCTTCGGTTTTGCCACCACCGACCGATGCCACGATAATTTCGTCGGCGGTGCCGGCTTCACGCAGGCGCAACGCTTCTTCCAGCGCGTTTTCACAAAAAGGATTCATCGTCATCTTGGCGTTTGCCAGATCGACACCCGATCCGTCCGCTTTGACGCGCGCCTTGACCTGGGGGTCGAGCACGCGTTTCACACATACCATTATTTTCATTACGCTCGCAACTTTTGTTCTGGGGATCGAAGGGGAAATCCTCGATCACCGTGGCTTAATACAAACTCCGAAATTTCGACTTCAACCTCGGCACCCAATTCATGTAAATCGCTTCTGAACCGTACGCATCCGCTAGCTCTTCGAGGCCGATAAAGCGCACCAGTCCTGATTCGAAGGCGGAATATTCTATCGACATTTCCCCGGGAATCAAGCGGCAGAGACTCTCCCGGTGCAGTAAATCCACCTCTGTGATACTGCAACAGCCAATATAACCCTATCGAATCGACGGATATTATCACAGCCGGACGCCGAGTAGGATTTACGCGCGACTGCCGATTGTCTATTTGCGCCAAATTTCACCCTGCCTACCATTGCTTACCGGCTCATATTGCGACCATTTCCCAATCGTGCGAACATCGATGACATGAGCTCAATACTGGTAACCGGGGCAAGCGGATTGTTCGGCGGAGAAATCGCTCACCAACTCGTGGAAACAGGAATCCCCATCCGGATTCTCGTCCGCGATTCGACTCGAGCACCTATTCTGGAAGGTTCCGTAGAGACTGTGATTGGCGACTACCGGGATACGGCTTCACTCACCGCGGCAATGCAGGGAATCGACAAGCTGTTTCTGGCCTCCTTCGACCAACCCGATATCGTCGAACTTCAGGCCAACGTGCTGAAGGTGGCCAGGCGATGCGGTGTGCAACACGTGATTCGACTGTCCAGCGATGGAACTGAAGAGGATAAGGACCTGCCTATTTTCCAGTGGCATGGGGAGTGTGAACGTCAACTGGAAGCTAGCGGGCTCGATTTCACACACTTGAAACCCATGTGGATCATGCAGAATTTTGAATCCTTCGTGGTCAACGACTGTATTCGCCTGCCGGCAGCAGATGGTCGAATTGGACTCGTGGATCATCGCGATGTTGCGTCAATGGGCGTCGCTGCGCTGACCACCCCGGGACACTAAGGTAAAGCCTACATCATGGTGACGGAATCCCTGTCACACGCAGACGTGGCCAAACAGTTATCAGAGGCCACCGGTCGAAGCATCGCCTATATCGATATAGCGCCGGAGGTCTACCAACAAGAGCTGCAAACGGCTGAATGGGATAAACCATCCATTGATTCAATGCTGGGGCTGTTCAACGCAGTTCGAGCCGGGACCAACAGCGATACCGACGTCACCGACACCGTCGAAGCCTTGCTGGGGCGCCCCGGGATCAGGTTCAGACAGTATGCCGAAGACTTCGCGGCAGATTTTGGATCCACTGTCTAGCGAGAGAGATTAGAGAACCAGCCACGATTTTTCAGGTTACTCCCCTCCTACGAGAAAAGAGTCAGGTAATTCATCCAGGCGGACATGCGCAACAGAGTCTTGCGTACCACCGCGAGTTCGTGAAACTGTTCGCCGTAAACTGCGGTCTGTGCGTGGGAGCCATCTGGAACCTGCGATAAGTATGCTGCATAACGGGGATCGGTAATGTTGATCAGCACCGGAATTCGACGCTGACTTTCCGCAGTAAACGAATCGAAGTAAACAACCTCGTCCCACTCACCCGTTGACGGCAGCACCATCCGCAGCTTGCCCGAGAATACCTTGCCGGGAACGCTATCGAAAGTCACTTCAGCTGCGCTGCCGTCGTTGAGGCGAAAGCGGCTGTTCTGATGAAACCAGGCAACCAGATTATGTTCCCCATTCGTCATCGGCACTTCCGTGATCTGCTCGGTGACACTCGGTGCGATCGGCGTAGCGCTCAGATACTGCCGGCTCTCACCAGAGTAAGGGTGGTAGAAATTCAACAACTGTATGGTCGCGAAGACCAGCACAGCCCCGCCGATCGAGGCGGCGGGCACGCTTACCCTGTTGAGGGGCATTCTCAATACGGTGAAAAGTGCAATACAGAGAGCGGTATAGCTCGAGATTAAAAATAATTCCATCGGTCTGCCTCTCCTTTTAGCGGTTAAGCCGCTTCGGTCGCATTGATGATTGCTTTTTCGATACGCTCGATGCGGTCGTCGAGCACTTCGAACTTGTGCCGAAGCAAGGTAACCGAATCGGTGATATCCGCATCCCACTGATCGATCTCTGCATTGGCATCGCCCGCCTCCGCAACCGCTTTGTCATTGATCGCTGTATCTTCGCTCATCTGGCTGAACCTCGGACGCTGATCTTCGCTGTAGGCAGCGGACCAGATCCACAATAGCGGCCAGATTGCGTGCAACGTAAACAGGCTGACCCAGCCGGCATAATAAATTGCATCCCGGTGGGGATGATGGCGACTTACGGCTATTTTATAGGGTATATCGAGGATTGCGATGGCGCCAAACAGCAGGCTGGTCGCGGTGAAAATCAGAATTCCGAGCGCAAGGTAATCGAGCATATCGTTCCGTCAATTCAACATAGTCGTACGAGTTTAGTTCAAAAACCGGCAGGTCATTTGGAGACCTAGTTCTCATTTTTAACGGCGATTTCCTCGGGGCAAAGCGTTATTTCAGGGCACGAATATGACCGCGGAGCATGCAAGTCATACCGTGGCACGCGCCTGCTTTCGGCATTCGCCCGGTGATTGCTGGTAGTAATTCCGGAACAGGCGAGAAAACGAGGACAGCGAATTAAACCCGGTGCGGATTGCGATTTCCTGTAACTTGAGTCGAGTATCGACCACCATGCGACGCGCCGTCTGCAGCCGCAAACGACGATAGTAGGAGGCAGGCGACATATTCAGGGTTTGTTTGAACAGGTATTCGAGCATGCGTACCGATATCTTCACTCGGTGGGCAATTGCTTTCACCGCGATCGGTTCATCGATATATTGCTCCATCACGTGAATGGCGGCGGCGACCCTGGGCTCATTGTTTTCCAGCATACCCAGCGAGACCAGCGACTGTGTATCGGTGGCGCTGTGCGCCCCGTCATAAATAAAGGCGCTCGAAACCTCGATCGCGAGCGGATAGCCGTAGCGGCTGCGAATCAGGTAGAGCATGAAGTCGAAAGTGGGTGAAGCACCGCCGGTGGTAAATACCGAGCCATCGATGACAAAACGGTCCGGCTTGAGATCGACCCACGGGAAGTGGGTGGCAAATTCTTCCAGGTCTTCCCAGTGGGTGGTGGCTGATTTACGTTCCAGTAAACCGCTGCGCGCCAGAATCCAGCTACCGGCCTCGATTCCGCCAACTGCCGAGAAATTGCGCGCAAGACGTTTGATCAACCTCAAATGTGTCGGTCCAGCATGCTGTTGTTGATTGAAACTGGCAATGATAATCAATACGTCGCCATTTAATTCATGGTCGAACACCGCATCGGGTTCAACCGACAGACCACAGGTAAGAGGCGCCGATTTACCGTTGATGGTGGCAATGTTCCAGACGAACAGGCTACGACCGGCGATGCGATTCGCGGCGCGCATGGTATCGAGCGCCGAGGCTAACGACATCATCGATGAGTCGGGTAAAACCAGAAGCGTTACGCGAAGCCTATCGTCACTGGGTGTGAAGATATTCATTGCGTAAATTGTCAAATATTTTGCGTGAAAGCGCAATCACCATTTAGCCATCCGTGACATGATTCGCGTTCGATCAACGGAGGTGTGCGATGCCTTTATCAGCCAACATGAACCCTTTCATTACCTGCGCAGTGACCGGATCCGGCAGCACCCATGACCGTTCTCCTCACGTGCCGCGCTCGCCAGAACAAATCGCTAATAGTGCAATCGATGCCGCCAAGGCAGGCGCCGCTATCGTGCATTGCCACGTTCGCGATCCCGAATCCGGCAAGCCGAGCAGGCGTGTGGATCTCTACAGGGAAGTCACCGAACGCATCCGTGATTCCGCAACCGACGTCGTACTCAACTTCACCGCGGGCATGGGTGGCGACATGGTTTTTGGCGATCCGGAAAATCCTTTGCCGTTGAACGAGGTCGGCACCGACATGGCCGGCGCGACCGAACGCGTGGCACACGTGGCTGAATGCCTGCCTGAAATATGCACGCTCGATTGCGGCACAATGAATTTCGCCGAAGCCGACTATGTCATGACCAATACACCAGGCATGCTTCGTGCCATGGGTCAGATGATGACCGATCTCGGTGTACGCCCCGAAATCGAGGTTTTTGAAACCGGGCACCTGTGGTTTGCCAAACAACTGGTCGAAGAAGGCATTATTCAGGACCCGGTCATGATTCAGATGTGCATGGGCATTCCCTGGGGTGCGCCCGATGACCTGAATACCTTCATGTCGATGGTCAATAACACACCTGAGAGCTGGACCTTCTCGGCATTTTCGATCGGCCGAAATGAAATGCCATTTGCCGCGGCTGCGGTGCTCGCTGGCGGCAACGTGCGCGTCGGTCTCGAAGACAACCTGTGGTTACGTAAAGGCGAACTGGCAACCAATGCGCAACTGGTTGAAATGGCGGCCACCATCGTCACCAATATGGGTGCGACATTGATGACCCCGACCGAAGTTCGCGAGAAGATGCAGTTACAGAAACGCGCCCCGGTATCAAAATAAGAGGATATTTACATGCTTGAAACAAATACAGCTGCCGTCATTGGCGGCGGTGTTATCGGTGGTGGTTGGGCGGCACGTCTTATCGAAAACGGTATCGATGTTAATGTTTTCGATCCAGCCCCGGATGCCAGGGCCAAGTTTGACGCGGTGCTGGCAAATGCCGAACGCGCATTTGCAAAACTGACCAGCGCACCACGCCCGACAAAAGGTGCTGTTACCTGGTACGACTCGGCTGCCGATGCATCGAGAAATGCTCAACTAATTATCGAATCCGTTCCCGAAAGACCCGATATCAAACGCACTGTATATGCAGAAATCGAATCCAGCGCCAAGCCCGACGCGGTCATCACCTCCTCCACATCAGGCATCATGCCGAGCGAATTGCAAGCCGAGATGAAACATCCTGAACGCCTCATGGTTGCCCACCCTTTTAATCCGGTTTATATGCTACCGCTGGTCGAATTGGTCGGTGGCAATAAAACCGATCCTGGATATATTGAATGGGCAAAAAATTTTTATGCCGGGATCGGCATGCACCCGTTGCATTGTCGGGTTGAGATTGAAGGCTTTATTTCGGATCGCTTGCAGGAAGCCCTGTGGCGAGAAGCGCTTTGGCTGTTACATGACAAAGTTGCCACTGCTGAAGAAATCGATGCCGCCATTGCCTATGGCCCGGGCCTCAGGTGGGCACAAATGGGCACTATGCAAACCTTTCATCTCGCCGGTGGCGAAGGCGGCATGCGCGCGATGCTGGCAATGTTCGGCCCCTGCCTGAAATGGCCATGGACCAAGCTGATGGATGTACCCGAGCTGACGGAGGAATTCGTCAATGATGTTGGCGATCAATGCGAAACCCAGGCCGATGGGCTGACTCCACGCGATTTGGAAATCATCCGTGATGACAATCTTATTGCGATCCTGCAGGCACTCAAGGGTAACAACTGGGGTGCCGGCAAAACGCTCGCGCGCTACGAACAACAGTTGCTGCAGGCAGCCAACGATGAATAAATTTTTACAGACGTCAACCCAGCGTACGCTGAGGGCCACGCAAGCGGCGGGCCGACGTATCGGAATGACACGAATATCTGGAGAAAATAATGGATTTCGGACTCAGTTTTGAACAGGAAATGATCGTCGATACGGTCAGAAGCTTCGTCGAAAACGAAATTTATCCACACGAAGCGGAAGTCGAACGCAGCGGTGAAGTACCGCTGGAGCTCGGGCACGAAATTCGCGACAAGTGCCTTGAAGCAGGCTACTTCGCGGCCAACATCTCCGATGAATTTGGTGGCGGCGGTTTGAATAACCTGGATTTCACCTTGCTCGAACGGGAGCTGGGGCGTGCTTCCAACGCACTCGCGGTATTCTTCGGACGTCCTTCGGGCATTCTGCAGGCTTGCGATGCACAACAACAGGAGAAATATCTGTTCCCCGCAGTCAAGGGCGAGAAATTCGATGCGCTGGCAATGACCGAGCCTGGCGCCGGCTCTGATGTGCGCGGTATGAAATGCAGTGCCAAACTGAGTGGCGGTGACTGGGTCGTCAACGGCAGCAAGCACTTCATCAGCCATGCCAATATCGCGGATTTCGTCATCGTGTTCATTGCTACAGGCGAAGAGGAAACCCCGCGGGGACCGAAGAAGAAAATCACCTGCTTCCTGGTCGACCGCGGCACACCCGGATTCGAAATCAGACCCGGCTACAACTCGGTCAGCCATCGAGGCTACAAAAATTGTATTTTAAACTTCGACAATTGCCGTCTACCGACCGGTCAGATCCTGGGGGAGTTGCATGGCGGTTTCGAGGTCATGAACGACTGGCTTTACGCGACCCGTTTAACCGTCGCCGCCACCAGTGTCGGCCGTGCGCGGCGCGCATTTGAATATGCCCTGCCCTACGCGGCAGAACGTAAGCAATTCGGTCAACAGATCGGTAAGTTTCAGGGGGTGTCCTTCAAACTCGCCGACATGATTACCGACATCGATGCGGCCGACTGGCTGACATTATCGGCGGCCTGGCGA
Source organism: Gammaproteobacteria bacterium (assembly GCA_024229615.1). Lineage (GTDB taxonomy): Bacteria > Pseudomonadota > Gammaproteobacteria. Next base: position 12,968 of record JAAESG010000285.1, on the reverse strand, counting down.
CTCGACGAGGGATTAGAGGCAAACCGCGAAATTGCCAGCGCCAAGGTATTCGCCACCGAAATGCTGGCCCGTGTCACCGACGAGGCGATCCAGATTTTTGGCGGTATGGGCCTGATGGATGAATTACCCCTGGAAAGGTTCTGGCGCGACGCTCGCGTCGAACGCATATGGGATGGCACCTCCGAAATCCAGCGCCACATCATTTCGCGTGAGCTACTGCGCCCACTCGGTGGTTGATGTAGCAATGCGGCTGGAAAGAGTCCTTCGACCCAAATCGATCGCCGCCATCGGCGGTCTGCAGGCCGGTCGCGTGGTCGAGCAATGCAAACTGATGGGTTACGAAGGCCAAATCTGGCCGGTCCACCCCGTCAAGAGTGAAGTCCACGGATTACCCGCCTATAAATCGATCGAGGATTTGCCCGGTGCGCCCGACGCCGCGTTTATCGGTGTTAACCGTCATCTTACGATCGAGGTAGTCAGACAATTGCGCGACCTGGGTTGTGGCGGCGGGGTCTGTTTTGCGGCCGGTTTTCTCGAAGCCGACGAAGCCGGGGGTGAACTGCAATCCAAACTGATCGAAGCCGCCGGCGAGATGCCGGTACTCGGTCCAAACTGTTACGGCTATATCAACTATGCCGATGGTGCATTGCTATGGCCGGACCAACAGGGTGGCAAGCGCCTCGACAGCGGCAATACCGGTGTTGCCATCATCGCGCAGTCGTCCAACATCGCGATCAATTTTACGATGCAAAAGCGCGGTCTGCCCCTGTCCTACATCTTTACGGTCGGCAACCAGGCCCTGGTCGGCATTTCAGAACTGGCGCTTAACCTGCTCGAAGACCCGCGAGTGACCACGCTCGGCATTTATATCGAAGGTTTCGACTCGATTTCCGCCTTCGAAGATCTCGCTCAAAAATCACGTGAACTGAACAAGCCCGTGGTCATCTACAAGGTCGGTAAAAGTGAGCAAGCTCAGGCCGCTGCAGTATCACATACCGCGTCGCTGGTGGGTTCACACGCGGTTAGTAGCGCCTTTCTCGAACGCAACGGCTTTGGCCAGGTGGATTCGATACCCGTGTTCCTGGAAACGCTGAAACTGTTACACCAATATGGTCCGCTGCACGGTTATCGCGTGTCTTCGATGAGTTGTTCCGGCGGTGAAGCCAGCATCATTGCCGACTCGGCGGAAAAACGTAAAGTCTTTTTTCCAGACCTCAGCAAAGCACAGAAGGCGCCGTTGCAAAAAGCCCTGGGGTCATTGGTTACGATCGCCAACCCCCTCGATTATCACACCTATAGCTGGGGTAATCGAGACGTCATGCAGGCAACCTACAGCTCGATGGCAGCGATTGGCTTCGACATGAATTACCTGATTATCGACTTTCCCCACCCGACGCGCTGCGACGACTGGGAATGGCATATCGCTGTCGATGCCTTCGAGGCCGCGCTCAAGGAAAACAACGCAAACGGTGCTTTTGTCGTCGGTATGACGGAAAACATTCCCGAGGAGTACACAGAGAATTATCGCGAGCGCGGTATTGTCAGTTTCTTTGGCATCGACGAAGCCTTGCACGCAACCGAGGTAGCTGCCGACATCGGCCTGGCCTGGCGTAAAAATCATCCCGTCCCGGTGATGCAACTTGGAACGCTCAATGACAGTGGGATTACGCTGGATGAGGCTGCCGCCAAGCAAGACTTGAATTCGATGGGGGTCCCGATACCGGCTGGCCTGGTAGTCGATTCGATAGAGGCCGCACAAGATTACTCCGCGTCACTCGATTCCCCGCTGGTATTGAAAGCGCTCGGCATCGCACACAAAACGGAGCACAATGCGGTGCGACTCAATCTATCCAGTGCGGAAGAAATCCACGAGGCGGCGACCGATCTGTTCAAATTGAGCGATCGCCTTTACCTGGAAACGATGAAACCGGCTTTGGCCGAGCTTATTGTCGGGGTGACACGCGACCCGCAATTTGGCCTGGTTTTGACGATTGGCAGCGGCGGTATCCTGGTCGAACTGTTAAAGGATGTGATTACCCTGTTAATCCCATCACAACGCGATGAAATCGAGACGGCTGTGCTGACCCTCAAATCGGCGCCGTTACTCAAGGGTTACCGCGGAAAACCACAGGCCGACATCGATGCAACCGTTGATGCCATCCTGGCAATCCAGCAATACGCAATCGCCAACGCCGACTCGCTGATCGAGCTTGACGTCAACCCATTACTGATCGGTGCGCAAGGTGAAGGCGTGTTTGCTGCCGATGCACTTATCGTTCTAGAGGAGCAGAAATAAATGTCTGATGTACTTACCACCCGCAGCGAAGGCGGGATCTTAGAAGTTACCCTGGATCGGCCAAAGGCGAATACCATCAATCTCGAGACCAGTCGGGAAATGGGCGAAATATTCCAGGGATTTCGCGATGACCCGGAAATGCGTGTTGCCATCATCAAGACCGCAGGCGACAAATTCTTCTGCGCCGGCTGGGATTTGAAAGCAGCTGCCGATGGCGACGCCGTGGACGGCAATTATGGCGTCGGCGGATTTGCCGGTTTGCAGGAATTGCGTGACCTCAACAAGCCGGTAATCGCGGCTGTCAACGGTATGGCGGTCGGTGGAGGCTTCGAGATGATGCTCTCTGCCGACCTCATCTATGCCTCCGATCATTCGACCTTTGCCCTGCCCGAAATCAGGGCAGGTACCCTCGCCGATGCAGCGACAATCAAACTACCCAAACGCATCCCCTACCACATCGCGATGGAAATGCTGTACCGGGGACGCTGGATGGATTGCGAGGAAGCGTTGCGCTGGGGTCTGATCAACGAAGCCATGCCGGTTGACTTGCTGATGGACCGGGTATGGGAAGTCGCTCGTGAACTCGCTGCCGGGCCACCGCTGGTATTCGCTTCGATCAAGCAAGTCGCGCGCGAAGCCGAATCGATGAAATTTCAGGAAGCGATGAACTGGATCACCAAGCGACAGTTTGAAACAGTCGATACGCTTTATGACAGCGAAGATAACATGGAAGGTTTCAAGGCTTTCGCCGAAAAACGCGATCCGGTGTGGAAGGGCAAGTGACTACTCCGGGCTGCGATGCAGCCCGAAGTAGTCATCCCGGAATGTGCACTGCGTATATCCGGGATCTTGCAAACCCGTCTCACAACATGGAGCTGGCTTCCGATGAGTGCTGTTAACTTAATTATCATTCCAGTAGGTCGGACCACCACGCAATATGGAAAATGGCTTGATGTCATTCCGAAACCTCAACCCGGCTCACGCACGCCCGCATTTCTCACCACCACTCGTTGCGAGACGACGAGAGGTCGTGCTCTGCCTGTATTTTGCGACCACTGCGAACATTGCTTGCAGTTACCGGCAACCCATGTTCGGAGGGTGCGCAGGCATAGTTGACACTATCCTGAATCCGTAGGTTCAGGGCGGATGCAGGCAGGGTGCGGCATAGCGTCGTCGCAGTAGATAAGGTGGTGAGAAATGCGGGCTAGGGCCCGCGCAAGCGGGAATCTTGCTATGATGGTGCGATTGTGTGGTCATCCCGGAATGCGCGCAGCGCATATCCGGGATCTGGCAACCCCGTCATACACCAGGATTCTTGCTTCCCGAGAGGGCAGTTAACCAAATTAGCATTCCGGTACATCGACAATTGAAGGCAAAACAACATTTACAATGACTGAACAGCAACCCCTGTGGACACCCAGCCAGGCCAGCATCGACACGGCCAATATGACGCGTTTCATCGCGCTGGTGAATCAACGGCACGGCCTTTCGATCGAGGACTATGACGCGCTATATCAATGGTCTCTGCATCAAAAAGAGTCTTTCTGGTCCGAGGTCTGGGACTTTTGCGGTATCGTCGGCGACAAGGGTGAACGCATTCTGGTCGGTGGCGACAATATTGAAACGGCGCAATGGTTTCCAGATGCCAGCCTCAACTTCGCGGAAAACCTGCTGCGCGTAAGAAATGACGAAATTGCGATTTATTTTCGCGCAGAGGACCAGGTCGACTACACGCTGAGCTACAACCAAATCTACGCGCAGGTAGCGAGTGTCGCCGCCTGGTTGAAAGCGAAAGGTCTGCAGCCCGGCGACCGGGTCGCGGCCTACATCCCCAACATGCCCGAGGCCGTGGTCGCGATGCTAGCGGTGACCAGCCTCGGTGCGGTGTGGACTTCGACCTCGCCCGACTTTGGCGAGGACAGCGTCGTCGATCGTTTCGGCCAGACCGAACCGAGATTCCTGTTCACCGTGGATGGTTACTTTTACAACGGCAAGCGCCACGAACTCAGCGACAAGATCAAACGCATCGCTGCACTGTTGCCGAGCGTCGAGCAGATTGTGCAGATAAACCTGGCGGGTTTCAGCAACAGCATCGATGCAGTCGACTGGAGCGATATCATCGCCAACCCGGTTGCTCAAATCGAGTTTGTGCCACGCGGGTTCAACGACCCGCTTTACGTGCTTTATTCCTCAGGCACCACCGGAAAACCCAAGTGCATCACGCACAAGGTCGGCGGCACCTTGATCCAGCACCTGAAGGAACAGATGCTGCATTGCGACGTGCATCCCGGGGATCGCGTATTTTACTTCACCACGTTGGGCTGGATGATGTGGAACTGGCTAGTCAGCGCACTCGCCAGTAAAGCCGCACTGGTGCTTTACGATGGCTCACCGTTTTATCCGGATGGAGAAGTGTTGTGGCGCTATGCGGAAGAGATAAACATGGCTATTTTCGGCACCTCGGCCAAGTACATCGACGCGATGAAAAATGCCGCTTTACGACCGCGTGACAAGTTCGATCTGTCGGAATTGCGTACGCTTGCTTCCACCGGTTCGGTTCTGGCGCCGGAGAGCTTCGATTATGTTTACCAAAACATCAAACAGGACCTTTGCCTGGCCTCGGTTTCCGGTGGCACCGACATCGTTTCCTGTTTCGTTATCAGTTGCCCATTACTACCGGTTTATCGTGGTGAGATTCAGTGTCGCGGCCTCGGTCTGGCGGTTGAAGTTTTCGACGAAAGCGGCAACCCGGTCAGAAACCAGAAGGGTGAGCTGGTCTGCACGCAGACCTTCCCCTGCCAGCCGGTCTATTTTTGGGCCGATGAAAATGGCGAAAAGTATCACAACGCCTATTTCGCCCGCTTCGACAATGTCTGGCATCACGGCGACTACGTCATGCTCACAGACCACGACGGCATTATCATTTACGGCCGCTCCGACGCCACCCTGAATCCAGGTGGCGTGCGCATCGGCACGGCGGAAATCTACCGCCATGTCGAGCAACTCGGGGAAGTCGTCGAGAGTATCGTGATTGGGCAGGATTGGCAGGACGATGTGCGCGTAGTCCTGTTTGTCGTATTGCAAGCGGGAATCGAGCTTGACGAGGCACTAGAAACCCGTATTCGACGGACCGTGCGCGAAAAATGCACGCCACGCCATGTACCAGCCAAAATTGTTCAGGTAACTGAAATACCGCGCACCAAATCGGGCAAGATTGTCGAACTCGCGGTACGCGACGTGGTTCATGACCGATCGGTCAAGAATATACATTCACTCGCAAACCCGGAAGCACTCGAGCTCTATCGAAACTTACCGCAACTGCAAGACTAATCCTTGATGGCCAGAGCTTCCCTGTTGAACTGGGCCCTGTTGTTGAGCCTGGTCGCGCTATGGGGTACCTCCTTCCTGATCATCGCAATCTCGGTTAGAACCATCGATCCGATTTCGATCGTATTCTATCGACTGGTGCTCGGCACACTGGTGTTGGCGCTGGTGGTTTATGCCCGAGGAGAAACCGTTCCCCGCAAACTGCGCATCTGGGGAGGTTTTCTGCTGATGGCGATCGCCGGTAATGCGTTGCCCTTTTTTCTGATTTCCTGGGGACAGCAAACGGTTAATTCGGGTATCGCGGGCATGATCATGGCGATCATGCCGTTAATGACCATGCTATTTGCCCATTACCTGGTCGAAGGGGAAACCCTCAATCGCTACAAGTTGATCGGTTTCACGCTCGGTATTACCGGAATTACGCTATTGCTTGGGCCGGTATTCGAAGGCGGCGGACGTGAATTCTGGAGTGGCCTGGCTATTTTCACCGCGGCCACCTGCTACGCGGTCAATACAATTCTGATCAAACGCTTGCCGCGCTTCAGCCCGATGGTCGGTGCCTGTGGCGTTCTGGTCATGGCGAGCCTGCTCATCCTGCCTTTCTGGCTGTTACTGGCACCTGAAAACAATTCCATCAGTCAGGATTCGATGATCGCCGTGATCTGGCTCGGCATCGGGCCCACCGGGATAGCAACCATCATCCTGTTCGCCGTGATCGACCGCGCCGGTCCCACATTTTTGTCGACAATTAACTACCTGGTTCCGGTGGTCGCTTTCTTCAGCGGCGCGTGGCTACTATCCGAACCGGTGAGCTGGCAGCATTTTGTTGCACTGTTCACGATCCTGGGCGGAATCGGCATAACCCGAATCAGGACGCACCAAGCGCCTCGTTAAAATGTACGATAAAGGCGTTCACCCTGGCGGAACGTACCAGATCGGGATGGGTCAGCATCCATAAGCCCGTGGTCAATTCACCAATTACAGCTTTCACTGGTTGCAGAGTTTGCGAAGAGTCACCGAGGAAACGCGGTAGTAAAGCGACTCCAATTCCGGATTCCGCAGCAATACGCACCGCTACGAATGAATCGCAACGGAAGCATATTCTATCCAGCGCCACCGTGGCATCCAACCAGTTGCCAATGGGCGTGGCCTGCAAGCTGTCGACGAATCCGATCCAGCGCGCTTTGTAAATGTCATCCGGATTAATTCCGGCAAGCATTTCAGCTGTAGCATAAATACCGAATTCGACGTCACAAAGCCGGCTCCCAACCAGGCTGGAATCCGGCTGTCGGGTAGGTCGGATGGCAATATCGGCATCACGTCGGTTAAGATCGAGGATACTGTTAGTCACCATTAAATCGACAACAATATGGGGGTGCCTTTGCCTGAAAGTCGCCAGATGCGGACCCAGCATCGAAAGCATGAAAGTATCGGTGGTGGTGACACGCAGCTCGCCTTCGAGTTTAAGTTCGTGACCGGCGATCTGGCGTTGCATGTTGAACAGGGTATTTTCGACCTCACGCGCGGCGTTGAGCATTTTTTCGGCCTCGGGGGTCAGTATGTACCCCGCCTCACCACGATCGAATATCCGACAATTGAGATTTTCCTGAAAGGTACCAATGCGGCGCAATACCGTAGTGCGGTTCACACCAAGCTCACGCGCGGCAGCTGCGATCGATCCCTTGTTCGCAACCATCAATACGTAGCGCAGATTGTCCCAGTTGATATGCTGCATAATTGCAGCACTATAGCGCAAATATAGGTATCTTGATGTAAAAATATCGCGTGTTAGCATGTAGTGCATACTTCTTAACAAACTATATGGAGTCTGCACCGAGCTAAAGATATCAGCATTGCTGATGGTGATTTTTAGACTAAAGCCACAACTCGAGCCAACCCTGATGGAACAGATTCTCAACAGACCGGAAATTCAGAGCGCAGTCGCCCCGTTTATCGTGGCACTACTGTTCAGTCTCGGTTTGAAAAAAGTCACCGCAAGCGCCTGGATCTGGTCGATTTTCGCCGCCTTCCTGATCGCTGCGAGCCTGATCAACGGATTAACACTCACGCCTCTAACCGGCACCAGGAAAATCATCCTCGCGGTACTGGGAGCGCTTGTCGTCTCGGCGTTGGCACCAGGCGTGATTCAGCGAGCCAATCTGAGGCGCAGCCTGTTGGTACTGCTCCCAATGCTCGCAGTTTTGTGGGTTTTCTGGAAGGTCGCGATGCGCATGGAGATCACCGGTATCGCTCTATTCGTAACTGCCGCGGTAGGATTGGTGGTAGCACTGACCTGGGCGTTTGATCGCTTGACTGGCGATCCCGCAAGCTTTCACGCTGCCGGTTTCAGCCTGATGCTCGGCACCGGTCTATGCGCCACTGCCGCGGCCTCTGCATTGCTCGGCCAACTTGCATTGAGCCTGTCGGCCGCATCCGGAGCCGTATTACTGGCCTGGGTACTATTCGGCAATGCCGTCAAATCCCCACATTTGAGCAAATCGCTCACAGCCCTGCCCTATATCCTGGCGCCGGCTCTGTTTGGCATTGCTGCGGTCCTGTTGGCAAGATTACCCTGGTACGCATTGATACCGCTGGCGACGATACCCGCCGCGACCAGCCTGGTGCCGGGCAAAATTGAATCACGGTTTTTCAGTGCCCTGGTGCAGAGCATTCCCGGCCTGGTAATTGCGCTCGTTGTCTCTTTCTGGGTATGGCAGACGGGCAGTTCGGATTCGGGGTATTGAAACAAAAAGGCCTCGCTTATGGTCTTACACACTAAAACAGCAACACAAAGGAGAAACAAATGAAGAGAATAATACTACTGGCAACCCTCGCAACGTTGCCGATCAATACACTACTGGCAGCAAATTACACCATCGATCCAGGACATACCTACGTCAGTTTCGCGATAAACCACCTCGGTTTTTCGACCATGCGCGGCAAATTTGACCGACAATCCGGCAGCCTCAGATACGATCCCGCGAGCAAGAGTGCGTCGGTCAAGATTGAAATCGATGCCACGTCTATAGACACCGGTCACGACAAACGCGATGCGCACCTGCAATCACCCGATTTCCTCAACGCAGCGGAAAGCCCAACCATCACTTTCGAGTCGACCGCAGTCCAGTGGAACGGCGACAAGCTCGCATCAGTTTCCGGCGACTTGACGATTTTGGGTGTTAGTAAATCGGTAACGCTGACAGTTACATCGATAAATTGTGGCAAACATCCGTTCAACAAAAAGGATGTTTGCGGATTCGACGCGACCGGATCGATCAAACGCAGTGACTATGGCGTCAACTACGGACTTCCGGCGATTGGAGAAGTGCTCGACCTGTATATCGAACTGGAAGCATTCAAAAACTAGCGCCTGTTAAGATGATTTAAGACGTCGCTGTTGTGCCGGAAGAATGATCTCCAGCAGCGATATTTTAAATCGTGTAATCAGGCCGGCAGCAACCAGCAGGTCAACCATATCAGGTTAAATCTGGGTCGGTTTTCCATTGCCCGATCGAGTTGGCATAGTATTTCAACACGTCCAGTCCCGCAGGGTCGGCTCGCACAAGACTATCCCTGTTCTCGATGAACCCGCGACCTTCAAGCATGGATAAAGCCGACGAGAGGACGCCTTCACAGGCATTTGCCGACAACTTTATCGGCGCGCCCTGACGTTGCAACTCTTCGATACGTTTTGCCGCCCGCGTCTTCAGTTCCAGATCACTCAACCACTCGGACTGATTTTCAAGTATCACTTCACTCATCAAGGCGACCGGTAACACCGGCACGACATCGGCAATTTCAGCCATCAGTTGGTGGCTCAGCTTTTCGATATATTCGAAACGCGATGCCTGATCCAGATTCGACAGATCGATTGCCTGTTGCTGGCAGAATTCATGCACCGATACCGGACTACCGAAATTGACACTGGCATAGCCAAATCTCAGCCAGCGCTTCCTGCGGCTCATCAACAGGGTTTTTAACGCAAACCTGAAACTCGTCCTGATCACAAACCAGAGGCTCTTTTTCTCGACCTGCGGGTCCAGTTTGCGCACCAGACTCAGGTCTTCCAGTACCCGGTCGTAGTTGATGCCTACCGGCACAAATACGACGTCACGGTCGATGTCGGCATGATAGTCACGCAACATGTAGTCGAGAAAACCCTGCTTGGGCTGACGCAGCAGGCCATCTCGGGTCAGTCCACCTTCCAGGAAAACGGCCTGGCAGACACCGGCGCGAGTTGCAAGATTAACGTAGCGCTCGAGCACCCGACGATACAGGGCATTGCGCGAATTACGGCGCACAAAAAAAGCCCCCATCGACTTAATCAGCGATTGTAATGGCCAGATTCTGGCCCACTCACCGACCGCGTAAGAAAGTGCTGTTCTTTCTGCCACCAGGAAAGAAACCAGCACGTAATCCATGTTACTGCGATGATTCATGACGAATACGACACTCGAGTTCGGATCGATCTTCGACAACTGGTTATCGTCGTGAAATCCCACGCGTATCCGGTAAAGCATACGGCCCAGACCTTTGGCCAACCAGTACCCGAAACGGAAATAAACATAAGCGTTAAACGAGGGTGCAATTTCGTTCGCATAGCGCAATACCTTTGCTTGCACAACTTCCTGAGGCATATTGTGCTCAGCCGCATACTCCTTCATCGCCACCACAACCTTGTCGTCAAAAACCAGCTGGTCGATCAATGCCTGCTTGCGCGTGAGTTGAAAAGGCCGGATCTCGATATCGAGCCGGGTGTTAACCTCTTCGATAACCCGATTCACACGGCGCCGCAAGTACCAGCGAAATCCCGGCAACAGGATTCGATCGAGCACCAACAGCAATGCGGTCAGCAGCAACAGTAAGAAAACCCAGGATGGCAGGGTTACAGTAGTATCCATATCGAGTCAGTGTGTCAGCTTTGCAAACAAAGCACCACAGTGCGCTTCTCGGCGTCCGCAATAGAAGATCGCGATCTAGGAGCCTGTCGGATTTAGGGAATCGTAGCGAGGCGAGTGGATTTTCCCTAAGTCCGACAGACTCCTAGGAACGCAGGTAAGACGCGCCGTTTACATCGACGATACAGCCGGTCATGAAAGCGGGCGCTTCGAAGGCCAGAAAGCCTATGGTTTTGCCGAGTTCCTCGGGTTTCGCGACACGACCGATGCTACTCTGGTTCCTGATGCTGTCGCCCTCTGGCGTGGCCAGCACGGCTGCTGCCATTTCGGTTTCGACAAATCCCGGGGCCACGGTATAGACATACACAGCCTTTGGGCCGAGCGCCTGGGCCAGGGATTGACCCATCGCATTCATACCAGCTTTCGATGCTCCGTACCAGGGCATCAATGGTTCGCCACGAAATGCACCACGCGATGAAACGTTTACGATTCGGCCACCACCGTGTTGTATCATTTTCTGTCCGGCACAAAAACACAGGTTACTGGCCGCGGTAAGATTGGTATCGACGATGCGTCGCCAGGTTTTCTGCCAGGTGGCATAGTCGATTTCATCGAAGCGGAGTCTCTGCGAAATTCCCGCATTGTTGACCAGCACATCGAGCCCTTCGAGTGCGCTATCGGCATCTTCTATCAATTGCTCCACCGCTGCGGGATCAGTGATGTCGCACTGGAACAGTTGGTGACCATCGCCGGCTAAAGCCGACAAAGTCTGTTCGGCACGTTCGCGGCTGCCGTTGTAGTGTACTGCGACCCTGGCACCGCGCTCAGCGCATTCAATCGCGGCGGCTCGGCCTATTCCACCCGAGGCCCCGGTAATCAAAATGGATGTTCTACTTTTCATTTTTTTATCCAGTTGCGTGTTAATTACCCGGTGATATCGGCGTCTGACGGCAATCCGCGCGGAATATTTTTTTCGGCATCATAAAATGGTAAATCCACAAGTTCGATCGGACAATCGTTGCCAGAACTATCGACAATAGAAAGGCCGGTGGCACTCATGCCGTCGGCCGAATCGAGTAACACAAAACCGACGCCACATTCGAGGTAAGGCGAAACTTCGTAGGCGGTAACCCTTCCGACTGAGTTGCCTGCAGAGATAACCGCGGAACCATATCTCAACGGCCTCCCCTCACATTTAAAACCACTAAAGCGTGGTTCTTTGACGGCATTGCACAACGCGTCACGACCGATAAAATCATGACCTTCGAGATCGACGAATTGACCCAGACCCATATCGTAGGGTGTTGTGTGCCAATCCATATCGGTGCGGTAGTTGAGTATCCCACCTTCGATGCGGCGAATGTTCATCGCCAGTTGACTACAACCGGCCATACCAAATTCAGCACCGGCAGCGATCAGGTGGTCCCACAGGGCAGGCCCATCGACATCGGCATCCAGGTTATATACTTCGAAACCGAGTTCAGCTGACCAGCCGGTGCGGCTGACCAGCACTTTCTGCCCACCCATCCGTCCCTGGAAAGCGTCGAAATATCGAAATTCCTGCGCTGCTTCACGGTCACAGGCCTTGGCCAACACATCGAGGGATTTGGGCCCCTGCACTTGCAGGACCCATGAACCGGGGTCGCGAATTTGGACCTCGTATTCAACCGCTAGCGCTTCGAGCCAAAGGTAGACATCGGCATCGGCATGCACATACCAATAATGATCTTCGGCCAGTTTAAACAGGATACCGTCGCAAACCATACCGCCGCCCCGGTGGCACAGCAGACCATAGCTACCGCGACCGATGCGTAGCTTGTCGAGCGGTCGTGTAAACACCCGGTTCAGAAACCCGAGTGCATCCTTGCCTTTGATTTCGACAGGACGTTCGGGCACGTCGAATAATCCAACCGATCTTCTTAAAGACCAATACTCTTCTAGCGTATCGTTTCCAAGCGACAGCAATACCAGTCGCCCGGCATACTCGCTGTAAAATGCATTTTCACTCCAGGTACGGGAAAACCAGGGGGATTTTTCGCAATGGCTGATTACATGTAACTGCTTGGACGGCATGGAAACCTCTCCGACGATATTGTGTTTAACAGACCCTGGTGGGATACCATATTTAAAATGAACATCGACCCCGATTCAATCACTAACTGGAATACAAAACAAATTTCTGAGCAATACTGATCAAAATCCGCCCGCAAACCCGAACAGCATGACTAAAGCCGGATAAACCAGGGCAACTCAAGCCGTGCTAACAGACCCTAAACACCCAGTAGTGCCCGGTTCCATCCTGGTTATAGGGCGCATCCTTGACCACCTGCAGTAGCACCATTCGCCCGTTGTCGACCAGGTCATCGACCAGCCATTGGAAGTTGCTCTGCTGGTAGTACTTGCTGCGCGTTGAAATCACCACAATTCCTCCCGTTCTGGCTAGTCGC
>JAAESG010000284.1 GCA_024229615.1 Gammaproteobacteria bacterium | reverse complement strand
TGGGACAAAATCAAGGTCCCCGGTAAATTAAGCGAATTTGCAAAACGCTGGGCAACCAGAGACAATCGGCTGGATTTGTCCGGCGTATGGCGGTTTCGCGAGTTAATCAGCTTCTGCGAAGACAAATATAAAGTTACTATCAACGAAGGCCAGACCATCTTGCAGCAAAATGACGCCGTCGCTGAATATGTCGATATGCAGCCAGGATCTCTGCATCTGCAATATGAAGGGCTCAATCCTTCCGGCTCGTTCAAAGATAACGGTATGACGGCGGCCTTCAGTCATGCAAAAATGGTTGGCGCTACTTCGAGCGCATGCGCATCGACGGGCAATACCTCGGCATCGGTGGCCTTGTATGCGCATAGCTGCGGCGTTAAATGCACGGTGTTTATCGGTTCAGGCCGGATCGCATTCGGTAAACTTAGCCAGGCGATGGATTACGGCGCGAAAACGATTCAAATACTCGGCGATTTCGATGACTGCATGCGACAGGTTCAGGATGTCTGCACGAAACTGGGTCTGTACCTGCTCAATTCACTGAACCCGTTCCGGCTGGAAGGACAAAAGACCATAATGTATCGCATTATCGAAGGGCTGGGCTGGGATGTGCCGGACTGGATTGTTGTGCCCGGCGGCAATCTTGGTAATTCCAGCGCTTTCGGAAAGGCCTTTTCGGAATTGAAGCAGCTCGGTTTGATTAAGCGCGTACCGCGAATGGCGATTATCAATGCTACCGGCGCCGATACACTGACCGACCTGGTCAATAACAAAAAACTCGTCTGGAACGATGGCAATGTTGACCAGAAAATTATCGATGATTATTACGCCGACCTTACGGCCCGCAACTTTTCGCCGCATACATGTGCCTCAGCGATAGAAATATCCCGGCCGGTCAATTTGAAGAAATGTCTTCGGGCAATCGATATATGTAACGGCATCGTGCGAGCGGTCCCGGATGAAGAGATTTTAGATGCAAAAGCTATTATAGGTAAACATGGCCTGGGTTGTGAGCCAGCTTCGGCGGCGACAATAGCAGGCCTGAAACACCTCAGGGCCGACAATATCATCGGCCCTGATGAACGAGTCGCGTGCGTTTTGACCGGCCATCCGTTAAAGGATCCCAACGTCACAGTCAACTACCACAAAGAAAAGCAGGGCCAGTTCAGCAATATGCCGATAGA